>JAJZVR010000139.1 GCA_021847065.1 Planctomycetota bacterium | reverse complement strand
TCGTTCGGAGACACGATGCACGCCCAATTTTCCCAACGCCCCGACGCCGCAAGACCGCATAGTATTAATGACGACGAATTTCAAGCAGCCCGGACAATGATCCGGCGGGCGGCCAGTTTGCCCCCAACCCGCGACACGCAAGCATGATTACCCGGAAGAACGCCATGGCTTTTTTAGGCAGAAAAATACAATGAACACAAAGAATCCCACTTTACCCGGTCTTCATCACGTTACCGCCATCACCGGTGATGCGCAGCGTAACATCAATTTCTACTGCGGCGTGCTGGGGCTGCGGCTGGTGAAACTTACGGTGAACTTTGACGATCCCAGCAGCTATCATCTCTACTATGGTGATGAATTGGGCCGCCCCGGAACCATTCTGACATTTTTTGCGTGGCCTGGAGCACCACGCGGGCGTGTCGGGCCGCCGCAGGTTACGGCCACCGCGTTTTGTGTTCCTCCAGAAGCTATTGACTTTTGGGTCAAGCGTTTGGCGGCACAGGGCATTGACGCCAAGTCAGGCAGCAACCGCTTTGGTGAACCGGTACTGGGCTTTTTGGATCCCGATGGTATGGAACTGGAAATTATCGGCGCGGATCAATCGGCAGATTCTACGGCCAAACCGTGGCTTTCCGGCCCAATTCCCGCGGATAGCGCAATTCGTGGATTGCACAGTGTGACCATTTCGGAACGCAAGAGCGAATCCACTAGCGAACTACTCACCGCAGTGATGGGTTACGAATCTTTAGGAAATGAAGATGATCGCTCACGGTTTCGCGCTGGCTCCAGAGATAATGGCTCAGGATTGCTGGTTGATCTTTTACTCGTGCCCGAGCTGCGCCATGGCACTTTGGGTGCCGGCGTGGTGCATCATGTCGCCTTCCGCACACCCGACGATGCGCAACAGGCCGCGTGGCATAAAATCATAGCGGGTATCGGGCTGAATGTTTCGCCGGTCATGGATCGCTGCTATTTTCATTCAATTTATTACCGCGAACCCGGCGGGGTGCTTTTCGAGATTGCGACCAGCAATCCCGGTTTCACCGCCGACCAGCCGGCGGCGGAACTCGGCATAAAATTAATGTTGCCCCCCTGGCTTGAACCGCAACGCGCGGAAATCCAGCAGGCTGTGCCGCCAATCCAGTTGCCCACTGTTTGATCATGGGAGTCCCGCATGCGTGCTGTTGTCATTCGTCAGTTTGGCGATCCGCGGCAAACCCACCTCACTATCCATGGAGGCCATCGAATTGTACTTCGCCCCAAATAGTGAAAGCTAACATAAAGTGAAAAACCGATGAAAAAACATGCCAATACACCGATACCTGCACATGTGCAAGCTCTGCTTAACGAGGTTCATCGGGTGCTTCTTACGCTGCACAAGGAACTTCTGGATCATCAGCGCATGCTCTACGAGCGTCAGCACGGCGCAATTCACTCCACCGGCGAAGCTCTTCAACTTATCATCAAATATCCCTGGTTTGCTTCTCTGCGCCCATTGACAGCCCTCAACACTGATCTTGACGAAATAGTGGCATCCAAGGCTCCGAATTACCCCGCAGATACCAACGCACTGCTGACTCAATGCAAACAACTGCTAAAACCAGCCGAGACAGGCGACTTATTCCAACGGGAATTCCACCGGGCAATTCAGGAATCCCCCGGGGTTGCCGCCGCGCATGGCCAATGGAAATCCCTGTTACGGCGATTGGACCCAAAACAATGAACTTCTTCACGCTCCGATTCCCAATTGTGTCCGTTATTCGCGAACCGCAACGTTTCATTCCTCACCCCAAGGATAACCGCACCCGCCCCGCGGTGCGCGTCCACTCTTTCTATCACAGATCCCCGCCGCCCAAATAGCCCCGGGCTTGCCCGGTGGAATCCCGTCCAATTGCCATGCATGACCGTGGTCGGCGGATCAAACCGTCGGCACCAGCAGCTTATCAAGCAACTCCTGCGCGGGGATCGGCCGCCCGAAGAGATAGCCCTGATAAAGTGGACAGGCCCGGCTTTTCAGATAGTCAAATTGTTCCGGCGTTTCGATACCCTCCGCCACGACCCGCAACTGGTGGTGGTGCGCGATGGCTAAAATGGCCTCCACCAGCGCACCATCATTGGGGTTCGTAACCACATCGCGAATAAAAGAACGGTCAATTTTCAATTCCTTCAGCGGCAGGTGTTGAAGGTAGCCCAGCGACGAATACCCCGTGCCAAAGTCATCAATCGAAAAGCCGATGCCAAGCTGGTTAATTTTTTGCATCTTTTCGATGGCGACTATGGTATCGTGCAGCAAAACGGATTCTGTGATTTCCAGAGTCAGACTTGCCGGGTTGATTTCGGAGGCCTTCACAATGGCTATTATCCGCTCCGCAAAATCAACCAGCTTAAATTGCCGCAGGCTGACATTAACAGCGAGGCGGAATGTAATATCCGCGCACTCAAGCTGCCGCAGGATATTACAGGCTTCACGCAGCATAAATTCACCCATGGGCACAATAAGACCGGTATCTTCCGCGACGGGAATGAACTTGACCGGAGAAATCAGGCCGCCCTGCTGGTGTTGCCAGCGAATCAGAGCCTCAGCCCCGATGATCCTGCCGGTCCGGTCCACCTGCGGCTGGAGAAAAACGCGGAAATCGCCATGGCTTAACGCTTCGCGCAAATCCTTACTCAATGCGGCCCGCTCTTTGATCTGTTCCTGCATCGCCGGCTCAAAATAACACGAGGTATTGCGGCCGCTTTCCTTGGCGCGGTACATGGCAATATCCGCCTGTGCGATCAGTTCCGAGGATGTGACATTTTCCTGGGGAAAAACCGTAACGCCCATGCTGACGGTAACCGAATATTCCGCCGGGCCAATTTTCACCGGTTCGGACAGCAACTGGGAAATGCGCTGCAATACGATAAGCAGCTCGGAGGCGATGCGGTCCCGATCGGGGGAAAGATTCGGCAAGAGAATGACAAATTCATCGCCGCCAATTCGCCCGACAGTATCGGACTCACGCAATATTTTGCGCACGCGATCCACAATCTGCATCAGCAGAGCATCTCCGACTTCGTGGCCCTGCACGTCATTAACCTGCTTAAAGTGGTCCAGATCCAAAAATACCAGAGCACCATAATTACCATTACGCTTGGCCAATGTCATGGCCTGTTCGATCCGATCCAATAACAGCCGACGATTGGCGATGCCGGTCAGCGGATCATAAAACGCCAGATATTCGAGTTTCTCTTCCGCCGCGCGCCGTGCGGTGATATCACTTTGGATGCCCACCCACTGTGTAACAACCCCGTGCGGATCCCGCACCGGGGAAATATTGACCTCGCACCAATAGGGCGTGCCATCCTTCCGGTAATTTTTCAAGATGGCCTGGACTGGCCGCTGGGCCTTAATGGCCGCACGGATTTCCTCTCGGCCGATACCCCCGTGCGCCGGGCCTTGCAGCAATCGCGGATTTTTCCCGCGAACCTCGTCCAGTGTGTAACCGGTAAGCTTTTCAAAAGACGGATTTACATAAATAATGGGCGTATCGGATGCTAAGGCATCAGCAATGGTGATCCCGTTGGTCGACGCTTCAATGGCCTGGCGAAATAGCAACAGATCAGCCAGGGCTTTCTTGCGCTCGGTGTCGTCTCGGACGACAACGTAAAGCGTGGCACGCCCGCCGAGATTCAGTGCCACCGAGTACGCATCCACATCCCGAATTTCGCCGTTATTTAGCCGATGCCGGAACGCATAATGTACCCTGCTCCCGGAGGTTACCTGTTCCATACGCTCCCGCACCGTTGCCTCCGGCAGCGTATTGATATTCCAAATGCGAAGACTTTTGAGTTTCTCGGCGGAATATCCGTAAAACTCAACAGCGGCCTCGTTGCTGTCCACAATTTTTCCAGTGGCCACATCAAGTAGCAGGGTAACCTCACCGCTTTTCTCGAAAAGGGTTCGGAACTGGACCTCACTTTGCATCAGCCGCTGGTGCGGCTCGCGAAACCCCACCATAAATACATACCGCAAAAGCCATGCCAATCCGGCCACTTGATAGAATTGCGCCAACAGCGCTGTGTCCAGCGGTCTGATTAGTGCGGCAATCCGCAAAGTTGCCGCAGCCAATAACAGCAGGACTGCCACAATATAATCTGCGGTGTTGACCGCGGAATCATTGCCCCGGCCCCGCCACGCTGTGACGATTGCCCCGCTATAAAGCCCCAGCACGAAAAGCGACAACAGCACGGCCCCCGCCTGTTCCCATTGGATCCGCTCCGCAATCCATGCGTGCAGATTGGTGGTGAGGTACAGCGCCGCCGCAGCCAGAGGAATTCCAAAGATCCATAGAATCATATTGGATCGAGGCATACGAAAACGGATGGTACGCTGTGATCTTATTACCATCGCCAACACAGCGCAGGCGAACAAAAGCTGTGCCGCATAGCCCAAATCAACTGTCAAATGGTGGTTGGGGTAGGGAGATTGGGTTTGCCAGTAAGCCTGACAAGTCAGTTGAGTCGCCAATAATAGACCGCCGGCAACGAAGAGCAAGGCCACGGCAACGCGCTGCCGAAACTGTTCCAGTCGCAAGGCTTCCCAGCTTACCAGAGCAATCAGCAGAGCTAGCGTGACTACCGCAGCCTGGACCGCGAGATCCAGCTGAGATATTGAAGCACTGGCTTCTTTGGAGAGCAATAGCCACAAAAGGAAGGGCACCACAAAAAAGAACCCAGCCAGCAACCATGGGCCAAAAGGCCTCTCCTCATATAAATCACGCAAATCAGGAATTGATGGATTGTCTATTTTGCCGGTCGATTCGGGCTTGGGGGCATTGGATTGATCAATCATCTGCCTGCTTCCATACCTAGACACAGATGCAACAGCGCTGGTAAAACATGTGCTAAGCCGAGCGCAACAGGCACATCATCCAGTCGTCGGTACGCGCCATTTTTGCGTAGGCCTGAATAAGCAGCTTGCCAAACATTAAGCTTTATCGGGCTTTATCACCAAAACCTTTAGCAATCATGGCCATTGCGGGGATAGACTGCGGCACCAATGCTCACGCCCACATGCACAACTGCCCCATCGGAAACAATAGGCTCGCGCACGGATTCAATAATGCGATCCGCCAATGTGACCAAATCGCTTTCATCGGAAACCACTGGGATGAAAATCGCAAATTCGTCACCGCCAATGCGGGCAATCATGTCACCGCCGCGCGTGGCATGTTTAAATCGTTGTGCCACTTCGCACAACACATGATCACCTATGCCATGACCGAGTCGGTCATTGACGGGCTTAAAGCCATCAAGATCAAGAAATAAAATCGCAGCGTTGCCACGGGTACGCTGGGCTTGCGCCAGGCCGTACGTAAGCCAATTCAAAAACAAGGCCCGGTTCGGCAAATGGGTTAATGAATCATGATTGGCCTTTTGGATGAGGTTATCGGTATGTTTTTTGCGAAGGCGTAAAGCACGGACAAAGCGCAAATACAATCCCGATAACGTCATCAGCAGCATGAAACCAAAGGCCGCATCCGCCATTTTCGTCTGTTGCGAGCGGCGCCTTGCCAGTACTTGTTCGTCCGCAGGCTTGGGATTGTACCGATCCTTAATAGCCGAAAGTTTGGCCCGGAGCAAATCCATGACATGTTTGCCGGAACCAGTGCTTACAATATCTGAGGCGGCGTTGAATCCCTGCCTGGTGCGTACTTGAATGGATTGATCGATTTCCGCCAGCTTTTGCGCCACCAGAGTTCTTATATTGGCCATCAGATGAATATTGGCAGCAGTTACAGGCAGCAGCTTGTTCAATTGGCTCATTCGCCGAACCACAATCGCACTGCCATGCTGGTAGGGTTGAAGATAATCCGATTTACCGGTGATCAGATAACCTGTAACCTGTAACCTGTAACCTGTAACCTAAAACCTCGGCGGCCACCGCCGCCGCCCCCCTTTTGCTTGATACGGCGTTACCATTGATTTACCAAGCGTGTGCCCCTAGCATACTGGCTTGTCGCGTTGGCGGCAGAGTTAAACGTTGTGGTGCCAACTTATTGGCATGTTTGGGAGTTTTGGCGTGGATCAGAATCGGGAACAGGAATTTGAAAGACACTTCGGGAAGTCTTCCGGGCCTTTTATTTTTAGTCAGGCGCCGGGACGGGTGAATTTGATCGGGGAACACACCGATTATAACGATGGATACGTGTTTCCCATCGCCATTGACCGCTTTACCGCGATTGTGGGCAAGCCTCGCACCGATGCCAAAATCCGTCTTTTCACCACAACCCAAAATGAAATGGCGGAATTTTCAATTGCCGGTCCCGTTGCCAAAGATGCTCCAAAATGGTCGCTTTATGCCAAAGGCATTGCCGAGGCTTTGCGGCAACGCGGCTTGGTAAAAAATGGCATCGACGCTCTGGTCACCACCACGGTGCCCATTGGTGGAGGCCTTTCGTCAAGTGCCTCATTTGAAGTGGCAACCGGAATGGCGCTGCTGGCGGCGAACGGAAAAACCATGGACAAGGTGGAATTGGCGCTGGCGGCGCAATGGGCTGAACATAATTATGCCGGCATGCCATGCGGAATCATGGATCAATTTATTTCCGCACTGGGGGAAAAGGATCATGCCATGCTGCTGGATTGTCGCGATCTTTCCCGTCGGCAAGTGCCGATGAAAGATGCGGACATGCGTATTTTCATTGCCAACACCAACGTCAAGCATGAACTGGTGCAGGGGGAATATCAGGCGCGCCGAAATCAGTGTGAACGCGCGGTGGCGACGTTGAAGAAAAAGTTTCCCGCGGTTAAGGCCCTGCGCGATGCGGATTTATCCATGCTGGAAACATGCCGCATGGAAATGGATCCCACCGTTTTTCGCCGGGCGCGGCACGTCATTTCGGAAAATGCCCGCACGCTGCAATTTGCCGATGCCATGGCGGCGGGAGATTGGGCCACCTGTGGCAAACTGATGTATGCGTCCCATGAAAGCCTGCGCGACGATTATGGCGTAAGCTGCCCGGAACTTGATGTACTCGTGGAAATTGCCGCGACCGTTAAAGGTGTATACGGAGCACGCATGACGGGAGGCGGTTTCGGCGGATCAATCGTGGCGATGGTGCAGCGCCAAGCCATTGAAGCCTTAACATCCGCCATTGACAGTCAATATCCGAAACGTTGCGGCAAGCAAGCCGCAATGTTTGCCACCACGGCAGGCGATGGGGCAAAACTGATTTAACCGCATTTCACACTGGCTTGGCAGCGGGAACGGCATGAAAGATATTCTCACAATATTACTTAAGGGACAAAGCCTTACGCAGGAGCAAACCCGCAGTGCGTTTGAATCCATTATGTCCGGTACTGCGCCGGCGGCCCAAGTGGGCGCATTTCTGGCACTGTTGGCCGGGCGGGATCCCACGGTTGATGAACTCGCGGGTGCGGCGACGGTTATGCGGCAATTTGCGGTACGGGTAGTGGCTCCGGAAAATGCCATTGACACCTGCGGCACCGGCGGCACGGGATCGCGCATTTTCAATGTTTCCACGACTGCGGCAATGGTGGCTGCGGCTTGCGGCGTGCCGGTCGCCAAACATGGCAACAGCGCCGTGACCAGCCGCAGCGGCAGTGCGGATGTATTAACACGTCTGGGTGTTCGAGTGGACATTGATCCAGATTTACAGGCCCGATGCATCAAGGAACTTGGGGTCTGTTTTTGTTTTGCCCCCCGACACCACCCGGCGATGCGGCATGTGGCGGAAATCAGAAATTCTCTTGGTTTTGCGACAATTTTTAATCTGATGGGGCCTTTGACCAATCCCGCCGGAGCGCGGCGTCAGCTTGCCGGAGTTCCGCGGCCAAGTCTGGTGCGGCCCATGCTGGAAGTGCTGGTGCGCTTAGGGGCGGTGCGGGCCATGGTGGTTTGCGGGACGGATCCGGTGGAGGGCGCACTGTGCGAACTATCCATTGGTGGGCCAACGCGGGTGGCCCTGTTTGACGGGGATGAAATTAAAACACTGGAACTTTCCGCCAAAGATGTTGGCCTGCAAATATCAACCGCCGACGACCTGCGCATCGATTCCCCCGAAGCGTCGGCGGCAAAGATGCGCGAGATACTTTCCGGTAAAAGCGGCCCGGCGCGGGACATCGTGCTGCTTAACAGTGCAGCCGCATTATGGGTGGGCGGCAAAGTGGAATCCCTGCGTGAGGGCGTGAAGTTATCCGTCGCCGCCATAGATTCAGGAAAAGCATTAAAAACGCTTGAGAACCTCGCTCTACTGACCAGCTCATCTTAGTTATCTACCCAGCGCGAACCGGTCAACGGCCGTTTAAATTTTTCCAGAAGTAAACCGATTCACGGGTGATTTCGGGCCTGTGACAGATTCTGCAACCTTTTAGCGCAGTTGCGCATTATCCCCCTCACTGCAACCCTATAGCCTTCCCGACGAACAGTTCAGACCGGCTGAACACTGTTCTTTGATCCCGGCGCGCCGGGAAATAATATGAGGCGTCCCGCCCGACGAATCGGATGCGCCTGAACAAAACGCGAAACGGTGTTCCGCGCAACGAAATGTTGCGGTCCAAGACCGCAAAACACTTTCGACCGCCCGCAGGCGGACAAAAGAGTTTTTCATCCCCAGCATGAAACGATTCGTTGTGCTGCCCCAGGCAGCACCTATCATTGCCGCCCGAAGCGTCGGGACGCTTTTCGTTGCTCGTTGCAGTCAAACGCCCGCGCGCAAGCTCTACTCTCAACTTTCACTTTTCTCTGTCCTGTGGCTCCGCCCCCCCCCCTTAAAACATCTTGAGCATCTAGAGCATCTTGAAGAAAACCCGCTGCCATCAAGGTGTTTCGCAACTTTCCGAACTTGGCCCCCTTGCCCCAATAACTTGGCCCACTTGGCCCACTTGGCCTCCTTGCCTCGGCAGCCCGAAAAGCTGTTGTTCGTTGTTCGTGACACGTGACATATTGATCCGTGATCAGTGTTCCTTGATCAGTGAAAAGGACTTCTAACTCCTGGCCCCGTAGGGGCCTGAAGGGAATCCTCATTCTTCATAAACATCCCGGCGGTGGGCGATGCGGAACACCACAACACGCCTGGCGGTCTGTCACGCCTGCAACGCTACCTCGATGCCCCACTACGGAACTGTTCCAGTAATTTGCTGATAGCACCCAGCGCCTGTTCCACCACCTCTGGATTGGGTACGGGTAGTTTCATGTACGACTCGCCGGTGCGTTCATCACGATGAATGATCGACATCCCAGCCGTGCGGCCTGATTGTGCGCTACCCGCCTGCCCCGAACTTTCGGACGCTGGACGGGACTGTGCCGCCAATTGTTCCAATACATTCAGCCCGACTTGCAGCAATCCCGCCCAGGGATTTGCGGGGCTGGAGTTGTCTCCAACTGTTGACGGCACCGGTGACGCGGTGTTGGCCCCAGTCATCGCGCCAATAGCTTGCGCTGAATTCGGCGGGGATCCATTGCTCCCGACGCCCTGCGCCGATCGTTCAGTCGATGAGACGCTCAACGATTCCACTGTTTCTTCCGCCACCGCAACGGGAATAGCCCCGGTGGTCTGTTCCACGGTTTCAATGAATTTCTTCAAGCGCGATCCGCCCAGCAATATCGTGGACTCGCCGCGATCCAGTACGCCGGAGAAAAGCGATTTTTTGAACTGCAATACCGACAGCATTCCTTCTTCAATGGTGCCCTTGGCCACGAAATTAATCACCTGCACCGGACGTTTCTGCCCCAGCCGATGCACCCGCCCTATCCGTTGTTCCAGCACCGCCGGGTTCCATGGCAAATCCACATTCACTACCACCGAAGCCGAATGCTGCAGATTCAGCCCCACGCCGCCCGCATCCGTCGCCAGAAACGCCCGGCACGTGCGGTCTTCGCAAAAGCGATCCACCAAGCTGCCGCGTTGGGTACTCGGCACGCCCCCGTGAAAGAGCACATGTTCCCATGGCCGCCCGCGCATGCGCCGCACCAGCAACTCATGCATGCGCAGCCACTGACTAAAGATCACTACCTTTTCATCCGGCCGCTCAAAAAGTTCGTCCAGAAGCGTACTTAATTCATCCGCTTTGAATCCGAAGTCACTTTCATGATCCAGCAGGTAAGTGCTGTCACAACTCATACGCATATTTTGCAGCGCGATCATCAACCG
>JAJZVR010000138.1:7199-10167 GCA_021847065.1 Planctomycetota bacterium | reverse complement strand
TAAATATTTTATGTCGGGTTGAAAACCAATGATTTCCAACGATAATGGCACATCCTCGCCCGGGTGGCGGAATGGCAGACGCTCAGGACTTAAAATCCTGTGACCGTTTTCGGTCGTGCGGGTTCGAGTCCCGCCCCGGGCAATCGCGGCCTGTTAGCCGAGATACAATGGCATGGACTTTTGTTTGAATAAAGGCATTGCATGGAGCCTGAACTGGCGTTACCGGATTCCCTTGGCAATACTTCCATTGTCGGCCTGCAGTGGGGCGATGAGGGAAAGGGGAAGATTGTTGATCTTTTGACCGCCCAATTCGACTTCGCCATTCGCTGGAACGGTGGCAGCAATGCCGGGCATTCCGTGAAAGTTGGCGATAAAAAGTATGCTTTCCATTTAATTCCCAGCGGCATTCTGCATCCACGCTGCACGTCGGTACTGGCCAATGGCGTGGTGATTGACCCGGTGCAACTTTTGCAGGAAATGGACCAACTCGTCAGCCAGGGTATTGCCGTGGAAAACAATCTGCGCATCAGCAGTCAGGCCCATGTCGTAATGCCTTACCATAAATTGCAGGATCAGTTGTCGGAACAACGGCTTGGGGATAATAAACTCGGTACCACCGCGCGCGGCATCGGCCCCTGCTATTCCGATAAGGCCGGGCGATCCATGGCTATTCGCATGGCTGATCTTCTCGATGAAACGCGACTAAGCGACAAATTACAGCGGGTGGTGGCCGAAAAAAACCATTTGTTCAAAGGGCTTTACGGCGCACCGCCGCTGGAATGGGTTCCGATGTTTGAACAATATCGCGGCTATGGCCAATTGCTTAAGCCTTATGTATGTCACACCTCCGCGCTTCTCCACCAGGCCATGGATGACAATAAGCGGCTGT
Source organism: Planctomycetota bacterium (assembly GCA_021847065.1). Classification (GTDB taxonomy): domain Bacteria; phylum Planctomycetota; class Phycisphaerae; order WQYP01; family WQYP01; genus JAMDCX01. The sequence goes on along the minus strand of JAJZVR010000138.1, from coordinate 9,278 downwards.
TATTTGAAGGCGCCAATGCCGTGCTTTTGGACTTGGATCACGGCACGTTTCCGTTTGTTACCAGCAGCAATTGTGGCACCGGGCTGTCGGCGGGTACCGGCGTACCGGCGCGGGCGGTGCAAACAGTGCTTGGTGTAGTCAAGGCGTATTGCTCTCGCGTAGGCTCTGGTCCATTTCCGACCGAACAGGACAACGCCGTCGGTGAGCGCATCCGCACGCGCGGGCACGAATTTGGCACCACCACAGGCCGACCACGCCGTTGTGGTTATCTGGATCTTGTGGCGCTGCGCTATGCCACGCGGATTTGCGGCGTAACGGGCCTGTGCATCATGCTATTGGATGTGCTGTCCACGTTTGACATCTTGCGCGTCTGTACCGGCTATAAAATCAATGGTCAGATCACCAATGAATTTCCGCCGGATGCGTATGAACTCCAACAAGCCCAACCGGTGTATCAAGATTTGCCGGGATGGCATGAAACGCTTGATGATGTGCGAACACTGGCCGATTTGCCGGGCAACGCGCGAACGTATCTCGATACGATTGCGGCGTATGTTCAAGTGCCAATCCGAATTGTCAGCGTCGGGCCGGCCCGGCATCAGACCCTTATTTGCCCCGTACGGTGAGTATAGGGATATAATTTACAAGTATTGTAGCTCGGCGGATAAAAGGTAGAGCCAGATGAGCACCCCACCGTTAAATAGAGAGCCGGAAAAAGGCGATAATCCGCAAATACCGCAACATGTTGCCGTTATTATGGACGGCAACGGCCGCTGGGCGAAGCGCAGGGGAAAACCCCGCACAGAAGGCCACCGCGCGGGTGCCATCGCAGCGCGAGAAATTGTTGAACACAGCGCCCGGCTGGGGTTAAAGCAACTTACACTTTACAGCTTTTCCATAGAAAACTGGAGCCGCCCCGTCAATGAGGTCAATACCCTCATGCGGCTGTACATCGAATACCTTATCAGCGAACGGCCGGTGATGTTGAAAAACAACATCCGTTTCCGGCAGATTGGCCGACGTGATGGCCTGCCGCCGGATGTACTGGAGGAATTGGATCGTACCATTGCCGCATTGGATCATAACACCGGCATGACCTTGTGCCTGGCGGTCAATTACGGCTCCCGCGCGGAAATTACCGATGCGGCGCGATCCATAGCCCGAAAAGTTCAGGCTGGCACGCTTGATGTCAACGCGATCGACGAACAGACAATTGGCGAACATCTTTATACCGCCGGAATGCCTGATCCGGATTTGCTTATTCGCACTGCCGGGGAAATGCGCGTAAGCAATTATCTGCTCTGGCAGATCAGTTATGCGGAATTATTTGTCACGGATGTATGCTGGCCGGATTTTACCGCCGCTGAATTTGACCGCGCTTTGGCCGATTACGCCCGGCGCGAACGCCGCTTTGGTGGATTGATTCCGGGAATCTGACGGGGCCTTATTCCGCGACGCCATATTCTTTGATTTTGCGATAAAGTGTGCGCTCACCAATACCGAGCAATTTTGCTGCGTGTTCGCGGTTCCCACCCACCATTTCCAATGTTTTTTGAATGGCCTCTTTTTCCAGTTCCGCTAAACTGATGCCGGCAAGGCTCGTAATAGCTGTACCGGTGTTGCCTCCGCCGGTTAAGTTCATCGGAGCCAAAGCTGTGGTAGAAACCGTTTCCACTGAATAATGCCCCAGGATGTCCGGTGGAATATCATCCGCAGTCAACTGCGGGCCACTGGCCAGTGCGATCATATTTTCAATGACATTTTCCAACTGCCGAATGTTACCCGGCCAGTTGTATGACACGAGAATCTCGCGCGCGTCGTTGTCGATCCCGTCGATGGGCTTATTGAGACGCAGAGAACTTTTCTTGATCATGTGGTCGATGAGCACGGGAATATCTTCACTGCGTTGCCGCAATGGCGGTAGCATAATCGTTGCGCCTTTAATGCGAAAATATAAATCATCCCTGAATTCATGCTTGCGTACCGCCTCTTCCAGATCCTTATTTGTAGCGGCAATGAACCGAACATCCACTTGTATCGGATCATTGGTACCCAGACGAACCACTTGTCGATCCTGCA
>JAJZVR010000138.1:0-7099 GCA_021847065.1 Planctomycetota bacterium | reverse complement strand
GCGGCTTGGTAATTTTTCCACGCAGCTTCACAGCATTTGACTTTTTTTTGGCTTTTATTTTATAGACCCAATGCGTTACACTATCTAACTGGCGGCTTAGGTATTTTCTTTTTCTGAGGGTATTATGCCATGTCTGACTCATCTTCCGGCGGTATAAAAGTTATCGGTTTGATTATCGTGGCACTCATTGTTATTGGTGGCGGCTTCTGGCTGTTTCAAACTCCACCGGCAAGTCCAATTCTAAAATATCCAACCAGTCGCACCGCCCTGCTGCGGCACTATATTGCATTGGTGGCGCAAGGACGCACGAAAACCGACCAAGAGGCCTTTAAGCTGATTTCCTGGCCCGTACGGCAGGAACATAAAAATCATCCCGGTCGCGTCTGGCAGACCATGGAAAATATGAATCAATATCTCACCAGTCTGTTTGGCGCAAACTGGGGAAGTGATTCCAAAATTGTACCACCCTCGGATACCTCCAGTAATCATTACATTGTCAAAGTGCGAACCGAGAAATTTCATTTTACCCTGGCACCGCAGAATAAACTCGCATCGCCGACACTCGGTGGCACGGAACACTGGGGCATTGTTGCGATTCGTGAATTTCCATTTACCGGCGGTGCACAGCAGCAACATGTGGCGGCAGTAACATCTGTGCTGGGTGCTGTGAACCCCGGCGCTGCCGCCAAAGTGGCGGGCATTGCGGCAGCATACAGCGAGGCGGATAATGGCACCGCATGGCAAATAAAAGAAAGACTTCTGCCAACGATCGAAGATCCTCATGCCGCGGCACTGCGGCAGTGTATTTATCAGTTATGGCCCGTGCGAAAAGATCCGACGGTCATTTGGATGTTGAAAAAAATAATTCACGATCCGGCCTATGCGCCGAATATCCAAAATGATGCCAAGGCCGTTCTTTCCGGTCGCGTATCCAATGCCATTCTCGTTGGCAATGAAGTAACGCATATTCATACGCCACTGCCCAAGCAACCGCAGTGAGCTAAACAGGCATAATGGGTCGCTGCTCAATAACCGTAAGATCAAAGCCTTCCAGGCCATGGAGCTTTTTAGGCCGATTGGTGAGAATAATCAGTTCGCGCAGGCCCAAGTCTCGCAAAATTTGCGCTCCAATTCCAAAATCCCGCCGCCCCATGGTACCTGGTAATTCACCGTGCGCGGCAGGCTTTTCGGAATTTCGAATCTCCTTCAATCGCGCTAAAAGAGCCAAACCGCGCGATTCCTGCCGCAGATATACCACCGCCCCCCTGCCGGCACGTTGAATCATCCGTAAAGATTCCTGCAGTTCACGGCCACTGTCGGTAAAATCTGCCGCAAAAACATCACCCAATAAATGCTCTGAATGTACCCGAACCAGAACTGGCTCCCCTTGGACAACCGATTTCCCGGTTGCCGGATCAATGGCTCCGACACCACCGCTGGTTATGGCCAAATGCAGCAGTGGATCGTTGAGCGTTTCATAAACATGCAGGTCAAATTTACCGAAAGCCGTTTTTAATTCCGTGGATTCAATTCGTTTTACCAGCGCATCGCGCCGGAGTCGGTATTGGATAATATCCGCATTGCTGCACATCAGCAGGCCATGGCGGCGGGAAAATGTTTCCAGTTCCGGTAAGCGCGCCATCGTGCCGTCTTCGGACATGATTTCAATAATAACGCCGGCGGGATACAAGCCCGCCATTCGCGCCAGATCAACGGATCCTTCGGTTTGGCCAGCACGCTCCAGTACGCCGCCGGGCCGGGCACGCAACGGGTTAATATGTCCCGGACGGCAAAGATCATCGAGGCCGCAGTTTGGATTGATCAGCGTTTGGATGGTTAAAGCCCGCTCCGCCGCGGAAACACCCGTTGTGATTCCCAGCCGCGGATGCGCATCAACGGTTACAGTAAAGGCGGTTCCCAATGGTGCCGTGTTGTAGGACGTCTGAGGATATAAAGCCAGGCGCTGGCAATCCTCGGGGGTCATGGCCACGCACAATACGCCGCGCGCTTCCTTGAGCATAAAATTAACGATCGCCGGAGTGATAAACTGTGCCGCGCAGACCAAATCCCCTTCGTTTTCACGGTCTTCATCATCCACAAGAACAATCATTTCACCGCGTTTTAACGCGGCCAGAACTTCTTCAATCGGCGCAAAGAGCATTTTCAGGCAGTCTCCATCAAGGTTCAATTTTCCGGCACCCGCCATGGGGCTTTTGTAATGCACACGCATGACAAAAGACTGAACTTTAGCATCATGATAACGCAATTTCCGTGCGCCAATAAAAATTGCCTGCCGGGGAAAATTCTCCACGACAGGCAATGATGGAAATCCATGGGGCCTATGACAGCATTAACTGGGGTTACATGCTTTGAGCTGGCCGGTCGTACATGATGGTGGAGTGGCAATCTGCATTCCCTGAGGAGATTCCAACGGATACCACTTCGAGCCTTTTTTGGGGCTGCGTACCAGAATGCCTCCGCCTTGCATTGCCATCTGCATAAGCGCAAAATTAGGCGGTTCGCCTTTGTTCTTGGGATTACGCTGCTGCTGCTGAAGTTGCTCCATCGCTTTTTTGGCCTGGGCCGAATACTTCTCCAGATAAGCCAGTTGCTTATCTGAACACGATGAGCAGGAATAATATTCCGCCCATACCAATGTCGGCTTACCAGTTTTGCCAATTAACGGCGGGTACTTGGACCTTGGCAGCACTTGAACGCTGCCGTCGGATGTATCATAGTAATAAGCGGTTGTGGGGCCGTACTGGGTGGTGTGGAAAAAATTCCGGACTATAAAGGCAATCGCCACAATGGCCACCACTGCCGCGATGATGCTCATAACCGCGGAATTCTCGTTGATTGTATTCCGCAGATTCGACGGTTTGAGCTTCTCTTTCCAGTTGTATGGGAGAATCATAATATGCACCTTCCTAAAAAACTGAACCAATCACCAATTCATAACAGGCCAGAAACGTTGGCCAAAATAATGCTCTAAATCTCAACGCCACGGAGTTGCCGGGGATAAATTGAATCCACCCCGATCTCGCATGTGTCTGACTTTAACACGTTTTTTTTAAATTACAAGTAATCGACAGCGGTGTGCGCGGTCAGGCGTGACAATTTTTCCGGGCAGCGTGCCGCCGTGGCATTCCTTACATTGCCGCCGGCTTTGCCGGTGGTGGAATATCCGATTGAAACACAAAGCCATCCCCGCGCCGGGACGATTGTGGCCGCAATTGGGTGCCGCCCGGAAAAATTGCCACACCCTCGGTCAGCGCCTTGGACGCACAGGTCTGTCACGCGCAAATATTTCCGTTAGAATTCTGCCCATGAATAATGTTCTGCCAAATTCCAGTTCGGGCGCCAGCCAACAAGTGCTCGACACACTCCCCACTGCTGCACCAACGCCGCTTCGCAGATTCTGGATGCTGGGCGCAGGTTTGGCGATATTGCTGCTTTTTTTACAGCTTTGGCAGTTGCCCCGAATCGCCGGCTGGACGTTTTTTTCCTTCTTTGATCCCGGCACCGCATTAAAAGGCGATTGGCTGATTTCCATGGGGATGAAGCCAGCCATCGACTTTGGCTACACCCATGGTTTAGCAAGCTTAGTCATCGCTCACTGGGGCTTTGCTGTGCTGGGCCGCACGCCAGCGGCTTTTTTAATCATGACATCCGTCATGGAAGTCCTTATGGCCCTGGCGATTGCCCGCTTTGCCATTGCCATGCGATTATCCCGTCCGGCCTTATGGTTTTTATTTCTCGCTTTGCCCGTGGCTATCATGCCGTGCTATCTCACGCTGACCCACCCGCTTGAGGCCCTGCTGCTGCTGTGGGCCATTGCCGAACAGGCCAGCGGCCGCCGGGATCGGGCCTTGGCGATATGCACAGCGTGTTTATTCGTTAAACCATCCATGGCCTATGTGTACGGATTGCTGCTGGTAATCTTTACGCTCCTCGACTGGTACCGCCAGGAGCGTTGCGGATCAGGTTTGTTGCGCCGCACCGCCCCGGCAATAGTAACTGGCCTGCTGATGGCCGGCGCGATGATCTGGCGTTTTGGAATCAGATCACTATTGTTAACCATTGTACCAATCACGGGAATGCGCACCTATAAAGACACACATTTTGGTTTTTTTTCCGGCAGCGGTTTACAGTTCTGGTCACCGGCGTATCATCCGTGGTATTACTATGTAATTACGCCGGCCGGATTATGGCTTATCATGTCCACAATCCTGCTATGGGTACTACTCATCCGCGGGTTGCGGCAAAAACATGTCGGCCCAACGTCATCCCAAACACCGCATATCGGCGGTCTGATTACCGATTGGCTTCACGCGCCAAATCGGTTTATGGAAACCGCACTTTCCATCGCCATTATGCACATCGCGTTTGTGCTGGGCTTTTATGGCTGGAAATATGCCTGGGAATATTATTCCTATCTGCCCGTACTTTTTACCGCCCTGGTCATCAGCCGCTGTGGCGCACGACAGATACAATTGACCGTCGTGCTGGGAATATTGGCTCTTTGCAGCCAGGCCCGCAGCGCGGGCATTACACTATGGTGCTGGCACGGCAAAGTACGGAACCATCAAACCGGTTATCTCTGGGCCTATCCGCAGCAAGCTTCACAGTGGCAATACGTAGCAAAAATAGTTCAAGGCCATCGCACGCTGATACTTTCCAACGGGTATCTCCCCTGGATGCCAAAGGGTATGGCCATGCCTCTTAGCTGGTTTCCGGAACCCGGTATTCCCACCGCAATTGAAATGCGGCGGCTGAAAAGCGAGGCATTGGTCGCACATTATATTGTCGTGCGGCGCGGCTACGGAAAGTTCGGCCTCTGGGCCAACCCCGCTTTCACCTCCGTTCGCCGGGAATTTTCCAGGCAGTGGCAGGGGGCATATTTCTCCATCTGGAAGCGGAATTAATGCGTGTCCAGCCATTGTTGATAATTCTGCCGGGGCATATTGAAGGGATCGCGCGACCGGACATACGTTGCTGGTGCTCCCATGCGGCCTACCGGGTTGAACGCTTCCGCACGGATATGTTTTTTCTCCGCATCATAAATTTCATCGGCAATCCACAATTGCACAAAAAGCTGAATGGTGCCGCATTAACCACCCCCGCCGCATCCACCGTCGTAATCCACGCGATCGGGCGCGGCATAATCAGGTTGGTCATGAGCTTATAAGAAAAAGAATAATCCGATTCATGAATATTAAATTCCACAGGTCTGAAACTCCATTACATCCAACAACCACAACAACCGGAACATCTTAGGCGTCATGATGGCCATCGGCGAAATCCAATGGCACAATTTTCCGATAACATGACCCTAATTGCCCCGACCCGTGCTCGGAGTTATACAATTATTGGCAATAGATCGACTTGATCTGACGCCCGAGGAGCGCAAATTGACAACTACTTTGCAACATCTGCACACTCCGTTCGTCCCCCTGGCTTTCATCCGCCTGAGCACGGGATTTCCCACCGCGCCGGGGCGCATGCTTTTTGAAAATCATTGGGCTATCTGGGCCGCCATGTTCCTCGTTGGTCTGGCGGCAGTCTGGCGCGGGGTCAATACCCAACGTGCAATAGCAAGAAATATAGGATTCGCTGTTCTGGCGGTTACCGTCATTTGGGTTGTCACAGCTTGGCTGGTCGTTACGCCCTATGAACGCCTGGTAAATGCCAATAATGCCATCATCAGCGCCGCCGCCCATGACAATGTGCCGGCAATCATGCACTATGTCGCAAAAAGTGCCACCTTTGGTCATTGGAATTATGCCCAGATTCAATCCGGTCTAGCCCAACGGCTGAAATTCGCGCACATCACCGGAAACATCATCCGGTCCATGACTGTTCGCATCCGAGCGGATCAGGCCGTCACACAACTTGTCATCTGGACCAGCACGCGTGATTATGGTCCGGTTATTACCTCCTGGCGTTTTATATGGCAGGATCATCCCCGCCCCGGAAATTGGCGGATCATGGAAGTTGATTTACTTAGCCTCAATGGCCATCACGCCCGCCCTGATGCCGTTATTCCAATGCCGCGGTAAATTGCGGATCACCAGAGCGTTGCGCCATCCGGTGGATAGTTGCGCTTAATACGGCCCGCGAATGCTTGCGGCAATTTCTGCCGCATACAATTCCCGCAATTCTTTATGAACGTTAGCAGGCAGCGGTGCAAGATCGCTAGGGCGGGCATTGCTTATCGCCTGTTGTGGCTTGGATGCACCGGGAATAACGCTTGTCACCGCGTCATGATCCAGAATCCAGCGAATGGCAAATTCCGCCATGCTTGGACCGCTTGGCACCCAGGCCCTTATCCGATCCGCAAGTTCGACTCCGCGCGCAAATTCCAATCCCGCAAATGTTTCACCGACATTAAATTTCTCACCGTTGCGGTTGTAATTGCGATGATCGCTCGCCGCAAACGCTGTATCGCGCTTATAAGTGCCGGCCAGCAGGCCACTCGCCAGCGGCAGCCGCACAATAATCGCCACGCCCTTCTCCTTGGCCTCGGCAAATAATTCATCAATCGGCTTCTGCCGGAAAATGTTGAATATAATTTGCAGCGAATCACAATCCGCATGTTGGAGGCATATTTTTGCTTCTTCCATAGCCCGCGGTTCCGGTACATCGCCCCAATCAGCCGCACCAAGCTGCCAGCAACCCAATCCAATCTCCGAAACCATTACCCCAAGCCGACCAGAACTGCGATACTGCATCAGTAAAATCTCCTGTATAAAACTTCCGAACTAATCGGCAGAAGCACGTTTCTATGGCTGCTGCCAATAACCCAATTGCACGTTGAACAACATAACTCCGCGGTCCAGCAACGCAAGGCTACGCGCGGTGCCGGGCAATAGTGTCCGGCCCGGTTTTTGCTGTGAGTGTTTTTGTGATGTGCAGGTGATCGACGGCGTGTTGTGCGAGGTTGGCAATCGGTGGCGGTTTTTTTCTGCACAGGCAGTAGCGTCGCTTCGTGCAGGAGATAAAAATCTCCCGTAGCGATTTATGCGGAATTTTGTGCGGCCCGGCGTTTGGCGTAACGCTTACGCGCCAGTTCCCGCTCCCGGGCGAATCGCGCCAACTG
>JAJZVR010000137.1 GCA_021847065.1 Planctomycetota bacterium | reverse complement strand
TCCTGTTGCACGTTTTCATGATATAGCTGGGCAATTTCAATGGCCAAACCAGTTTGCAATCCAATGGCGGTCAACAGCCGCAACTGATCGGGCGTGTAGGAGTAATTGGCCACGCTGGAGTCAATATGTAAAACGCCCAGTTGCTTTTCACGGCCTTTAATAGGCACACAAATCGCCGAACGGATGGCCATATTATGAACGGATTTACCCTTGAGAAACCGCTGATCGGTCATGGCATTGCTGGAAAGCACGCCTTCATTCTTCGCCAGGACGTGGCGGATAATGGTTTGGCTGACCGCAATTTTTCCAACCTGCTCTTCATCACGATACCGCACCACCACGGGCACAACCTGTCCGGATTCCTGATCCAGCAGGCCAATAAATCCGCGATCGGCCCGCAATTGCTCAAATACCAGGTCCATAACCTTATTAAGCAGTTGCTGTTGATCAAAAACGCTGGCAATCGCGCTGGAAATTTGCAGAAGTACGCGGAAGTGGGCCATAGCCACCTGGGATGGCTCCGGAGCCGCGAGAATGACCGAATCATCACTGCTGGGAACCGTGCTGATAATGGATGAATCGCCGGGGTTCCCCTCGGGAGCGGCGGCCACTTCATCACTGGATGCCAGATTCACGCTGTGAACCGGTGCTCCGAAAACCATGAGTGTGGAACCGAGGCGAATTTGATCGCCCACCTTGAGTTTAGACGATTTATTGATGCGCACGCCGTTGACAAATACGCCGTTGGCCCCGCCCTCATCAAAAAGCACCCAGGAGTTATCACTCCATTCCAACCGCGCGTGGCGGCGCGATACGGTCAAATCTGCCAAAGGTACCTGTTCACTGGCCCGCCCCAGCAAAACCGGATCATTGGCACTGAAATCAAACTGCCGGCCCTTATCAGGACCTTGCAACACATATAAGAAAAGTTCTGCCACGGACAGAAAACCCAATGGACAACAAAACAACGCAACACAAACCTGAAAGTCATTTTACGGTCATTACGAATTTTCCGATAGCCAAAATGCCACGATTTTATTTTTATTGAATCGGACATGCTTCAGGGATTGGCTTACCGGCGGTGGAAAACAATTCCCGCAGCACCTTTACCCTCTGGAGACCTTCACGATACAGTTGCTCAAAAAGGGCTTTTACCTGCGGAGTCGCCGCCACGGTTGCATATCGGCTGTAAAAGCTGATGGAGCGTTTTTCACTGGCGACAATTAATCGCATGGCCTCATCAAATCTGGCATCATCGCGTGCATCGACCAGGCGGGGGCCAACGCAGACCAGGTTCTTATCCTCGGCTGTCAGAAAAAAGCAGGCGGTAGGAAACAGTGACGTCAAAAGTGACTGGATGGCCTCCCGTTGGGCATTTTCCTGCCGCACCATTTCCTGGAACGATTTGCGCAGCGAGGCATCGGGTGACTTTTCCGCAAGCACAATATAGCGATACGCCGATACGGATTCCCCATACGCGCCAATCGCCAGTGCCTTGTCATCGCCGATCCGCGAGGCATCAAGATGGGGCAACCGTTTAGCCATAATCCTTATTGTACCAGAAGTTTCGCGGATTCTCATGTGCCTTGGGGTACCATTGGCCGGTTACAAATTACGTCCCGGCGGCAAACGGAAACTGTATTCAGCCATGGGGTTGGTTATAATCAATGGTTGAGAATTCTTAGCGGAGCCACCGATGATAAAAAAAGATGAAAAGTTGCCGACCTTTGAGGAATCCATTGCCCGGCTGGAAGGTATTGTCGATCAAATTGCATCGGGCAAGGTCGGGTTGGAGGAGAGTTTGGTCATGTACGAAAAAGGTATGGAACTTGTGCAGCGATGCCGGGCCATCCTTGACAGCGCTGAAAAACGTATCGAAATTTTATCTCAAGCCGGTGGAACGCTCAAAGCTTCCCCGCTTGAAACAGAAACACAATAAAAAACGATCCCCAGCCATTTCTGGATGAGGATCGTTCTTGCTGATTTTCCCGTTACCTGACCATTGGTTGGACAGGTAGCCAGCATAAATTACATCGCCAGGTCTTGCTCCGGTGCAATGCAACGCGTTAGATTGCTTCACTGCCAACCGTGCCATCGCTTACGCGGATGACATTGTCCAGCGGCACGATAAACATTTTGCCATCACCGATCTGGCCTTTGCCACCTGGTCCGCTGCGGGCAGCTTTAACAATTGCGTCCACGGTGGGCTGCACAAATGCCTCATTGACGGCGATTTCAAGACGGACTTTCCGGATCAGATTGACCTGCATCGCCTGGCCGCGGAAATATTCCGTGTGGCCTTTCTGCCGGCCATAGCCCTGCACATCGCTGACGGTCAAGCGAAATACCTCGACATCCGTAAGCGCCTGCTTCACAGCTTCCAGGCGATGAGGTTGAATAATTGCGATAATTAATTTCATTTAGGTTTCTCCATTTCGGGTTTTATAAAAAGCCCCCGCCCAAGGACCCGCCCGGGGCGGGGGCACGTTCAACAACACGTTACTGCCGTACCGCTTAGTTCGCACCGAACGGCAAGGCGACGGACTGTTCGGGGAAGGTATTGGTATCCAAGCCAACCTCCCCGTGTATGCCCAAGTCCAAGCCTTCGATTTCCACCTGCTCCGAGACTCGTATCTCCATGAACAGACGCATCACAAAGATGATAATCGCAGTCACAACGCCCGCATAGACAACGGCATCGCTGGCGGCGAGAATCTGCAACAACACCTGATGGAAGTTGCCATCGATCCAGCCAGCAACGCCATTGATGGCGGTGCTGGCGAATACACCGGTCAAAACCGCGCCAAGGAATCCACCGATGGCATGCACGCCAAAGGCATCCAGAGCGTCATCATAACCGAAGATGGTCTTGATCTGCGCACCCCAGTAGCAGACGATGCCAGCGGCCAAGCCGATGATCGGCGATGACCAGAGTGCAACGTAACCGCATGCCGGCGTAATGGCCACCAGACCAGCCACAAATCCTGAGGCCATGCCCAAACTTGTGGCGCGGCGATGGTGCATCCATTCGGCAAAGTTCCAGGCCAGACCGGCCATAGCTGTGGCTACTGTGGTGTTAAGGAAGGCGGCGCAAGCCAGGCCGTTGGCGGCATTGGCCGAACCGGCATTAAAGCCGTACCAGCCGAACCAGAGCAAGCCGGCACCAGTGAGCGTGTTAAACAGCGAGTTGGGCTGGATAACATTCGGGAAGCCTTTACGTTTGCCAATCATGATGGCGGCAACCAATCCCGATACGCCTGAGGAAATATGTACGACTGTTCCACCGGCAAAGTCCACAGCTCCAAGCTGTGCCAACCATCCATTACCCCAAATGAAGTGGGCCAGAGGGTCGTAAACCAATGTGCCCCAGAGAAGAATAAATACGCACCATGCGCCATATTTCATACGTTCGGCTATTGAGCCGGCGATCAGCGCCGGGGTAATAACGGCGAACATGGCCTGGAACATGTTAAAAATGGTTTCCGGCACGGGGAACTGCCCGCCGGCTGGTGCGCCTGCAACGCCGGTGATCGCGTTGATCGGGTCCAGTCCAAGCATCAATAAACGGCTGGGATCCCAACCGATAAACTTTTGCACCATCGGATTGGCCGATGTCCCGAAGGATAACATGTACCCAAACAGAAACCACTGCACAATGATAACGCCCAAAGCTGAGTAGGAAGTCATCATGGTGGCCAGGAAGTTTTTCTTCCGGACAATACCACCGTAGTACAGTGCCAGACCGGGCATCATGACCATGACCAATGCGGTAGCCGCCAGCATCCAGGCGGTGCTGCCAGTGTCATAGGTCTGCTGTGCCCAGGCTCCGGTTACCGGTGCCGGAGCTGTCGTGGTTGCTGCCGGTGCGGTGGCGGCGACCGCAGCCGTAGCCGCTGCAGTGGCAGGAGCCGTCTGGGCGTAAATCTGTCCAGCCATAGTCATTACGAGCACAACCGCGGCCAAGCCGAACATCCACCGGATTGTGCTTGCTCTTACGAGCTTGGTGAGTTTTGTGAAACCCATCAATAGTTCCTCCAAAGAACCATTCCTGAAAAACCTTACTGGATCCGTCGCACCACACGACGGAACATTTTGTCTGGTTGGGGACTCCATGCAATCTCCTTGTTGAAACAGAACTTTCCAAATCGGACCAACTGCGGAACTATCCGCCGAATCGCCGTATACACTTCTTGAGTCACAATTTCTTGACAGTGCCGAACATTTCAATCGGCATCAGGAGATCCGAGCCTCGTCACGCCCATTGCGGGCTATCGGCGTCCATTCCGACAAAACGGAAACTACAATTTCTCTTGGCACCGCACCGCATCCATACGGGCCGGGCCAGAGGGTCGGAACCGATCCGACATCGGTATGATTAAGCAATTGCTGTGCCAGAGTGATGTAGGGCTACCTAAAATTTAGGCAAAGGGCTTAAAAATAAGGGATTTTGTGATTAATTTAACCGCGTTAACTTGTCGAGTCCGAAAGTGTTACGCCTAATAAACAGTCAGCGGGCGATTTGTTAGTCAATAAACCAGATCATTGTGCATCAAAATGAGGCAGCGATAATATTTTCCACGATTTCATGCCCTAAGAAATCAGCAAATTATCGATTAATCGCGTTGTTCCGAGTCTGGCGGCCACCAGAAGAACGCACGGCGTGCCGGCCGTTTCAGTATATGGCACGAGCGTTTCGGCGTGACATGCCAGGGCGTACTGTACCTCCAGTCCCGCTTGCGTGATTTGTTCAATCATCCCTGCTTGCAGAACGGCCGATTCCCGCATTCCGGAACGGTATTGATCCTGTGCTCGGCAGAGTGCCTGGTAAATGGCTCCTGCCCTGGCACGCTGATCCGGGGATAAATACCGATTCCGACTGCTCATGGCCACGCCATCGGGTTCGCGCATGGTAGGGGCCGTGATGACTTCCACCGGCATGTTCAAATCCATCGCCATCTGCCGCAGAATCCGTTGTTGCTGAAAATCTTTTTGGCCCAGAATCATCGCCGTGGGTTCAACAATTCCCAGCAGTTTTGCTACCACTGTGCATACGCCCCGGAAATGGCCCGGGCGAATGGCTCCGTCCAGCGAATCCCCCAGCGGGCCTGGATCAATGCTTGTTGAAGTACCAACTGGGTACATCTCTTCGGGTGATGGGGAAAATACGACATCCGCTTGCCATCGGCTTAGATTGGCCAAATCCTGTTCAAACGGGCGGGGATATTTATGAAAGTCTTCATTGGGACCGAATTGTGTGGGATTAACAAAAATGGAGGCCGCCACCACGCCGTTAGAACCTGCCAATTGCCGGGCCATTTGCACCAGACTGCCATGGCCTTCATGCAATGCGCCCATGGTAGGAACAAAGATGATTTTGCTTTCTGTCAGCGAACATCGGAATTTCCGAAATTCAGAAATTGTTTTACAAATGTGCATCTGGCAACCCCGTATTGAATCACGCTGGATCACATGACCCCATCGGACATGCCTGCAATAAGGCTATGACCGTTTTTCCCATACTCGGATGAATGACATTGGGTGCGATTTGAGCTAAAGGCCGCAATACAAATAATCGCTCGTGCATGCGCGGATGCGGAATTTTCAATTCAGGCGAGTCAATAATAATATCCCCAAACAGCAGAATATCAAGATCAATGATGCGTGGCCCATGGCGTGTCTCGCATGAGCGATCCCGCCCCATGGCCCGTTCAACGCCTACCAGATCCGCCAGCAGGCCGTGCGGTGAGAGTTCTGTGACCAGACGTGCTGCCGCGTTGTAATAGTCTTGCTGCCCCGGCGGCCCGCCAACTGGAGCGGTGACAATCAACTCCGATACCAGGCCAACTTTTGTTCCAGCTATCATCGCAATCATAACAAGTGCCTGCCTGAGATTTTCTTCTCGCCTGCCGAGGTTGCTGCCAAGTGCGATATAGCAAATAGAAGTCATAAAATCAGCGATCCTGTTCAGGGGCGTTCGGTGGTCGTGTTTAAGTTATGTGGCAAATCGGAGGGTGTTGTCTGATCGTTGACGCGAGTTGTGAAAATCACCAGCATCAACAACACGGACGCCCAAAGCGATACTCCGATTGTCAGCATCCAGCGATGACCGTCCGGGCCGAACACTTTCGCCACATCCGTGGTTAGAAACATTAAAAACGCGGCGACGGATAATGCTATTAACGCCCTTCGCCGCGTTATGTAAGCCATCATTGGATCGGACAAAATCATTCCCACCGCTACGAGTGTGAAAATAAGTGTCACAAAATGAGGCACCCATGTCCGCGGCGACGCCCAAAGCATAAACGCGGCCACGCCGCCAATTTCCATCACATACCTCCGGTCGCGAAGGGTCGGCATGGCTTTACGCGACCACCACAATCCCACCAGCCCAATGGATACCAGAACGATACGGATGATCATGTCGCATGTCGGTGCCGGGACATTGATAACGTTTACATAATGCGCCGGATGCAATTTGTCCGGGTGCATCGGAAATGCGGGCACATGCCGAATAAGTCGGGCGATGAAAACCGGAATGGACTGCCCCACAAAATAAGTTAGATGGCCACCCTTGAGATATGGCACGATCATGATCCGCGTCCATTGCCGCAACCAGGCAAGATTCTGACTCCATCCGAATATCGCCGCCGGGATCAATAGCAGGCCCAAAATCAGTCCGGCGATAATTCCTCCCGCAACATGCCATTGACGTTTCCACAAAAAATAAATGAGAAACACCAGCGGCGTTACTTTAATACACACCGCGAAACCCACGAGAATTCCCCCCAGCCACTTCCACGCCGGTAAGTCCAGCTGCGCTGCGCATAAACCCATGGCTAACGGAAGCAGCATTAATAAATTAGTCTGTCCTTCTTGAATATCCTGTAATGCCGGCCAAAACCATACCGCTAAAATAAGCAGCACCGCAGTCATGGACAACTTGACGCCGGCCCGCCGGGCAATGCGGTATACCGCCCAGAATATTCCCACAGAAAACAAATATTTGCACAACGCCCATATCCATTCCGCATTCGGCGGAGAAAACCACGTCAGTGGTCCGAAGATCGCCAGGGTTACCGGTGGGGTGGGAAACGTGTCACTGGTGTAAGGCACATTGTGTTCAACAAATGGCGGCACCACCACCATCCAGCGGTCAAAGTCGTTGACGTACCGTGTGGAACCTGTTTTTTCGCGGTGTATCACCCGGGAACGGGCCTGAAACGCGGCCACAATGGTAACAATCAGGCCCACCGCCAGAATAATACCGACCGCCGTCTGGTGCCTGGATAATTGTGTTGTTGACGTTTTCACTGGTTCAATCGTTTCTTTCCGGTTGCCGCCATGCCTGTCAATTGGTCCTTAAATCTTCAGCGAGCCAATACGTTTTACCGCTTCCCGTAATCGTGATTCTTCCACCGTTAAAGCCATGCGTAAATAACCCTCCGCAGCCGGGCCGAAACCGGCTCCTGGAACGGTCACGACGTGCACTTCTTCCAGCAGACGATTGCACAAATCCATTGAGCTGATGTTTTTCGGCGTATTTACCCAGCAGAAAAAACCGGCCGTGGGCTTGCGGAAGTTCCAGCCCATGTCGGCCAAACCACCATGCAATGTATCACGTCGCCGACGGTAAATTTCCATCTGCTTTTTCACATCCGGATGATCATAATGTTCCAGGGCCATGGCTCCCGCAACCTGAACGGCATTAAATTGTCCGGAATCCACATTGCCCTTCACCTGCCCCAATGCCGCCACCACCGCCGGATTGCCCACCGCCCAGCCGATGCGCCATCCGGTCATGTTGAAGCTCTTGGACAGCGAATGAAATTCAATCGCCACATCCATCGCGCCGGGAACCTGTAAAATGCTGCATGGTGCCTGCTCAAAATAGACTTCCCCATACGCTAAATCGTTCGCGATGATCCAGTTGTATTGTTTGGCCATTGCCACCGCTTTGGCATAAAAGCTAAGCGGTGCGGTCGCGGCAGTCGGGTTGTTGGGATAATTCAACCACAGCAGCCGTGCCTGGTGCCGAATGTCTTCTGGAATCGCATCCAAATCCGGCAGAAAGTCATGTTTCTCCAGCAGCGGGAGATGAAAAACCCGTCCGCCGGAGAAAATTGCTCCGCTGGCATATACCGGATAGCCCGGCTGAGGCACCAATACCACATCGCCGGGATTAATAATGGCCAGCGGCAAATGAGCAATGCCGTCTTTGGAACCGATCGTCGTGATAATATTGTTATCCGCATCAACCACCGCCCCAAACCGCCGCTGCATGAAACGTGCCGCCGCCTGTCGGAAGGCCGGCACCCCTTCATCAAACGGGTAGCGGTGGTTTTTGGGATCGTAAATGGCTTTGGCCATTTCATCAATGATAAATCTGTGCGTGGGTAAATCAGGATCACCCACACCGAGGTTAATAACATCTTTGCCCGCCGCCAGCAGCGCCCGCTTTTTTCGGTCAATTTCAATAAACAAATAAGGTGGCAGAGCTTGCAGGCGTTGCGACTTGGTAAATGACATTCAGATTTTCCTTCCATCACAGGGAAAACAATTCGGTGTCATCCCGAATCATCTCCGGGGCACCGGGCAGATAATCCAGTGTAAGAAAGATTCAACTTCCGGTAAAGTACGCGGGTGAGGGGAGGAGTTAGAAGCTAGGAGTTAGGAGTTAGGAGGCTTTGGAAGCGCTTCGCTTTTGCAAGATGCTAGACGCGAGATGCGAAATTCCAGGTTCCAGGTTCTCGGCTCCAGGTTCCCGTAACCACGCCGGGGACGCGGGAACTGGACGGGGTTTAACTTGAATGGAGACACAATAATTTGATGCTGGCTTATTACATTCAAACGCTTAATCCGTTTATCTGGCAATGGGGAAATTCCGGCTTTGGTATCCGCTGGTATGGCACCGCGTATTTGCTGGGCTTTGTCATTGCGTATCTGCTGATGAAGCGCTTTATCCGCACGGGTCGCATGTTGCTGCCCATGGAGCAACTGCCGGATTTTGTCCTTTTTGTAGCAATTTTTGGTGTATTAATCGGTGGCCGGCTGGGGGAAGCAATTCTTTATAGGCCCAGCATGTTTACCAATTTTTCCCCACCATTTCCGTATTGGGGATTGTTAAAAATACAGGATGGCGGAATGGCGGCCCATGGCGGCATTATTGGCGTTTTTGCGGCTACCTATTTTTTCGCGCGACGCCGCGGATACCGCTTTCTAAATCTGGTGGATTGCGGCGCTATGATCGCACCAATTGGTATATTTTTTGGTCGTATCGCCAATTTTATTAATGGCGAAGTATATGGTCACATCTCTCATGCAAAATGGGCGGTGCAGTTTCCCACGGAATTAATTTATCAATCTCAACCGCTTGATGCGAGAATACGGCATTTGGCCGGGACGATTGCCACCAAACATCCGAATTTAGCCCATTTTATGAATCAAGACCCGGTTGCCGGTATGGTTCGATATGTAAGCCAACATCTGCAATGGCATCACCCAAGTCTGGCCACAGCGCTGGGACTGCATCCGAAGCAAGAGATTATAAAACTGGCGCAAAGTGGCAAATCTGCGTTTCTAAACGCGCAACTTCACCAAATTCCGGATTTTATCCGCAAAATTAAGTTGGATGTTCAGGCCCGCCATCTTGCCGAGCAGGTGATGATTCGCTACCCCAATCTGGCCGGTGCCATACGCCATAACCCCAACATGGAACTCATCAATCTGGCCCGGCAAGGCAACGCTTTTGTCATTACACATCTGCGTGAAATTCTCAACCCCCGAATTCCCTCGCAACTCATTGAAGCTTCTCTCGAAGGGCTCCTGCTTTTTCTGCTCTGTTTTTTTATCGGCTTAAAATGGAAAAAAGAAGGAATTGCCGCAGCATGTTTTGCGACTTTCTATCCGATCATGCGGATGATCGGGGAGCAATTTCGCGCCGGCGATCAGCCCAAGCTTATCTTCGGCCATTGGGTCAGTCTGGGAGACCTGTACAGTTGGCCTATGCTGGTATTGGGGCTGATATTTCTAATATGGGCCATCCGCCGCCGCCCGCCGCAGGCCCCAATAGCAGCAGCGCCGCCGATCAGCGCTGCGTAATTCCTGGTGCGGCCATTACTTGGACAGACTCCTGGAAGATAGTCCAGCAGCTTAAGGCGAAAAGCGGCCCATGGTGTTGAGGAGCGCGGCGTTCTGGGCCTGCGGCAGGTCGGTTCTCGACGTACCGTCTGC
>JAJZVR010000136.1 GCA_021847065.1 Planctomycetota bacterium | reverse complement strand
AGGAAGGTGTTGTTTCAACCGTCGGAGGCTATGATCTTCGCGGCGATACCGGGAAATCAATTGCCGCTGCGCAGTCCGGCTCTGCGGGCGATATTGCATCATGTGGGAAGCGAAATGAGTCAGCAATTACGTACCGCATTAGACCGTAGCGCGTTGACGGTTCATTTTGGCCGTCAGGCGCTGGTGCTTAATCTTGCCAATCGCTTTCACGCCAATTCACCGGTGACCAAACTTATCGCGTCACAGCCGCCTCTTCCAACGAATGCCCTCGCCGGCCTGCCAAACCTGCGCTATTCGGTATTGTATGCCGACAGTATCAACGGCGTTGCCATATCACACTGGTTAAAGGCTATGTTGGCCGCCAAGGGACAAAAGCAAGCCACAGGAAGCAGGGAAATTCGCAACTTTTTAGCCGCCGTCGCGGATCACACCGGTACCGGCGCGATCATGTTGCCACCAATACCGTCCAAGCTTCCGACCCGTCCTGACATGGTGAATCCATGGGCTTCCGGCCCGGCAATTATTATCCAGTACTCTCGGCATCCAAAGGCTCAAATGCACAACTTGGCGGCTTATTTCAATGGTCGTCCCGCGACCATTGAGCATGGCACAACCAGTACACACCGTGATATGCAGATTATCCATGCCACCGTCTCGGGCTATCAGAGCATTCGCATTGCCATGCCGGCAAAAAAGCCCGGAGGAAGCTCGCACCACATCGAACTTATCAACATCGGATCCCACCGGGTTCTTGTCGGCGTGGACACCACGGAAATATTATTAAAATCCGCTATTGCCGCGGCCAAAGAGAACGCTCACGCAATCTCTAAACGTCCTGGCCTGGCGCAAATCGCGGGCGAAATCTTGCCGGGAACGTTTGCTGCCGCGTATTTGCCTATCGCCCGTTGGAACCAACTGCAAAACATCACCACCGTTCCGAAAGCCGCCAATGCGCTTACATTAGGCCTTCCGCCTCCGCCGGCAGTTTTCAGTGTGGGAACTGGTAAAAGGTCCTTAAATATGCAATTGTATATTCCCGTGGCCACGTTGGAGCAAAGTCTGTCCGGCAATTCCGCCGGCGCACTATTTTGATGTATGCCTTTTTTGTGTTCCACTCACTTCAGGAGACTTTCAAGATGTTAAATTACAGACACCTTCTTAAAGCTGCCGCCATTGTGTGCATGTTCCTCGGCACTGGCAGCATTCTGGCTGCGGGTACAGGGGCGAATCGTACAGCTACAGATGCCAAGCTCCTGGCAGATATTCCCTCAACAGCGCAGGCTGTTGTGATTATTCATGACATGGCCGCCTTAGATAAAAAGGTTGCCATGCTGGCCCAAAAACTGAAAATTCCGGTTTTGCCGCCATCCTTACGGCACATTGAAAAAACGCTCAATTTGCCACGCGGAATTACCGCCCACGGCACCGCCGCAATTGTCATGATTCCAGATGGCAGTGCGGTCGGGTCCGCTCATAGCGTAATGATTCTGCCCGCGAAAGACCCCGCATCCGCCATTGCCAATATGAATTTTTCCACCGGCAAGGATGGCTTGGCGCACGGACAATCCGCTGATGGACGGGATGTTTATGCCATGGCTGGCAAGGGCTTCATTATGGTATCCAATCATCAACAGGCATTATTGCAGTTCAAATCCGTCAGTACGGCCATAACGCCAATGCTCACAGCATCCGAACAACCTCTAGCGGACAATTCAGACGTTTATATTCTGCTGAATGTTCCAGCCATTCGTAAGCCCCTTGAGAAGGCCATGGCCAAAACCGACTCCTCTGACGCCACCAGTAAAGCGGCCAATGGAGCTGAACTAAAGACAATAGCCAAGAAAGTGGGGATCCGCATGGCAAAAGACACTCATTCCGCGCTGATTGGATTGCGGATTTCCTCTGCGGCAATGACACTTTCCATGATCTCGGATGAAAAGGCGGGTTCACCAACTGCACAGGCTCTGGCTTGCCTGCGACCATTAACGGCCAATCCATTGATGGGCCTGCCGGATTCAACGAGCCTAATTGAAGCTGCGGCCAGTAATATCAATGGTGCGCTGGCGGCAAAGATTCTGGATCAGTGGGCTGTTGGGCTATCTGCGACGGCTTCAGACAGCCAGGCTGGTAAAAATACGCTTTCCGATGCAGTTAGAGAACTTGCGAGGTGGATAAGGCCAATGTCTCAATGCAGCAGTCTTTTGAATGTTGCTTCCAAAGCCACCGGACCGGTTATGCCGTCCATTGGTCTGGCAAACTCTCAAACGCCCGCGGCATCGGCGGCAGGGTTGCAAGCGTTGCTTGTAAACGAGGGGCGCTGGCTCACTAGCTTTCAATTGAGCATGGGAACTAGAGTGCACTATCACACAACGGTCTCTCCGGAGAAAGTTGTTATTGCTTCAATACCATTTGCTTCCATTAAGCAAGCCATGGTCTTGCCGGCCGCCGGGACGCCCAGAGGCGATGCAATCCGTAGCGCCATGAAAATGCAACAGGCGCTGCTGGGAATGAACACAGAATCGTATTTGATCGGCAGCAATGACAAACAATTGATTGTGGGCGGCAATTGTAGCCATAAGCTGATCGCTGAAACAGTTAAAGCTTCCGCATCCGGGACGGATGCGCTGGATTCCAACGCCGAAATTATGGCTGCTGCAAAGCATACGCTCGACGGCCCTTGTCTTATTTCGTATCTAAATCTCTCACCTTTTATTGGAGCGATGGCCCAACGCGTACAAGCCATGGCCAATATGAACGCCCCAATATTGAAGATGCCGGCCACAGAGCCAATGTCAATGAGCGTGGCGGTCAAGAACAACACTTTAACAGGGCAATGGCGTATGCCCATGAAGAACTTGGAGCAACTCTCCATGCGCATTCACGCCCTGCTGCCACTGGTAATGATGATGGAAATGCAATCCATGCAGGGTAATCAGGCTGGACAAGGCGGAGCCGGACAACCGCAATAATACCTGCTTCGGTTTATGGCGCGTCCGGTGCGGGCGGAAAATCGCTGGACTGGCTTTCGTCAGCGACAAAATATTTGCGCTCTACGTTGGCGAGGGCAATTCTTGTCGCTCCTAACAGCGTGAGAATAAAGCCAATGGCCAGCGACCCCAGTCCCAGCATTTTTTGCTGTTGTATGCCAGGCGGCACGAATCTTTGGTACCTAGGCCCCATAACAAAACGAGGCGGAAAGCCACCGGGCGGGCCAAATTCACGGCCTGCGTTTCCTGGACCGTTAGCACCGCTCGGTCGTGGCATATTTTTGCCATTTGCGGGAGGCCTGAATCCCGATGTTGCGCCCGGCGGGGGCATAGAGGCCGCACGCTGGCCGTTGGGATGCCCAACACGCATCATTTGAGGTCCAGGTCCCATAGCGCCCCACGGTTGCATCAGTTGCGGCCCATGGCCATGGGCCATCGCCACAGCAATGCCTCCAACGACCAACAGGGCCACGCCCAATGTTGCCAGCATAATTCCCTGTCGTAGCGAGCTTAACCACATCGGCAGCGCTGCCGGCAAATGCGTTACGCCTTTTTCTATGGCCAATTTCAGCACCGCCAAACGCTGCCGATCATGTTGCCAGCGCATCTATTATCGCTTTTGCCATGTTTTGGAGTTTTACCACCACCTGGCAAAACACTTACACCGCCAGTAATAGTGCCACTGACACTGCAACCGCCAGCACGAATGCCTCTTTCACAACCGGGGCACTGGAGTGGATTTTACTGATGGCCAGTTTGGCGATTGTATGGCTGATAATCACCAGCGTGGTGCGTGCGGTATCCACGGAAACGTACGAAGGACTTCTGGCGTGATATGCGGCACATCAACTCTGTCGCAATATCCCTTTTAAATTGGCCATTGTTCCACCAATGTCGCCGCTGCGCATGAGCGTTTCACCAATCAACACGGAGCGAATCCCGGCCGCATTTAACCGTTGAATATCCGATTTGTCACGGATTCCACTTTCTGCCACCAGGACAGCTTTGTCATCCACAAATTCCGCCAGTCGGATGGAATTAACCAGGTCCACCTTGAACGTTGTCAGATCACGGTTATTGATTCCCAAAAGGCTGTAACTGCGCATCGGAAATCCCAGCATATTGATCATCCGAAGCAGGCTGTCCATTTCATGGACCTCAATTAAGGCGGTAAGCCGTAACTCAGCGGCCAGAATCAGCATATCAATCATTTCTGAATCGCCGAGAATTTCCGCAATCAGCAAAATGGCATCAGCACCTGCCGCCAGTGATTCCCACACCTGATAAGGATCAATGATAAAATCTTTCCGCAGGATGGGGATTGTAACTTCCCGGCGAATTGGATGCAGATAATCCAATGATCCATGGAAATATTCCTGATCCGTCAGCACCGAGAGTGCATCGGCACCCGCAGTGCTGTATGCTTTGGCTATGGCGACGGGATCGAAGTCATCCCGTATAACACCTGCGGAAGGCGAGGCTTTTTTTACTTCCGCTATAACGTTGACCAGCCCGACAGGTTCACGGGTCATGGCGGCAAAAAAATTACGGGGTGCCTCCACGTCCTTACACCGCGCCTGCAACTCAATAAGCGGAACGCGGGTCTTGGATTGCGCAACTTCGCGTTTTTTTGTTTCGACGATCTTCTGGAGAATATTCAGCGTATATTCCTTTTTCTGGAGACTATCTTATCCATCCACAACCTCTTCAACATCCAACCGTATCCGTCGGTTTTCTCAAGCACCTTGAAAGTTTTCTGGCAGCGCATATTTTCGCGTTGCTACTGGCTGCCCTGGCGACCAGCATCTATGCCATTATACGCGCCGGGGTATTTTCCGCCGAGCCGCTGCAACAGGCTCCACCACGCAATAACATTTTGAGTTTTCTGGCTGTGGTTCTGGTTTTTCTTATCTATTTTTTTATGGGAAATCTCGCTGCGCTTGCGACCATGCACTTGCCAACATCACAGAAATCCTCGGTCATTGAAATTATCGCAGGCTTGTCGGCTATTGTGGCAACATGTTTATTCAGCAAAAAGTGGTTTGAAAACGGCCTTTCCGGATTAGGAATCGTTGCGCGTAATATTCCGCGCGGTGTGGGCATGGGCTTATTGGGTTTTCTGGCAATAGCGCCGATTTTATATTTTTCCATTCTTGTTACGGATGTTGTCTCCAAGCTCATTACACATAAACTCCCGCCGGTTCATCCGGCGCTTAAAGCCTTGGCAACCGATCATTCTCCGATCAGCCTGGGCTTACTTGTGCTTATGGTGGTGATTATAGCGCCAATTTCTGAAGAGCTTTTCTTTCGAGGATTGATTCAGTCCTGGCTAAGCCAGAAATTCATGATCATCGGTTCAAATAAAATGACCACCGCTGGAAATCCGGCTCCCACACCGGATACCCCATGGGTACCGCCGAGCATGATTAATAACCCGAATGATGAAAATCCATGCGCGGATATAACCGCAACCATCCCCGCTGCTGCGCCCCCCCCGCCTCCCCAATGGCCGCAATTCCCCTGGTTGCCGCGTAACCGCTGGATTGCCATACTAATTACTGCCGGCGTATTTGCCGGCGTGCATTACGTGGTTACGCCCGGCTATGACGAATATTTCCCGGTTCTGTTCCTGCTGGCCGTGGCACTGGGCTATATGTATGAACGCACCGGCAATATCTGGACGGACATTACCATGCACGCGTGCTTTAACCTGATCCCCACGGTGTTTATCCTCTGTGGCATAAAACCGAAATGAGCCACCAAGTCCGACTCGAATTTCGCCAACGTCCATTCATGTATCAGTGGGCAATATGACAACAGCGTGGTGGAGAAAGTAGCTCATTGACCTCATCAATGACATTGCGCGCTGGCAGGATACAGCAACGTCTATTGCAGCGGCAGATCAAGTCGGAAATTCGTCCCCTTACCTGGTTCACTGCTGAAGGAAATATGACCGCGATGTTCTTCAATAATACGGCGCGTGGTGGCCAGACCCAGTCCCGTGCCGCCCTTTTTGGTGGTGAAATACGCTTCAAAAATATGCGCTGCCGCTCCGGCGGCTACGCCCAATCCCGTATCCGCAACATCCACATACACCCGGTTCTGATCCACATGCGTGCGAATAATTAAATCTCCGCCATCCGGCATAGCCTGCACACCATTGAGTATCAGATTCAGCAGCGCCTGCTTGATTAAATTGGGATCTAGCGGGCAGAGAGGTTCTTCCGGACACAAGCTGGCATGAAGCCGCACATTGGCCGCCTGCGCCTGTGGCCGGAAAAAGTCGATCAAGTCCCGCACCAGATCATTGAGCCGCGTGGGTTTAGTATGTAACTCCAGACGGCCAGCGAAACGCAGGAAATCATCGAGCGTATGGCCAAGCCGGTCCACCTCTTTTCGCAAGATTGAAGCTCTTGCCCTGCTGGATTCCGCACCCGGCAGGCGCAGCAGATCCTCCTGCAGTAATTGCAGATTCAGCTTGATGGTTGAAAGTGGATTTTTCAGCTCATGCGCCAGCCCGCCGGCAAGTTCGCCCAAGCGTGCCAGTTGCTCCAGCCGCGCCAGCCGATCCCGTTCTCGAGCCAGGTTGTCAACAGTGGTATCTTCAGATATCACTGTTGACGCGCCGGGGTGTGCTGCAGGCTCTACCATGATGCACCGCGTAATTAAACCGAGGCTGTCGGTGCCGCACTGACTACCGCCGGAGCTTGAGCCGCGGGTGTCGTCGCCGCCGGTTGCGGATTTTCATCACGCATGGCCTGCTTACGCGAAAGCTTGATTCGCCCCTGATCATCAATGGCGATAACCTTAACACGAACTTCCTGGCCCATCTTTACTTCATCCAAGGCATTTTTGACATATTTATCTGATAATTCGCTGATGTGGCACAAGCCATCTACACCTGGAATAACCTCAATAAACGCGCCGAATTCTTTAATGGATGAAACCTTACCATTGTAAATTTTTCCGACTTTGACATCTTCAGTAAGGCGTTCAACTTCTTCGCGGGCGCGTTCAGCGGCGGCCATTCCCAGCGCGGAAATAAATACCGTGCCGTCATCTTCAATATCAATTTTGGCACCGGTGGTTTCCACAATCTTCTTGATGGTCTTGCCACCGGGGCCAATAACTTTACCGATCTTCTCGGGATTAATATGAATGGTCAGCAAGCGCGGCGCAAACGGTGAAATTTCCGCCCGGTGTGTTGGAATAACGGCCTGCATTTTTTCGAGTATCTGCAAACGCGCCACACGAGCTTGTTCCAAAGTCGCCGCAATTTGATCAATGCGCAGGCCGTGAATCTTCAAATCCAATTGGATTCCGGTAATACCCTGTGTGGTGCCGGAAACCTTGAAATCCATATCGCCGAAGTGATCTTCCTCACCGAGAATGTCGGTGATTAAAACTTCCCGGCTTCCTTCGCTTACCAGACCGATGCTGATACCGGCAACGGGACGAATTAAAGGCACGCCTGCGTCCAGCAATGCCAGCGTACCGCCGCATACCGAAGCCATGGACGAACTACCATTGGATTCAAGAATATCAGATACCACGCGAATAACATACGGGAACTGATCCGGCGAAGGCAGCACAGGCTCAAGCGAACGCTCAGCCAAAGCACCGTGTCCAATTTCCCGGCGGCCCGGCCCCATGATGCGCTTGACTTCACCAGTGGCGAACGGCGGGAAGTTGTAATGCAGCATGAACTTCTTGGAATATTCCTCGCCGAGTCCATCAACAATCTGCTCATCATCACCCGTGCCAAGCGTGGTGGTAACCAACGCCTGAGTCTCACCCCGGCAGAACACGGCTGATCCGTGCGTCCGCGGCAACACGCCAACCTGCCCGGATATCGGACGGATGGTGGTATGGTCCCGGCCATCTGGCCGCACCCCCGATAGAATCAGTTCACGGACAACCTTTTCCTCAACTTGGGAAAAGGCGTTGGCTACCAGACCGGCGTCATTGGCTGCTTTGCCGGTGGCAGGATCAACCGCTGTGAGTTTTTCGATAATTTCTTTTTTGATAACCTTAACGGCATCGTTCCGATCCTGCTTGCCAGGAATTTGCCGCGCCTGCTGGAGCCGATCGGAATAGCCCGCGACAGTTTTCACCAGTTCCGCCGGAGCCGAACGCAGCGTACATTCCTTGGGCTTGCCAACCTTGGCCATCAGATCCCGTTGTAATGCCACCAACTGCCGGATGAAAGTCTGCCCGAATTCAATGGCTTCCAGCACCGATTTTTCCGATTGCTCACGCGCCCCAACTTCAATCATATTGATATGATTTTCCGTGCCGGTCAGCAGCAGGTCCATGTCCGAGGTGTCCATGTCCGCTTGCGTGGGCATGAGCATCAGTTGGCCGTTGACTCTGCCAACGCGCACGGCCCCAATCGGGCCTTCAAACGGAATTTTGCTGATCGCCAATGCGGCGGAAGCACCGACCATTGCCAGAATATCCGGGTCATTCTGCCCATCGGCAGACAACACCATCGACTGAATTAAAACCTCATCCATGTAGCCCAGCGGGAACAAGGGACGAATCGGACGATCAATCATCCGGGCCGTCAGCGTCTCTTTTGTGGAGGGGCGCCCTTCGCGCTTGATAAAGCCACCGGGGAATTTCCCTGCAGCGGAAGTCTTTTCACGATAATCAACGGTCAGCGGGAAGAAATCAATTCCTGGCCGTGGATCGGATGTTACCACTGTGGTCAAAACCACCGTATCACCAAATTGTACCAATACCGCCCCATCCGCCTGCTTAGCCAAATACCCCGTCTCAATGGAAAACTTACGACCGTTTAATTCCGTCTCAACCTTAACTACCGTCATCTTTGTGTCCTTCAATAAAAAAACTGTTTAACCAACAACTTCTACAACAACAACATCGCCCGTAATTACTCCACAATTACCGTAATCGTGGAATCGATAATCACAGGCGGGCGCGAGTAACAACAAATCCCGCAACATTTATACACCCGACAGACTGCGAACGCTTTTTCGCGATTCACATCTTTCTGCCGCAGCTCCTATCCATGAACTGGATTGGAGCACTCTAAAAAAGACGCCGGAACAATTACCTGCATCTGCCCGCCCGAGCCTGCCTGATAAATGTAGTAACCCACAACATCATGCAGATCATGCGATAAGCAGGCAAACTATTTGCGCAAGCCAAGGCGGGTGATAATAGCCTGATACCGCTGTGGGTCTGTGCGGGTCAGATATTTCAACAGGCTGGAACGCTTTCCCACCATCTTGAGCAACCCGCGCCGCGAAGAGAAATCCTTCTTATGCGTTTTGAGGTGCCCCGTCAGGTCATTTATCCGCTCGGTCAGCAGGGCAATCTGCACTTCCGCTGAGCCGGTGTCTTTTTCATGGGTACGTGTATCGGTGATAATTTGCCGCTTCTTTTCCTCTGTGATCATTTCTTGAATGCCTTTCGCTATTTTAACAACGGGATACTGTCAGCGCATGCCAACACGTTCCTCGCGGGAATTTAAGCTTGTGCATTATAACCCCTGCCACGTCTGCTGCAACTATGCGAAATTTATGGTAATCTCGTTTACATGTTGACATGCTCGAAAATGTGCAATGGAAGCTCAAGGGGTTGCCTTAAGTTGACACTCCAACAAACTCCTATTAAACTAATCGGAATAGTAGTTAATTGGTAATTGATACCGTTAAATCAGGATTTTCAAATTATGACGCTCAAACTTACGCATCTTAAAGAACTGGAAGCCGAGAGTATTTACATTATCCGCGAGGTTGTCGCGGAATTTCAAAATCCGGTCATGCTTTTCTCCAGCGGCAAAGATTCCTCCGTCATGCTGCACCTGGCCCGCAAGGCCTTTTACCCGGCCCACGTTCCCTTTGCGTTTATGCACATTGACACCACCTGGGACTTCAAGGAAGTCTACGCCTTTCGTGACCATCTGGTTAAAGAATATGACCTTAATCTGATCGTAAGCACGAACTTTGACGCCATTAAAACCGGTATCAACCCCTTTGACTCCGGAAGCGTTAAATATACCCATAACATGAATCTGCAAGGCCTGCTGATGGGATTAAAAAAATATCAATTTGACGCCGCCTTCGGTGGTGCCCGCCGGGAGGAAGAAAAATCCCGCGCCAAAGAACGCATTTTTTCCTTCCGGGACAAACATTATCAATGGGACCCCAAAAATCAGAGACCCGAAATGTGGAACCTCTATAACGCCCGCATCAACAAGGGTGAAAGTATCCGCGTATTTCCATTGTCCAACTGGACGGAACTGGATATATGGCAATACATCCACCT
>JAJZVR010000135.1 GCA_021847065.1 Planctomycetota bacterium | reverse complement strand
CCGGGGGTCGTTGTCCGATTTGACGCTCCAACGCGGCCCGACTACTCTATTTGCGGCTGTTTTGTTCTTGGATGTTCTGCGTGCGGTGTCCATTCTGCCATACTGTTGATCAGGATCATGTGCTGGATTCGCGTCCGGTTGAGGGCGGGGAGTCCATCCGCAGGCGGCGCGAGTGTGAACATTGCAATCGTCGCTTTACCACCTATGAACGCATTGAAGAAGTTGTGCGATTAATGGTCGTGAAGAAAGATGGATCGCGCGTCGCATTTGACCGCAATCTTATTTTTTCCGGAATTCAAAAGGCCTGCTATAAGCGCCCGGTTTCGGCGGAAGTCATCGCGCGAATTGTCGATGCGGTGGAGGAGCAAGTTGTCCAAAAGTATCAGCGTGAGGCGCCAAGTTCGTATATTGGTGAGCAGGTCATGCACCATTTGCGGCAGACCGATGCGATAGCCTATGTTCGTTTTGCCTCGGTTTACAGGGAATTCAGGGACTTGGGGGAGTTGGTGGATGAAGCGCGGGATATGATGAACCAGGCACAATCCAAAGATCCGGATCAAACGGATCTCTTTTCCGGTTAACCTGCGACGCTGCCGGCAGCAGCTTTTATTTCGGCGGCATTTTCCCCGCCTGTTGCTGCTGACGATGGATGAAAAAAACGATTACAGCGATAATCAGGGCGATTCCGGCGGCGATATAAATATAGTGTTTGACCTTATCAACTTCCCTGAACAGCCAGTTAATGCGCGCGGCCTGCCAATATCCGAGATATATGAGCGTTGGTACGCTGATCAACCCCGCCAGGCCGTCCACCACAAGAAATCGCCAATACGGCATGCGCGAAATGCCACATAAGGCAAAAATAAGTGCCCGAACACCGGGTACAAACCGCCCGATAAACAAGGTCCAATTGCCGTGTTTACGGAAATATTTTTCCACACGCTCCCGACGTTTGGAATGCATGACTTTACGGATGTGTCGGGCGAGAAAATTATCGGCATCAATGCCGCGCTGTCCTACAAAATAAAGTATGCTATCGCCCACCAGCATGCCCGTCATGCCGAAAAGGATCATAATTTCCATATTGGGAACGCGGCCCGGTGTGGCAATCATGGCTTGATTGGTTGCCGCCGGGCTGGCGGCGATGTCTGCCAATGGACTTTGGTGCGGATTGCAGAGATATCCGGAAAATATCAGCGGCACATCTTCAGGAATCGGCACGCCGCATCCGGCGGCAATCAGAAGCAACGCCAGAGCCACGTAGGTAAAACGGGTTAACAATACCTGAATTAATGGAATCATCGTTTGCCGCGCGGCTCCTCATGGGTGATAAAATCAGCAGTGACCGCCAGGGCAAAACCATGGAAATCTTGATTTGGCGGAATCAGGTTCTCTTTTTCCGTAATTCGCCAAGCCGCTGCCGGGCATCGCGGAACGCGATATCCCATTGCGCGATACGGCTGTAAGCCTTTTCCGCATCTTCGAGCTGCCCGGAGGCCTCCAAGGCCCGTCCGAGCCAATAATTAATTTCCTTGCTCTTGGTATCGCCGGAATCCGCCAGTTCATAACTTTCCACTGATCGGCGAAGGGTTTCGACCGCTTCCTGAGTCATGGATTGTTCCAGAAATGCGCGCCCCAGCAAGTGCAGCGCATCGGTGCGACATCGCGGATTGTTCTGGGCTTGTTGCAAAACGCCGATGGCCTCCTCGTAGCGTTGCGAGCGGAACAACCTGTAACCGTATTCAAAGAGCACCTGCAAGTCCGACGGGTAATTTTTCACACGATCTTCATATTCTTCCAATTCAAATTTCAGACGATCGCGCTCAAATTCCACCACTTGCTCAGCAAGTTCCTTATCATCCGGATTGGCCCGGACTTTATCCACCATTGCCCGATGTTGTCGGCGCAACTGTTTAATTTGCACATCACCCATTGTTACTTTGTAGCGATATATTTTGGTCTGGGCGTAAGCCTTTTCCAATACCTCAATGGCGGTCTTTTCGCTTTCCTCTGTTTCCGCGTCAACCAGAGCTTTGACATATTTGGTCAGCAACTGAGGATCGGTTGGATTTTTCTCCCAGGCTTCCTGGCTTTCTCGAATGAGTTTGACCTTGTACTCTTCGGTTTTGTTTAAATTTTCCTTTTGCAGAAGGTCTTTGGTCATTTCCTGATCGCGCAGAGATTCCTTGAAGTCAGGCACCGATTCGTACTTGCCTTTTTTCAATGTTTCCCGTGTGCCAAGCTCTTTGACACGGGCCGTTAATTCCGGATCAGCCGGGGATAATTCCAGCGCCGCGTGCACCGATTCGCCGGCTTTGGCAAATTCACCAAAGCCTTCATACAGATCAGCGAGTTCCAAGTACAATTTTGGATCGGCCTTTTTCTGCGTCCGGTTGGCCTGCATGACAAACGGGCCGAACCAGAGCACCATTTCCTTGTAGCCCGCCGCAGCGGCCTGCCGCAACATGGTCATCATCTGATTAATGTTTCCCGGGTCTTTAGCAAGCGCGTATTCCGCGTTGAGCATTAATTCTTTCGGCGACTTTCCCTTGAAGTAGGCCTTGTTCCCGAGCAGGCCGCCCAAGCTACCGCCCGCCTTTCCACCTTTAATTTTTCGCCGCAGCGCGATATCCCGCAACGCCTCATGCTCTGGCATGTTGCTTGGTTCACGCAAGAGTCCCTGGATGAACATATCGATGGCGTAATCGTAATTTCCCGTGTCCGCCACAGTATGCGCGCGCGTGAAATAGGCCTGACCTTTACCCGGACCTTCCGTAATATTATTTTCAGGACTTTCCGCTTCAGCCATGAATCACATTCTCTTTAATAAAAAAAACCAAAAAACACGCAATTTATGCGGTGTTGGCCCCCGTTTCAGGCACGCGGCGATCCGAACGCAGCCCACTACCCGATTATCGGTGCCAATCGCACAATTTTCCAGCCCCTGACCGTACCAGATGTACCTTTTCTGTCAAGCGAAATGGCACCGATTTCATCGATTTTTCGTAAATAGATGGGATGCTTGGAGGAGGATTTACTGTCGTCCGGATCAGACTCGATACACATTGAATCTGCGATAGCAGGTCATTGGTTTGGGAACCAGAACTTCCACATGGTCTCCCGGTGTGCGCCGAGAAATTATTGTACAGTCAGTATCCGCATGGAACTGTACATTAATCTGCGACTATGGGATTAATATTGCTGCCGCGGCGGGCGGGTAGGGATGTGCGATGGGTGTTCTGGCGTTTAGCCTTCACCCGATTTGATTCCCGATATCCGCGAACGGCGAAGATTACAGCAAAAACCAATGGTTGAGCAGAGAGAATC
The DNA here is from genome assembly GCA_021847065.1 of Planctomycetota bacterium. Lineage (GTDB taxonomy): Bacteria > Planctomycetota > Phycisphaerae > WQYP01 > WQYP01 > JAMDCX01. Next base: position 7,106 of record JAJZVR010000135.1, on the reverse strand, counting down.
CACAATAATATCATCATCATTATGACTCCGTTACGCGCGCAATATATCCCGAGTCGGATCCGCATGGTCCGGTATTACCTCCAGGATACTTCCGTGTTTAGCTGTCCAAACCCCTCACGAATAGTTTATCGGACAAACCGTCGGCGGAAGTTTAATAATCATCACAAATTCGGACGCAGGAGCTTATGACGTAACGTTTTCATGGCCGTCAGCAGATGTTCTATATGTGCATCACTATGGGTTGCCATCAAGCTAATTCGCAGACGAGCGGTGTTTGGAGGTACAGTAGGGGGGCGGATGGCCGGAATAAAAATGCCCTGTTCACGCAACCACATGGCTGCCTCCAGAGCGTGCTGAGATGAGCCAAACATAACCGGAATAATAGGGGATTGAGAGGCCCCGGTTTGGTAGCCTAACTGCGTCAGCTCGGCTCGCACATGCTCCGCCAGGGCCAGCACACGTTGCCGACGCTGTGGCTCACGGCGACTGATGTGCAAGGCGCACCGGGCTGCTGCCGTGCAAACCGCCGGCAACGCGGTGGTGTAGATGAATTGTCGAGACCGGTTAATTAAAGCGTCAATGACCTGATGTGGTCCGGTAACAAACCCACCAACGGATCCTAATGCCTTGGATAAAGTACCTACGCTTACCGCAACAGACGATTCAACGTTATACATTGCCGCCACCCCCCGGCCATCCGGGCCGAGAACCCCTGTCGCGTGCGCTTCATCGGTGAACAACAGCGCGTCATGGTCTCGAGCGATGCGGTCTAACTGCACCATATCCGCCAGATCTCCATCCATGGAAAATACCGTATCGGTGATGATCCATGCGCGCTGATTGATCCGGGATTTTCTATCATCTGGATGAACTGGTGCGTGAAATTGCGAAAAGGCCTTCCCGGAAACCTCGGCTTGGTCCGGGGCACCGGCCTTTCGTTCAAGCAATGCGCCAAGTCGCGCATAGTTCCTGTGAGGGTATGTTCGGCAAGTGCCTCCGGAAGAGCTGGCGGCATCCAGCAGGCTGGCATGGTTGAGTTTATCAGAGAGAATCAGATCATGCGGAGAGGTGAAGGTGGTCAACACGGCCATGTTCGCGGCATAACCGGATGAAAAGACCAACGCCGCCTCAGCATGTTTAAATTCCGCCAAATCCTTTTCCAATTCATGGTGTGATTCCATGGAACCAGCGACCAGCCGCGATGCACCGGATCCAAAGCCCCAACGATCCAGCGCCCGATGCGCGGCATCGACCACTTCCGGATCAGCCGCCAAACCCAGGTAATTATTGGTGCAGAACTGCACATATCGCTTGGAGCCAATAAGTAATTCGGCACTCTGGGGGCCGTCAACCGATGACAAACGCCGAAAAAGATGATCGCGTTGGCGCTTTTCAAGATCATCGGCTAAAGCAGCAATCCATTGTTGTATTGCCGGTATAATTGCTGAAGGTTGTTGCTCCATAGGAAATCCGGTCTGACTTTGCTAGCCTGTTTCTGATGTAACGATATAAGTGGCATTTACGGGCAGGGATTGCCGGGAATCCGTTGGGAGGCTTCCATCAACCCCACCATGCGCCTTTATGAGGGCCGGCCCGATTCGCACTATGAAACGCCACGCCCGGCAAGAGATGCTTTTGCACCGCTTGGGATAGGGCCATCGAGTCGCTTTTTAAGTGTGCTGCTGGCCTTGAACCGAAGACGTAACCGTCTGGGCACTTCAACGGTTTCGAGCGTTTTTGGATTCTGCGCTTTGTGCGCAGCGCGCTGCCGAACCTCAAATACCCCAAAGTCCCGAAATTCCAGGCGATTCCCCCGGACCAGCGAATTGCTGATCTCATCAAGAAAGGCCTGAACAATTTGTTTAGCGGTTGCGCGATTCACATTATTGGTATCGGCAATGCGATCGACAATTTCTTTTTTTGTAATAGTTGCCATGGCCGAACGTTTCTCCATGGAGTTCAGAAACAATGTTTTTCCAATACAGAACCCGCAGCCACGCGCCAAACGGAAATCCTGTAACCGCAGATTATCCAAGTGCGGTATTGCCGCGTCAAGGCCCGGCGTTTTTTTTACCAATTAACGCTCGGCGGTTTGCCGATCAGTTGTGCCACGCGGCGGTTGATAATTACCTGCCTTTGTGTTTCGCGATGCTTGAGTTGGGCTTTTAATTCATTGATTTTTTTGACCAGTTGATTCAGTTCATGGAGACGAATTTTTTGCCGGAGGTCAAACTGCCCGGTGACAACTTGTTGCAGGCGGACCCGCAGAAGTTGCGCCGCCGATGGGGGCAGGCCGGGCTGTCTTAGCTCTCCGGCGAGTTTGAAAGATTCATGTGTATCGGCCAAATCCAACAATGTTAAATGCAGCAATTTGGGATCGGTTCGTCGCAGTCGCTCCAATCGGGCAAAATTTGGTGCCGCTTCGGCAATGAGTTTGTCAAACTGATGGGGATCAGATCGACGCAGAATTTCGGCTTTGCCATAAACGTCAGGCTCGGTGGTTTTTAGAAAATCCATGATCTGGTTAATCTGCTGGGCTGAAAGTCGTAACGGAGGATTTTGGTGTGCCGGTGCTTCAGACGTTGAAGCGCTGAAAATAACGGACGTCGGCGCGAAAAAAAGGCCGGCAGCCAACAAAACCGAAGCCAGACAAGGCCCGCGGAAGGTAGAACGCAACGCCATAGGCAAAATCCTCGCTACATTTATTGAACATTGTCGGTTTGCGGCAAGCCATCTTCAGCTCCGGGAACCGGGATTTTGTCCAGTGCGTTAAATAGATGCATAATTCCCCCACTGCCCGCGCCGCTTTGGGCATCAAACATATTGCGGGAGCCAAAATGATCAATACGCGTGCGTATCTGTCTGATGGACGGATTAGCGCGATAAGGCAACTGGCTTTCCGCCATTTCATGAAATGTATTTTCCGCATCCATGACCCGAGCCTGATGTGCCTGAATATGTTGCCGGACAATATAAACCCCCGTGATAATCACCATCGCGGCAGCCATTCCGGAAGCGATGGACATGGAGCGATAAAACCAGCGCCGCATGGAGCGCCACCGGGCGGCTTTTTGTTGCTGACCAACCGCGTCATGCACGGCTTGCTTGACCTGCTGTTTCATGCGTTCAAGCGATACTTGATCCATTTGCGATTGCAGGGGAGGCAGCGAATTTAACTGTTTGAATTTTAACAATGCCTGATCATATTCCAGCATGCCGTCGGGATACGTTTCAACATGTTCACGCAATAGTCCGCTGGCCTCAGTTCCCAGTTCCCCGGATACATCCAACAGACACGCCTGCGATAATTTACTTGACTTCATGATCGACCTCCATGGTTATGCGCAATTTCCCCAAGGCTCGATGGGCTCTTGCCAGAACCGTTCCCAGAGGGCAATGCAGCATTTTGGCGATGTCTTTGAATGGCATTTCTCCGTAATGTCGCAGCAGCAACACCTGCCGATCTATTTCCGGGAGTTGCTCCAGGGCCGCGTAAAGGCTTTGCACCTCTTCCTGATGATCAATTGGATCAGACGGCTGCCCGGTTCGCGCCGCCATATCATCGGTCATCTCCGCCCCGGTGCTGGTATCAACAACCGTTGATCGCACCGGACGACGAACCCGAGAACGGCTATGATCCCGGATCAAATTTACGAGTATGCGAAAAAGCCACGCATCAAACTTATCGCGATGATCATATCGCTCCAGCTTCTGCACAACCCGCAAAAACGTTTCCTGCACCAGATCATGCGCTAAGTCCCGATTTTTAGTGGATTGCCAGGCAAAACCATATAAACGCTGCCAATAAGCATCCACCAGCGCATCCCAAGCGCCTTTGTCACCGGCTCGGCATTGAGCCAGTAAAACGGTTACCGCTTGAGCATCCATACCCATCCTTTACGGTCTGTTTAAGTCTGGGCCAACTTGGGTCGGCAGCCACCCTAAACAGGCTTATTATGGTAAACGCGATCAGGTAGGTGATATTGCGTTCACAATTTTTTAAAATCACTGCCTTGCTAGGTAGTCCTGCCGGTATTATACTACATAGCTTGAAAATTCCCTTGCTTCGCAGTGCGGGGACCATCAGAAAGCGTATCTTCTATTGTCCGGCGAACCGGGCTGGATTGCTTAAAGATGGCGGGTTTATGCAGAAATTGCCGGTTTTGGCGGAGTAGCTATGCTGAAGGTAAAGTCGCGCGGTAACGAAACAGTGGATCAAATGCTTCGTCGCTTTAAGAAGCTCTGTGAAAAAGAGGGGCTTATTAAAGATATGAAACGCATTGCGTACTTTGAAAAGCCCAGCGAAAAGCGCCGCCGTCAATTGCGTAAAGCCCAGAAGCGCGAAATGAAAACACTCATGGAAGCCAATGGCATTGCCCCGCCTCCCACCAAAGAACGTGTTCAGACACGTGAACGCGAACGGGCTTAAGTAACAGCGTCTTGTAGATACCGTACCTTCGATTGCAATGTTCATGCTATCACCGGCTTTGGCCGCGCGTGATAGATGGAGATTGCGGGGAGATGGTGTTGTTCGGGCCTTGATTGTTCAGTTCCATTCCAGCTTTAAAGCGTAATTTCTTGGCGGCCCCTTAGCTGATTTTCTCATGCACTCGCCGCGTCTGAAGCGTCAGCAGGGACTGGGTCCGGCGAATAGCTAAATATATAAATATCACAATATTAAATACCAGCGTCGCAATGCGCAGCCAGTCCGGCTGGCGGAGGTTTTCCAGTATTTCCGGCGGCAGCAGCAGTGCCAGTTCCACCAGCACCAGATATTCCGCCCATGCTTTCTGCATCAGCATTCCCCCGCCTTCCAGAACAAATATCACCGTATAAATCATCAATGCCGAAAAAAGTATCCAGGTTGCCGGTAAAGGGCCGGTTCCATGCGGTCCGGAATGCGGAATAAAACCTAACCGATCCATCCAATACAGGCTTATCCGGGCGATCCATGCCTTGGGGGCCAGCAGCAGCAGCACGCCGGTGACAAACACAATCAGCGCCAGTGCCAGTGATAACAGCGCGATGAGTTTTACACCAAGCGCATTTTGGTTTTCCTTGGAGGGGCTTTGTGTCATGCGGTGAAATCCTCTTGATCCCGGTTTATGGTGTGTTCAATGTTATATTCAATTTCACACACTGCTGGGGCGATGGGCGTGGGTTACTGGAATATAACCGTGATGCATCAGCACTTTTTGCAATCCCGGACCATCTTGTGCCCGGGCAAATTGTACTTCCGCATCGGTAATGCCAACGCACAGCAATAAATCAAATATGCCGGAATCAAGTTGCGCTTGTGCGGGAACATGTTCCGGCGGAAGAATCAGCAGATTTTTTACCAACGAATCACCCGATTTATCTATTGTCCGCCCCAGCGGCACGCGGTCGAAGGGTTCCAGCAGGCCGCCGGCAACCAGCTCCTGCGCCGCCAGAATCTGCATGGCCATCAGCGTTCCAAGCACTTCAATTGCCCATTGCGATGCTTCTGCCGTATGCATGAAAAATTCAAACCCCAGGCCGCTGTATGGATCCGGTTGCTTGTCCGCGGGATCAACTCCCCAGGGATTCGATAAGCCGGTTGTGATATAAACCCAGTTGTCATGGCGCTTATTGGGTGGCGATTCCAGCACGCCATGTGTAAGCCAGCGCGGGTCAATGTCTTTAAACCCCATGGATTCAAACCAGGCTGCCGAAAGCGCATGAATGTGGCCGGTAAATGCCCCGAACACATCGGGATATACATCTTCTTCCCGTTGTTTCCAAACGTTTTGAAACCATTGCTCTCGCTGTTGATTTTGCGTTTTCATCGACCATACATTAGCGGATAAGCGCCGCGCGCGGAAGCGCGGACGGCCAGAATTGATTTTTGGCTATATAATCAACGGCAGATAATCTGATGGAGTCTTTATCACCATGCGCGAAAACCCACTGTATCCTTTGCATGAACAGGCCAATGCCAGCTATCTTCCCTATGGCCCGGAAATTCAAATCATTGAAAGTTTTGGTGAACCGGAAGCGGAATATGCTGCCATTCGCAAGGAGGCAACGATCATGGATTCGCCACATCGCGGTGTGGTGGAACTTACCGGCAAAGATCGTTTGACCTTCCTGAATAAACTGCTTACCAATGACACCAAATCTCTGGGAGCGGGGCAGGGCTGTTACGCATATTTATTGAACCTCAAGGGGCGTATTGTTCTGGATATCAATGTGCTCCAGCAGCAGGACGCCACGTTGCTGGAAGTGGACGCCCGCGTTGCTGATGAGCTTTGCCGCACGCTGGATAATTATTTGTTTTCGGATCACGTTCAGATACGCAATCGCACCGATGATCTTAGCCGCCTGACGCTGGTCGGCCCGGATTCAGCCGGAATTATTGACGCCATTGCCGCTAAAAGTGTAACCGCGGGTTTAACGGAGTTGCTTCGCTGCACCAGCGCGGAAATAGCGGGAACGCTCTGCACGGTCTTCCGCAATGATCAATGCGGTGAAGCGCAATATGAATGGATCGTCCCGCGTGATGCTCTGGCTGCCATTTGGAAGGGTTTACTCAATTCCGCCAATGGTGAACTGGAAGCGGAGCAGTTTAAACCGGGGATGGTTAAATTACGGCCCATCGGCTGGTCGGCGTACAACATTGCTCGCGTTGAAGCCGGCACTCCATTGCTCGGCATTGACCTGACGGATCAAAATTTACCCATGGAAACGGCACATTGGTATTCGCGTGCGGTGCATATTTCCAAAGGGTGCTATCTGGGGCAGGAAGTCGTGGCGCGAATGCACGCCCATAAGGCTGTCGCCCGGATGCTCGTTGGATTAAAAAATCCAGGTGATGTTCCACCGGTCGCCGGCGAACCGTTGCGCGATGGTGAAACCGTTGTCGGCTCTGTTACCAGCAGTTGTATGTCTCCCATGCTGGGGAACCAGGCCATTGCAATGGCCTATGTCAAAAAAGCCTACGCCGAACCGGGGCGGGTTCTAACAGTGTATACCGGACGCGGTGAAGTTCGCATCACCGTTACAGGTTTGCCGTTCTGGCCCGCAAAATAACAGGCGATGCTTCCGATGCGCTTATTAAGGTCGTTTTTACCCGTTACATCATGGGC
>JAJZVR010000134.1 GCA_021847065.1 Planctomycetota bacterium | reverse complement strand
GCGATACATATTGCGTGCCGCCTTTGCGGGATCGGCTCGTTAATGGCAAGCGGGTAGTTTTAGGCGAAGTTTTCGAGGAACTGCCGCCGGATGGTTATATTGATTGGGGCCGGCACGATTTTGAGTGATCCGATGTGAATCCGGACGATACCGGATAGCCAAGCCGGCCCAGCCGGCCAGAAGGGGCCGACGGCGACAGAGGAGGGAAAAGAAGCTCTCGCGGCTTGGGAGCGAAGCGCTTGCTTGCCTGCGTACACACAACATTATTCAATTCGCGCTGAAATACGGTCGGCAGGTGTGTGGGAGACGAAAAGCCTGCGGCTGGAAGTGTATCCGCAGCATGCCTTTCGCAACAAGCAGGGCCAGAAAGAACAGATGGCAGTGGGCATCGCGCAAAACGCCATCGGTGACAAGCTGGGTTATATGTCCAATCCGCTTTCCCGCGGGCGTTCTTGGCATCGAGGGCGTCCCATGTGGAACCCCCCATCAAACGGATGTTCCAGCAAAATGTGCTGGGCTGCGCCACGATAATGCGCAATAAAATCAACGGCTTTTGCGTCTTGTCTGCAGCTTCTTTCTCGTGGCTACTTGGACGCCACGGCGCGGAAGCGCTTCAGGCATGACGACTCGGGCCTTTTCCAAGAACCTTTGCACAGAGCCCCGCGGCTTGGGTATGCAATTGCATAGCGGCTTGCCGTGGAGCAGCAGTTCTGTAGCGCACAGCGTTTTGAGTTCATCCAGGCCTTCCTGCACCGTGGCGTCGAGGTCATGCCACCGCAGAGCTAATTCCTTTACGATTTTGTAGGACAGCATGATGACCAGAGCATGGCCGCGCGTGCGACTGGCCAGACGTACATGCACCGGGCGCATCTCTCCCGGCGCGCCGGGACTGGTACGAAACGCCCACTCCACCATGGCCAGGTCCTTGTAGCGGGCGTGGACATCCTAGGCGTTGAGCTGAGGTGGGGTCAGATCGGTCTTGAGGACATAGCAGCCGTCGAGCTTTTGCTGCTCGGCCAAAGCGGATTCATTGATGGTCAGGGCGAGGACCCGTTCCTGCACGGTGACTTGGACCCATGCATCGAGTCGTAGTTTTCGGCATTGCGCCACGATCTTGTCCACGGCCACCTGAACACGGGCCTTGTCCCGGCGCGCCGGGATGAAGATACGTGTTCTGCCGATCTATCTGGCGCTGCACGGAGCGAAGCTTGTTCTGGCGTGACTCGCCCATCTCGGCAGCACGGATTGGGTTGCGCCGCATCCCGGCGCGCCGGGATTAAATCAGTGGCGTCCGGGACTAAAATAATCTCATCTTAATATTCGCTTTTGCGAGATTTGCGCTGGCGCGTGTTTTGTGGTTTACTCTTGGGCATGGCGAACGCAGGCACGCAACATCTTACGAACCCGTCTTGGCCACGGAAGCGCCGCCGACAAGCGGTGCAGGCCAACACGGGCAACGCGGCAGCGGCGGAGACTGCGGCCCGCAGCAAGCCGTTTCGGTATCTGGTGGGGCGTAAATACATCAAGCTGTTGGAGAAGTACATCGGCGACCTGCGCCGTCATAACCCGCATCCCAATCGGGATTTGTATCTTGACGATGTTGTCACCATTCTGTTGCTGGGGTTTTTTAATTCCGACATCCGGTTCCCGGCGCGCCGGGACTTGAACTCTTCAGTCAGGTGCCCGGAGTTAAGCAGAGTTTGAATGTGGATCGGGTGTGTCGCAGCACCCTCTCGGAGGGGCTCAAGCTCTTTGATCCATCCCTGCTGGCTCCCTTGATGCAAGAGATTTACCAGGCTCTTCCCAATCGGCATAGTCTGGATCCGGAGTTCCAAGGTTTATATGAAAGACTCATGGCTTTTGATGGCTCGTATTTTCGCGTGCCGGCGCAAGTGCTATGGGCGTTGCGCGAAAAAAGCAACTCCCAAGTTTCCCGGCGCGCCGGGACAGGTTCGACTCAATCTGCATTATTGCATCGGTACGGGTAATCCTGCGGGTCTGAGCGTCAGCGGAGAGGATGGGGACTCCGAAGCCCAGGCTCTTCTTAGGGCCATTGTAGCGGGCATGATTTATATAGCGGATCGTGGCATCTTCAGCTTTGCCGGGGTCCAAGGAATCGTAGCAGGCGGGGCCCATTTTGTGTTCCGTCTGAAGGCGGAAGTCGGTTTTACCTGTGAATCGGAAAGGACCTTGACGCCCAAGGATCGTGCGCACCGGGTGATCTCGGATCGTATCGGTCACCTGAAGGGATCCCCTCACCGCCTTGCACCGCCGATGAAGGTGCGGTCCCGGCGCGCCGGGATGATTTATAACCCGGAGAACCCAGACCAACCCATTCGTCTACTGACCGATATGCTGGATCTGCCCGCCCACATTATTGGCCTGATCTATCTGCACCGATGGACCATCGAACTGTTTTTCCGCTGGCTGAAGGTTTATGCCAACTTTGAGCACATGATCAGCCACAGCCCGCGGGGGGTGGAGACCTGGTTTTACGTGGCGATGATCGGCATCCCGGCGCGCCGGGACTGATGAGCCTGTATACGCAACAGGAACCCAGCACGTATGCGTTTACCGCCATGCGGTTGATTATATCGGGAGAGGCCGATTACGAGGACCTCGCCCCGCAGTTGGCGCGATTCGCCCGGGAGCGCGAGTTGGCGCGTAAACGCCAGGCTGCAAAAAAATTGGTCTGAATCCCGGCGCGCCGGGAGAGTTTTTTACCTCCTGCACGAAGCGGTGCCGCTGCATGCGCAGAAAAAGCCCGATGCCTATGTCCACGCATCACACCACGCGATATCGGCTGCTGAAAGCACTGAAAGCGACTGTAGCAAATGCCGGGCCGGACGCCACTGGTTTGATCCCGGCGCGCCGGGACCGTCCTGGCGAAAGGAATCACGCAGGAGGTGTCGAATGTATTTGCCGGATTGACCTGTATCTACATGCATAATGGCCACAGTATAACACATATAAATCAAAAAGCAAGGACAATATTAAACGCAACAGCGAATTTTATTGGCTACACGCAAATGCGAAAAGCACACGTAAGTCATTGTTAATAAACGAGTTATGTAAAAATGCTCTTGGAACATCCGCTATAGTGGTGGGCGAGTTGAGATAATGGGGGCATTGTTTGTACGCCGGTAATTTGTCGCATGCCCGTGAACGCTTACCCCAAATGATACGATCAGACCCACAAATTAGCATTATTTGTGTAGCTGATACGGAAAAATTACCACCTCCATAAATACCGGTATACAGACTCATAATCGTTTGTGCGGCAAGGTGTCCAAAAAATAGCCTAAGTCATGCTTGCATTTGGTAATCATCCGTGATATAGTGATCCATATGATAAATACTGGTATACAGACTCGTAATCGTTTGTGCGATAAAGTGGCCGAAAACATAGCCCGGACCATTGAGAAAAGGCAGGCTAAACCGGGGGAGCTTATCGCATCGGAATACGATTTTGCGCGTCAGGAAGGCGTCAGCCGCATGACCATCAGAAAGGCTGTCGGAATTCTCGCCGCCAAAGGTCTGGTGGTGCGTCGGCCAGGTCGGGGAGTCTACATGCGGGAGGACGGTAAGTCCACGCGGCTGGTTCATGTGGTGGTGCCTGATATCACGCTGGATTTGTGCGCTGCGGTGGCCCGCGGAGTGAAGAAGGCGGCTCTCAAGGTGGGGGCGCATACACTGATTCACGATGCGCATGGTAATTTTGAGTCGGATTTGCACTCTCTTCGCCGTTTACCGAAAACGTCTGTGGATGGCGCGGTTATCTGGTCCCGACATGATCCCCGTTTCGCCGAAGTATTATATGAACTGCACTCCGCCGAATATCCCTTTGTATTGGTGGATGAGACATTGCGTAACCTGGCTGTTCCCAGCGTCGTTGCGGACAACTACCGGGGCGGTTATCTGGTAGGTGAGGAACTGATCCGCCGGGGCCATTGCCGGATCGGGTTCGTGGGCTTTGAGCATATCGACACAGTACGGGCGCGGCTGGATGGTTTGCGTGACGCCTTGACCAACGCCGGGTTGCTCCTGCATCTGCCCCTGATCGGCTGGCTATCCGAAGATATGGCTGTCGTGGAGCCGACAGGTTGGTCGGATGAAATTGATCGTATCGTCGGGAAAATTATAGATCGACCGGACCGTCCGACGGCCATTTTTTTTTCCAATGACCACATGGCGGCATGCGGATACAGTTCCATCAGAGGCATGGGGTTGCGCATCCCGGAGGATGTCAGTGTCGTCGGCTTTGATGGAATTGCGCTGGGCCGGTTTTTAACGCCGACGTTGGCGTCGGTTCGGCAACCAGCCATGGAAATGGGCGCAGCCGCGATGGAAATGCTGTCGGCCCTGATGGCACACGGCCAAACCGCTGGAGCAGGTGAAGAGGTACGCCCCCCGCCGACTGGGCAACCGGGTGGCGGACCAGGGAACATCGTGACATCGGCCATGGTCGCCGGGGTGGCAGTGGCCGCACAACGTCAACGGGTAAACTCGATCGCGGCCAGGAGGAGTCTCCATCGCGTGCTGCCGGTTCTCTGGCAGGAAGGCGGTTCGATCGCGGCTGTTGCCAACATGCCAGCCGTCGGCATGGATATTGAAGAAAGGAGGTTGTATACTCCGCGTGGCTATTAATGGGACATCTAATCCAGCGTTTTTGCCGCAAAAATCAGCCTTTTGCCGCACCTTTTGCCCCCGAATATGTACCACCAGACACCGAGTTGAGTATAGCGCGGCAAGGATTTTCCGGTGAGTTGGCCAAGGTGGGCCGACTTAAGTTTTCCTTAAGGTGTTCTCAACCCCATATTTGCCGACTATTGCGGTTGGCGTGGAGAAGAGAGCAAGTAGTTCCTTTTTTAAGGAGTTTTGCGATGAAAAGCAAAATACATTCGTTTGTCTCAGCCGCAATTTGCGGCAAAACGCGGCCCATTCGGACAGTGGGCAGTTCAATTCGCTCCCACAGGTATCAGAAGGAGTTTCACATGTTTTTCAAAGGTTTATCAATTTCCCGTGGTTGTTCCTTAGCGGCTGCGGCCCTCGCGGTTGCGACTCTTGGTGCGATGGCTTCCACGGCCCAAGCCAGTATCATCCTGAATGGCGATTTTTCGGCGAACGCGTCGTCTTTTACGAACACGCCTGGCTACTATGGGGACGTTGCTAATCCCAATAACAGCAATCCGAACAATGCCACCAATTGGGTACCCACCGGCAATGGCGGTGTCAACGGTACGGGAACCGGCGTGGGCAATGTTTTTGGCCCCGCCAGCCTGAGTATCAATACCGGGGGTATCGTCGCCGACTTTGCATTTATTCAGGGTGGTGGCACGATTTCGCAGAACTTCTCGGCAACAGCGGGTCAAACTTATACCGTGAGCTTTGTCGCGGGTTCCCGAAATACCCAAACGGCCGATTTTTATGCCAATGTAACTGACAGCACCACCAGTGCCGTATTGGGCAATCTTGGCACCAGCATCGCTCCGATTGTGCCGGTAAACACAGAATTTACATCCTACAGCTTTAACTTTACCGCAACCGCCGATCCGCTGGTTTTGAATCTCGGAAATAGCCCGACAGGTAACGACGAAAGCGTGTCGTTTAGCAATGTCATGGCCGCCGCAGTCCCCGAACCAGCAGCGCTGGGCCTGACGGGCGTTGGGGCGTTAGGCCTGCTGCTGCTGAAACGCCGCAAGACGGCCTGAACCCAAGGTGGCTGCGGCATCTTGCCGCAGTTGAACCGATTTGTTAATTTTCAGCGGGCGGGCTTGCATTTGTGCCCGTTGTGTAGCTTATGACCAATGGGAGGGCCAACGCCAATGATTTTGGATTGGCCTTCTCTTTTACTCGTCTGTGTATTAAATGAGGCAAAACATGAAACGTCGAAACGCTTTTACTTTAATTGAGCTTTTGGTGGTGATCTCTATCATCGCCATCCTCATCGCCCTGTTGTTGCCGGCGCTGGCAAAGGCGAGAATTCTGGCTAATCGAATTTCGTGTGCCTCTAATATGAGGCAAATTGGTATTGCTTTGCATGAATACACAAATGAGTTCCAAGGGCAATATCCTCTTTCATACGGCACAAACTGGCCATTCGCAGCATATGGAACTTACAACGGCGGATGGTCGCAATATCCGACTTGGGGACTTGGATTGCTTTATTTCGATTCATTCGGAGTGGTCGGGAATACCATTGTTAATCCCAGGCCTGGCATTCTGAACCCCACCATCCAAGGTGTCTCCATGCTTTTTTCCCCGCAACCCGGCGGTTTTACTAAAACTGGCCCCGTCGACAACATAACAACAATGTACGGCATACCCGGCCAGCCCACCGTTCCAAACTACACCAGCAACGGCCTGTTTATCCAGTGGAGCTACCTGGATACCAACTTCAACTATTTGGTGGATCGCGGACAGGATTGGAAAGAGGCGGGTGATCTCTACGCCATTAACAATAATGGCTACGATGCTCCAGCAACATACACTTATTTTAATACCGATACCGATCATGTACCGGCTCTAAATCCGCAATCCAATCCAGGTTCCCTGTTGGTTAGCGAGTCGGCATTGTTCCAAAGTTACGTCCCAAACCAGCCCCAGTCAACGCTACTCGGGCTGTCCGGATGGCCTGCCCCCGGGCCGACATCGTGCAACGTGGTGCGTCCGAACAATAACTTCCTTCCATCAGGTGAGCATGAGCTGTACAACGATGGCTCCGTTGTCTGGCAACCGATGTCTCAGATCAAGGTTCGGATATATGGCTTGGGGCTTTATTTCGGATGGTAAAAAAGCCCCATAGTAATCAGAAAAGGAATGTTAATGCTACGACAACGTTTATCCGGTGATTACCGCATCCTCATCGTGACTGCGCTGTTTGTTTTGGAGGCCTTGTTGTTGCCCGTGCGTATCGTCCGTAGCGCCAACTTGGCCTTGCTGGTGAACCCCTTTGTTGGGACGGCTGCCGGCGGCGATATTGTTCCCGGCGCGATAGCGCCGTTTGGGTTGGTGGAATTAAGCCCGGACATGCACACCGCCAGTTACTACATTTACCAGCAACGCCATATCAGCGGTTTCAGCATGATCCACCTCAGCGGAGCCGGTTGCCCCAATGGTGGCGATGTGTTTTTCACCGCCACCACCGGGCCGGTGCGGGTGCAGCCCAAGCAGTATGGCTTTGATTTCAGCCATAAGCAGGAAGCGGCTTCGCCCGGTTATTACCGCGTATTGATGAAAACGTGGGGCATCAACGCCCAATTGACCGCAACCACACATTGCGGAATGGCAAAATTTATATTCCCCGCCAGCAAACAGGCCAACATCCTGATTCCGATCAGCCGCACGGACACCGGCACCGCTAGTTCCCATATTAAAATTATCAACGACCATACCATTACCGGCTCGGTTACCGGGCTGACATTTACATGTGCCAACCAGGCACCTTATACCGTTTATTTTGTCGTGAAGTTCAGCCACCCATTCAAAACCAGCGGTGTCTGGCAAGGTTCCACGATTACACCGGGGCAGCGGGAACAAATACAGGCAAGAAACGGGGCGGCGGTAACGCCAGCCTATTATCCTGGAGCTTCGCCGACGGGTAAACTACGCCTTGTTGGAGCTCCCATTGGAGCGTACGTCAGTTACCCGCCGTCACCCCGGCAAAGGGTGATCAAGCTGCGTATTGGCATATCGTTTGTAAGTGTCGCCGGGGCAGAGAAAAATCTTCAGGCCGAGATGCCAAAATTTAATTTTGCTACTGTTCGCGCAAAAACTCACGCCCGCTGGAACAAAATGCTCTCGGTTATTACGGTACATGGCGGTACGTTAAATCGCCGGCGAATTTTCTACACAGCGCTTTATCATGCGTTGCTGCTGCCGAGTGTGTTTGATGATGTGGATGGCCGGTACATCGGCTATGATAATAAAATTCACCACGAACCGGCGGGGCACAGACATTTTTACGCCACCTATTCGGGCTGGGATATCTACCGCAGCGAAATTCCGCTGTTGACCATGATCGAACCGCAACGGGTACAAGACATGGCGCAATCGCTGGTGGGAATGTATAAACAGCTCGGCTTTATCGATCAATGGCCCATGTTCAACCGCCCCCTTGACATTATGCAGGGAATGCCGATAACCAATATCCTAGTTGAAATATGGCAGGCGGGCCTGCATCACTTTGACATGAAAACCGCCTTTCACGCGATGGCACGACAATGTTTTCCGAATTACCTCAAAGGCCACGCCAATTTGGATGCAGCCCATCCTTATGATTTTCCGAACGGGCAGGTTCGCGCCTATCAGGGTACCTTGAACCAGATGTATGGCACCATTTTGCCCGTTAATTCCTACGTATCCGCGGCTGAGGAAAACGATATTGCATTTGCGGCACTTGGGCACCTGGCTTTGGAATTGCATAAGCCCAGGGATGCCAGCGTGCTCTTTGCTGATGCATTGCAATATACTTCCATGTACAATCCGGCAACCATGTTCATGCAGGGGCGCAATGCCCAGGGGGCTTGGATGCCTTTGGACAAGGCCGCCCGGGATAACTGGAATTTTCAGTTTTACTGTGAAGGTTCAGCTTGGGAATACAATTGGTTGGTTCCGGAAGATGTGCATGGTTTGATCGCGCTGATGGGCGGAGATAAACCCTTTGCGGCACGGCTGCAACATTTTTTTACCGCCGGTCTTTATGACCCCACCAATGAACCGGATTTGGAGGCCCCATATCTTTTTGACTATTGCCGCCAGCCTTGGCGCAGTCAATACTGGGTAGCTGAAAATGCCGATACGTCGTTCACGGATTCGCCTTATGGTCTGGCCTGGAGCAAGACCAGAAGCGCCGGCAATGACGACTGCGGTGAAATGTCGGCATGGTATGTGTTAACGCAGATCGGCTTATATCAGGTGGATCCGAGCCATCCGGACTTTGAGGTTACCACGCCCAGATTTCCGAAAATTACCATCCATTTACAAACACCGCACAGAGGAAAAACGTTCGTCATCACCACGTCTAATGGCGGCGGTAAAAATATGTACATCCAATCCGCAACGTTAGATGGCAAACCGCTCAATAAGCCGTGGCTGCCGGAGCGGATGGTATTTCACGGTGGAACTTGGAATGTAACCGCCGTGGCATCACCCAACAAAAACTGGGGTGCGGCACGCGGTGTTGAGCCGCCATCGCTGTCCACCGGTGAGGCTCATTGATCATGTGATGAAATGTTAATGGGAAAGGATCCACGATGCGTAAATTAGCCGTGTTCGTTGCATCAGCGGCGCTGGTTGTGTCAACGGTACGGGCACTGCCTGCCACTACTCGAGAAAGTATAACTGTTTACGTTAATCGAACCGCGATTTTCGATGGCCAGTGTGTCGTAGCGACTGCCGCCGCCAGAATGGAGGGCGCACCATTTAAGCCCTTCGCGCCGGCGAATGCCACCAGTGTGAAGGATTTCGCATTCCTCCAGAACGGGGGTGGCCAACCCGCCGCCAGCATCGACCAAAGCGTGGCCACGATTGCGGGCAAGTCGTACCGGCTTACCTATGATGCGGCGGCGCGTGGTGGCGAAACGGCCGACACGCTGGTGGTGATTGTAAAGGACGCGACCAATGGCCACAGGATAATTACCCAGACGCCCGCCATCACCGATGCGGCCTTCAAATCTTTTACGCTGAACTTCACCGCCCCTTCCGCGTCAACCCGTATTGAGTTCTTGAACCGAAGCGTCGTCGGCAGCGGCCTGACCGTGGACGTATCCAAGGTGCGACTGACCCCGGCGGGCGCAGCGGGCACCAACATGATTGTGAACGGAGATTTTATGGCGAATGCCGCGGGGTTCACCCTTGTTCCAGGATACGTGGGTTTCTCCAATCCTACAGCCATTGAGAGTTGGGTAGCCGACGGCGGCAGTATAACTGTCGGCGTTAATGGCATAGATACCAGGACGGACACGCCAATCTCCGAACTTAAGGTCCGGGCGTTGGTGAATGGCAAGCCTTGGTGCGCCAGTGAAAGGACACTCCCTTCCGGTGTAGCGCATCTGCTGCTGCCGCTACCGGAGTCGGGTGCCAATGTCGTCACCGTGCGCTGCGGAGGCTTAACTTCAGCGCCGGTAACCGTACAAGTGAAACGTCGGCGATTCAAGATCATCACCGATCCCAAACATCTCATCGGCATGGAGTATGAAACCTGGTTTGGCCCCGATTACGCCCAATGGGGCCATGAAGAGGCCGTCCCCATTCTTGGTCATTACAGTTCTCTGGATCCGCGCGTATTGCGTCAACAGGCCCTCTGGTTTAATCAAATGGGTATTAATTTTGTGGAACTGGATTGGACCAACAACCTTACCAAGCCGTTTCCGGACGCCCCGGCCCGCGAATGTATTGCCGCCAACAATGTGCTGTTTCATCTTTATGCCCACATGCGGCAAC
>JAJZVR010000133.1 GCA_021847065.1 Planctomycetota bacterium | reverse complement strand
TATTGGGGTTAAGTCCGGCGGCGCGCAATTTGGCGGCATCACTTTTGAAAATCAGCTTGTTATAGAATAGCGCAATATCCGCGGGCGTGCTGACCAGGGCATAAAGCCGTCCGTGATAATGACAGGCACGCCAATAGACCTTTTTATATGTTTTGCGGGTGATGCCATGTTGGCGTGCCAGTTCTCCCAGAGGCGTCAGAGCGCCGAGGGAAGCGAACTGTGCAATATCATTATCCCATAGCCCGGCAATATCGGGCGGGACACCGGCGGCTGTAGCAATCAGTGTCTTTTTATCGATATCCGCCATGGAAACAAATTGCACAAAAATATGCTTTTTTCGGCCCACGGTTGCATTGAAGTCATCGACAATGATCTTCATCTGCAACTCTTCCGGCCCGGTCCATTTTTCCCAATATGTGACCACAACGCGGCCTTTGGGCACCCCGGCCTCTTTCCGCGGGCCAAAGAACAAAATGGCAAGCGCCGGAACCAGCAATAGCACGAAGCCGATGTTTTTCAGCATTCGCTTCATCTGCAACCTCAACAAAACTTGCGGCTGTATTTATGGTATGCGCAAAATTCTTTTTTTGCCACTCTCGGACCAGCGTGCATGAACAGCCCCCAAGCCATACTGCGAACGGCGGCAATGGCGGCAGCCTGCCGGTGTGATGATCCACATTCCGAAAAAAAAGCCCGGCAATTCAGCAGCCGAAGGCCACCGAATTGCCGGGACAGGTCTCTCCCCCCCCTCCAAAGGGGGTGAGCCTTGCGCCTGTCGCCCCGCGAAAGGCGCAAAGCCACCGTGCTTCCTTCTCTTTCTCCCTCCACCGAATTGTGCTTCTACCAGCGGCGCCGAAAGGCGCTGACGAACTTGAATCTTTGGCCGCTTAGCATGCGGCCATTACGCTCTATCTCATCCATACTTGTCCAAATGCGGACCGACAAACCTCTCGCTCCCTCCATTGAGGAATCAAGCCAAACTATTTTTCTCGACCGGACGAAAACCGCGGACCATAAGCTCTTATCAAGACCTATGGCTTGCTGATATTGAATTGCGTCAGCCCGCATATTAAATTTTTCGCCTCTTCTCTGGTGCAGTTCCTCAGTCGATATGTGTCTGAAGGTTTCTAACCTGCACAGTTAATGTATCGGCAGAAGCGCTGCGTAAGCACACAAAAAATATGAATTTTCGCCAATAAATTCAAGGGTTCCAATAATGTAACGCCCGGATAATGTTGTGCCTATAAAAACCGCCCCGCGATGGCACATTCTGCCGTCCATTGTCCGAATCAACACCTTTTTTCATCTACCGGGATCGGTCATGCGTATAATGGGGTGGCTTGGTACGGTGCACTCCGAGGAATCGGGCCGGGCCTGTGTTGTTATAAGTCTGATAAGCTGTTGCGGCGGGGCCGATGGTGTTCATCAGCCAGCCAAAACTTGGTTTCTTTTCTGGAGTTGCGTTATGAATCGCAAAATCGTTTCTGGTATCGTGGGTTTACTGGCGGTCAGCGCTATGTCTGTCAGCGCTTTCGCGGTGACGCTCAAATCCGTAACGGTCAAGGGTCAACTGCTTGATATGAAGTGCTACTCGGCCCTTGGGGCTACTGGCCGGGCACATGGCAAAACCTGTGGCAAGAAGTGTCTCAATGAAGGCGTACCGGCCGGAATCCTGGTTCATGGCCATGCTTGGGTGTTGGCAACCAATTCCAAACCCCTGGCTCCTTATGTGGGCCTGAAAATTGAAGTCATGGGCAAAGCCAATCCCAAGGATCATGTTCTCATTCCCTCTATGATTAAGGTGGATGTTCATGGCCATTGGAAAACCATCGTCGGCAAATCCGCGATGTAATGGCTCCGGATAATCATGATCTGGCGCTAAGAATGATCAGGCCTCCGGGGCAATTCCCCGGAGGCCTTTTTTATGATCTACAATACAACGGAATTGATTGTCGCAGTGGTCAGCGTTTCCGGCCCGCCAAGGCGCTGATCGGTGCAGGGCTGAAGTGTAATGAAAGTATTGAGCTTAATATCCGCCGAAGAGCTACCTACCAGCACTTTCAGTATTCCCGGTTGCAGCACAAATTGGCGCTGCGTTTCGTGCCAATACCATAGCGCCTGCTCGGTATAGGGAAGCGTAAATTCAACGCGGCGACTTTCACCGGATTTGAGTTCCACCCGCTGAAAGCCCACAAGCTGCTTGATTGGCCGGACAACTGGAGATTTTGGGGCCTGCACATACAACTGCATAACTTCCGCACCGGCATATAGCCCGGTATTGGTAATGGATGCGGAAATCACAACCGATTCACCCCCGGCAAGCGTGGCCTGGGAAATATGAAGATCACTGTACTGAAAACTCGTATAACTCAAACCATAGCCAAAGGGATACAGCGGCTCGCCTTCAAAATACATGTATGTCCGTCCCGAAACCTGTCCCGATTTCGACGGTTGTTTTTGGCTGCTCGGGATAATGTCATAGTTATGAAAGGGCGGCAATTGATCCACGGATTTATACCAGGTGCAGCAGGTTTTGCCGCCGGGGTTATAGTTGCCGAACAATACATCGGCGATAGCGGTGCCCTGGGCCTGTCCCGCGAAAATAGCGGACACAATCGCCGGCAGATTTTCCTGTTCCCAATTTACCGCCACGGTGTTGTTGGTGTTAAGCACCAGAACGGTTTTCGGATTGGCCTTGAAGCACGCCTGAATTAATTCGTGCTGCGCGCCGGGAAGCTTGATATTTTTTCGGTCATGGCCCTCGCAGTCCACACTCTGATCAACGCCGCAGACCAGGATGACCAGATCGGCGTGTTTGGCGGCGTCCACCGCCTCGGCAAACATCTTTTCATCTTTGGCACCTTGCACGGTACATCCGGGTTTGAAGATCACCACCGGCCGGCCCGGCGTGGGCTGGGGCGTGGGTGCCGCCACGAACGGCTGAAGCTGAAACCACTCCACATTGCAGACCGTTTGACCTTTGCCGACGAATTCAAAGAATATTTTGTGTTTACCATGAACGCCGCTGATGGGGGCGGATACGGTCGTCCAATTCTGCCAGCCGCCGGTATGTGGTACGGTCAGCGTGGCGATTTGCCTGCCATCCAGTGAATCAACATGCACATGGATAACAGCTCCGTTGCCAGGACTGGCCACGCGGATGGCGATGCGATTCTTGCCGGTAAATTCCTGCGGTTTATATTCCACCCACGAACCATTACCGATCCAGCCGATGTTCGTGCCCCCTTCGCTGGAGGCTTGCGTTTGCACCCCCGCGCTAAGACCCTGAAGTTCATCCGGCCACACATGTTCATGTGTGTTGTATACCTTGGCCCCCAAGGCCTCGGCAATGCCAGCGTAGGGGGATATATGTACAAATGGCGAGCCACTGTATCCACCGAGATGACACGCGCCGCCCATCGGACCAACCACCGCGACAGTCTTAAGTTCTGACTTTTGCAACGGCAGAAAATTATTGTCATTTTTCAGCAGTACAATCGACTGCCGCGCGGCATCTAATGCCAATTCTCTATGTGTCGGCGAATCCACGACATCAAAGCTGATGGTGTTATACGGAACACTTTCCGGCGAATCAAATTCACCAAACAGCACGCGGACGGTCAATAATCTTGTTACCGCCCGGCTGATGTCCGCTTCACTGACGAGTTCATCCGCTACCGCCTTGCCCAGATGTTTGGGCATGGTATCGCCGCAGTTAAGATCGCAGCCTGCCTGCATGGCCGCCGCCGCCGCCTGATGTAGAGTGGGGACATAACGGTGGGGATTGAAAATGTTATATACCGCATCGCAATCCGAGGTGACATACCCCCGGAAGCCCCAACGATCACGCAGCAAATTAGTCAGCAGAAAGCGGTCCGCGCTGCATGGAATGCCGTTAATGGAGTTGTAGGCACTCATAAACGTAAATACATCGGCATCCGACACGCACGCCCGATAGGCCCGCGTGTAATATTCCCAGAAATTCCGGGGATTTACGGAAGCGGAAACGCTGGTGCGATCATCATCGGTATTGTTGCAGATAAAATGTTTGGCGCACGCGGTGGTCTTGAGATACGTGGGATCATCCCCCTGCATCCCCCGCACCACGTTGACCGCCCATGTTCCGGCCAGGCACGGATCCTCCCCCGGAGCCTCTTCGCACCGGCCCCAGCGCGGATCACGGTGCAGGTTCAGGGTTTGCGGAGAGTAATACGACAACCCCACGTTGTCTTTTTTATTGTAAGCACGGGCTTCATCGGAAACCGCCGTATACACCGCCAACGCCAGCGCCGGATTCCAGGAACAGACCATCGCCAGCGGCAATGGGAAACTGGTTACCGGGCCGCCCCGAACCAGACCGTGCAACGCTTCACCGGAATAATAGTTGTAGGCCGGCAAACCGATGCGTTTAATGGCGGGGGCATTATTGCCGGTTTGCGCTATTTTTTCCGCCAGCGTCATTTTGCCCACCATGCCCGCCGCACGTTGCCACGCTTTTTTATATGCCGCATCCGATATACCCACCGGCGAAGATTTGCTCGATTCCATCGCCAGATGATTTTCGCCGGACGGTTGCGTGGCACAACCGGTCATGACCGCGGCACCAACAACTGTGGCTCCCGCAATAAACGTCCGTCGATCGATACCATTATGAGCTGCCGGTAAATCCGCCATACGTTTCTCCTGAACAAAAAAGGTAAGTGGGCCATGCGTTGCCTCATCGATTCTAACCGCCGGGGCCAACCGGCCTTTCATACGAGGCGGTGATTATGGTAGTGCGTTGGATTCAAACTCGCAATATCGGCCCCAATCGATGCGCCCGGCGGGCATGGCCATGTTTTCGACAACACCGCTGAAAATCATGGGCAGGCGCAGCGGCGCGCCGCCTCCACATGCTTTGGCACACAATATGGCTAAAGCACCGGCAGATTATCGACAACCTGCCACCCCTATAACCGGAACATGGCTGATTTGATTTCATCTGCGTATTGTTCCACCGTTGTCCCTGGCAGTGCCAACGTGAACCCCGCTACTTTGGCGGCGATTATTTCCGCCGTCAGTAAAGCTATCGAGCGTTACTGCCAACGCAGCTTTATTCCATCTGCATTTACAGAACTTTATGATTCCCCCAATCGCCCATATTTAATGCTGCGCCAAACCCCCGTACTGCTGCTTAATTCCGTCACGCTTTTCCCCACCGGTTTATATCCACTTGTTTGCACAGCCGATCAATTTGACTTGCGGCCCCAGATAGGACGTATTTCATTTAAGCCGCAGGCGGCGCAATCGCTGGCTGTGCCCTTTCCCTGGCGGCGGGGGTTTCGCTGCCTTGATGCCGTTGAAGTTAATTATCTTGCCGGCTTTGGTTTTACCACCACCGGCACAGCCGCCATTCTGCCGGGCGTGCAGACGGTGGCACCGGCCACGATGATCGGTGTAAACATGGATCAGCCGTGGGCCATTGGTGCGGGAGCGATGCTGGTCATTGACCCCGGCACAGTGGTACAGGAAACCGTGACGGTCAGCTTGACGCTGTCCAATACCTTCACCGCCGCATTTGCCCAGCCACACGCTGCCGGGGCGGTAATGTGCGGTGTGGTAATTCCCGATGATATTGCCTTTGCCACCGCTCTGGCCGTGGGCAATGTGCTCAATGAACCGGACTTGACCAAACAGCGTGAATCACAGGGTAAAACCATTGGATATGAATATCTGGCGCGAATGGGGGATCTGATTTTCACCACGGAAATAATCAATATTTTAAATCGCTATCGGGACGCTGTGGTATGACCTTGGAATTATTAACCCGTCGAAAGCTCAGCTTGCAGCGCGCCACAACAACACCCGGACCCAGCGGTGAAATAATCCGTTCCTGGCAAACGTTGCTGACCGCTATTCCCGCCAGCGTACTGTCCTTTCACGCCCACCCATGGAAGGCCATTGGCCGCCGGAGCCTGGATATTACCCATGTGATCATCACGCCACAGAATATCGCGGCGGCATTTGGTGATCGGCTTTTTGATGGCACTTTATATTACCGGGTGCAGTATGCCATTAATTTGGGCGATCGTGATCAGGCGTGGGCTATTTATGCGGATCTACTGGATCCGCAGGATTTGCTGACAGAAAGTTGATGGCGTTTTATGCAGGCACTGATTCAGGTGTTGATCAGCGAAATGACCGGCGATGCACAGCTCGGAGCCATCTTCGGCACCGCGCCGGCAGTTTATTTATCCGAAGCGCCGGAATCCGCCGCCCTGCCGCTGGTGCTTCTGCGCCTTGGCGCAGGGCGCGTGAGTCATGACTTTTCCGGAAATCTCATCACGGTTGTACAGGTGCTTTTTCAGATTATCGCCGCCGATATTAATACCGCGCTGGCCGGTGCTCAACGCCTTGGTGCGCTTTTGGATAACGCAACGCTTACCTTATCCACCGGCAGCCTGCTTTCCTGCACGCGCACCACGCCGATTCAGCCCGCCATGCCCGGCTTTAATTCCTTGCAGAATGCCATTTACACGGCGGCCCTGCGCCTGGAATGTCAGCTTTTTAACGCGGCCTGATGTGTGCCGGGAAAAGCAGTTTGGAGATTTTACCTATGCCATCATCCCTACCCTTGTCCGGCCTGACGGCGGCAGTCACGCTGCCGCCCGGTGTTACCGCCAACATTTATGATGCCCGCCTGGATGAGGAATTCCGTGAAAAAGATTCTGAAGCCTTTGCTGACGCGGGCTTTGGCTCGGGCGTGCTTACGGGCCAGAGATTGCACGGCGTGATGGTGGGCTGGCTGACGGAAAATGATCCGGGCATAGCCGCGTATCATGCCAATGTGCCGATAAGTTTTACGGCGGCCACTGGCTGCATCATCACCGGCACGTTTAATATCACACGCCTGCGCATTCGTTTGCGCGTGGGACAGATCAGTATTTTCACCGCCGAGGTTTCATCCATTGGCACCTACAGCAAAACATGGATTCAGTCATGACTTATCACAAAGATTTTAACAATCCGATCCCTGCAACCGGCGCTGATGGCATTGCCCACGAGCATGGACTTACCACGTCTGATTTGCACAGCCAATCCCCGCTACCGGCAGACATTCTGGAACTGCTGCAACGCCACGCGGAAGAATTGCTGCGCACGAGCCGAGAAGCCCACCGTCATCAGGCGAGCTCAACCGATGCCCCGATTGTTGATCCATGGGCATTGGCAGGCACCGGTACCGAAACTGCGGCAGCCGGAACCAGCAGTAACGGCAGGCAGGCAGGCACGCTGCAAAAACTCCTGGCAATAGGCGAAAAGCTGCTGGTCAAGCTGGAAAGTGCCACACAAAATCCCTTCGATTTTCTGCCGTAATACGCCTGGCCGTTCGCGCGCCAGGAATACCGCCGATACTCATAACGTGCCATCCACTTTGCGACGATCGCACTGTACGGGCGTGGCCAAAATCATCGCAATTGTAGCAGGCATCGTCCCTGATGCCGTGGACTTTGTCGCTTGCCGGGGAAATTGGTAAAACCCGGACACATGGATGTGTGATTTGATTATTCAGGCATAAAATTTTCAGTCCCAGAAAGTTGGCAAATGTCCCCGCGCTTATTCGCCCCAAATATCCGCAAAACTCCAGCCGCGGGCGTCACTACAGTTAATACAGTAGTTTGCAACGCACCGGAGGGCACCGTCTATCCGGGGCGTCCTGGCCCCTACCCGAAAAGCGTAATCTCAGGCGGCCGGGCGGAGGATGACTTCTTCATTTTCACAAAATCGCCCATACGTTCCCTTCCGCTGGCAAACCGCTTGACCGTGGCGGCGATTGCCGCCTCGCTATTGTCAATTCCGATACAATTACGACCGAGTTGTTTGGCTGCTTCCAGGGTCGTTCCCGACCCGCAGAAGCAATCGAGCACCCAGTCACCCGGGTTGGTTGTTGCCCTAATAATCCGGCGAAGCAAGTCAAAGTTTTTCTCGGTGGGGTAGCCGGTGACGAGGATATTCTGATTATGCGCATCTCTGAATCCAAGCCAAATATCCTGAACAGGTATGCCTTTGGCACTGTCGAAAAACACTTTACGGCGGGGATTTCCCGTGGGGGACCAATAGATTTCACCGGCCTTATCAAGCTGGTCGAGCTTGCTTGGGCGATATTGCCAGTGCTTTCCCGGAGGAGGCATTTTTCCTCGCCACGCCATGCCCGTCTCCCCGTTCCGCACGCCCGGTGCATGAAGGGGAACTTTTTTGTAGCGCCGGCCACTGGCGGGATCGACGCATGGGTATTCTTCCCCGATGCGTTCTGGTTTCCATCGCACATAGGGGCGGTGCCAAACGGAATTGCAGTTTTTCGTGTAGAAAAGGATGTGATCGGAAATGTTGCCGAACTGGCGGCGAGTATAATTTTTGGGGTTGCATTTGGCTCGGGTGATAATGTTGCGAAAGTTTGATCGGCCAAAAATTTCGTCCATTATGATCTTGGCCTCAAATGCCATGTTTTGATCAAGATGTACAAAAATACTGCCGTCTTCCGCCAGCAGTTCCCGCAAAACAATCAGGCGTTGGCGCAGAAACTCTAGGTAGGCCGCCCCCCCAAGGGTGTCTGTGTAGGCGTGCTGAACGTTGCGATCAACAAACGCCATAGACGTTGCATACGGGGGATCAATATAAACGCACCGGATATGGCCGGACACCGTTTTGTCCTCAAGCAGAGATAGAAGTATCCCGATATTATCCCCCCTGAGCAGGCGGATTTGTGGATCGCCGAGGTCGATGGCCTCGCCCGGATGAGGTTTTAACGCCAAAACTTCTTGCTTCGGCATTTTTCCCGGGTAGCTCAGATTGTACGCCAGATTGGCTTGGCCGCGCTTTCGGCCCAACGGAGTAATACCGGTCGCCATCGCTTTAGCCCTCCAACCACGCACGGGTGACTCGCTCGACGACCATGCGTAAGGTAACAACGCGGATTCGGCCCTTCCCGAGTTCTTCCATGCGCGAGTAATCCGACCACATGGAGCCAAGCAGAAGTCCAGGACCGTCATTTAGAAAAATCAACTTAACTCTATTCAAACCTCGTCTACGCGTGTACGTGAGAAACTCGGACGCGCACTCGCGATAGCCTCCCGTGCGGTCGTCCTCCTGGGCACCGCCGCGATCGCCGTCGTAGCGCGCGAAGCCCACCGCCAAGACGGTGCCTGCTCTGCGGAACACAAAATCAGCAGGACGGTCCGGATTTGGGAAATCGGGCCAGACTGTGCCCATTCGAACATCCCGGCCAGATCGCAAGGGTCCCTCAACTGTGTAATCGGAAAATTGCTCGCGAACCATGGCAAAAAACCGCTCGGTGAGGTCATAGCCTTTCTTGCCACGATCCTTGTACTCCCAAAGAAGGGCGCAAAGCGCTTCGTCCGGAATCGGACGGGACAGAAAGCCTCGCTGAACCTCCTGTATCGGGCGAAATTCCTTGCTGAAGCGGGAACAAATCACCTCAACTGCGGTCTTTTTTTCAGCATCTCGACGCTAAGCGGCGGGCACACGTATTTCCGGAACACTCGCGCCAATTGGATGCGCATCCAGACCTCGCGAAGTTCACAAATCCGGCGAAAAAGTGCTGGCGACGATTCAGACTCCCGCAGGTATTGGCCAAACATAACCAATACCGGCTTGTATAGATCGCAAGCATCGGGAAGGATATCGGGATAGTATTCACCGGTTGCCAATGTAATCCAATTGGCGGCCTCAGGCAGATAATCCCGGAAGGTTTTCGGTACGCGTTCTCGCATAGACGGAAATTATACCAAAATCCATTGGCTGTGCGGGAAAGTTGCTTATCAGCGTTCTAGCTTCGTGGTAAGATCCCCCGCGCTTATTCGCCCCAAATATCCGCAAAACTCCAGCCGCGGGCGTCACGGATTGGTTCGGGTGCCGAGTGAGCTTCGCCGGCTTCAGAGCCGCCGAGGCCTTCAGCCGGAAACATGCGTTCCATGCCTGTGACCATGTAGCGCAAGGCGTCCATGGCATGGTCACTGCCGGGCTGGGGCGTCGCGGTGGCTTTTTGGCTTTCATCGGCGGCGTACTGATATTCCGATGCTTCCTGAATCAAATTGTGGCAGGAAGAAACTATTTTTAATTTATCCGCCAGGAGCCGGGATTCCACCACGGAAATACCGGCGGCAATGGAAGCCAGCGGGGCCTTTTGGCATGGCACATCATGCCGGCACAGTTGATCAATTAAATCAGGCCGGGAGCCGTCGGCAAAACAGCATTCGACATTCCAGCGTTTAAGCATCGCGGCAATTTTTTCCACGAGTTCATCCAGGGGCACACGCCGGGCGTAGAACTCCTCAACAACATAAAGCCGCCGATCAGGCCGCAGCACCCCCACTACCGCGGCCGCCGGATCACGCCAACCCCAATCTACCCCGGCACAGATGGCCAGCGGTTGGGCATCGGTCACGTCTTGGCAATTCGGACCCGGGTCGGCAATAACATGATCGGCAAATGCCTCATACACCAATCCCTCCGGGGCCGCCCAAAGACCATCCAGCAGACGCTTTCGGCGCACGCCGGAAAGCCGATCCAGCGTAGCCCGATACGTCTGCCCGGCAAGGGT
>JAJZVR010000132.1:4384-10601 GCA_021847065.1 Planctomycetota bacterium | reverse complement strand
TTGGAGCGTATGGAATGAAAGCGGAGGAACGCCACGAACTGCAACAAAATGATCTGGTCGGAAGTGCGGCCGGATTGTATCTATTTATCCGTAAATACGGAATTTATGTTCTACTGGGCATCGCGATTATTGTTCTGATTTTTGAGTTGATTCAGCTTCATAAGGCCAATGAACAACGCAAAGTGGAAGAAGCGGCCATTGCGCTCCAGCAGGCACAAACGCCCCGACAAATACAGAACACAGTTCTAAACAGCTACAAAGTCGCGGCCATTTCCGCACAGGCCTATATCCGAATTGGTGATTTTTATCTGAATTTAATTGCGATGGGCAATCCGCCCGCAGGCTTTGAAAAAGTAAAGGCCACGAAATCGCAATCCATTGCCGCCGCCGAAAAGGCATTTCAGACCGTTATCAGTAATTTTCCCAAAGAGAGCCTGGCGGTGGCGCGGGCCAAGTTGGGGCTGGGGCTGGCCGATGAAGATGCGGGGCAATGGAGCAACGCCGCCGCAATTTACAGGACATTTACATCTCCCAATGCCAGTAGCATTGAAAAATCATTTGCACCGCTGGCGCAATACCGACTGGATCATCTCAAGCAGTGGGCACAGCCGGTGCTGGTTGGACCACCACAAACCCAACCTGCAACAACCCAGGCAGCGGTGCCACAGGCGTCGGTGACGCAACCTGTGAAATGATTGATCCGGCAAACATAACTGTTTTACTATAACTTTCCAAATCGGTGTTTAATGCTTACTATATGGCTTGGAATGAGTCCTTGAACCACAGAATGTGGAGAATGCTGTTATGAAGCTTGAAGATATTATTGAATTGCAGCCGCCGGAGTTGAACGCTTCCGAGAATATTTTTTTACCGGCCGTGCTTTCGGGCTTGGGAAGCACCATGGTTCATCTGTTTCGGTCCGTCAGCGGTAATGTGCGGACGATGCAATATCCTGAAGAACGTCGGGAAGATAAACCGGTCCTGGAACAGGGCATGGATGTGCAGCGATATCGGGGGGTGCATCGGTTAAACCGCGATGAACAGAATCGGGTCAAGTGCGTGGCTTGTTATATGTGTGCAACCGCCTGCCCCGCCCATTGCATTCATATTGTCGGAGATGCCGCACCGGATTCCTGGCCAGACCGCGAAAAATATCCCATTAAATTCGATATTGATGAGCTGCGATGCATCTATTGCGGCATGTGCGAAGAGGCCTGTCCGGTTGATGCCATCGAGTTAACATACGAATACGATATTGTTGGCCTGACCCGCGAAGAGATGATATTCGACAAACAAAAGCTTCTGGCCATCTACGACCAAACCATCAAGCGTCGGCCCATGTAGTGCATCCGGAACAAACCGTAGTGACCCGGCGTGGAGAGATTATTTCACCGCCAATGCCCGCGTACCCAGACGTACCGCCCCCGATAGGGTCGCCAGACCCAATGGCCCGGAACCCAGATGGCGGGCCGCCCTGGGGCCGCGACAACGACCCCCGCAACCGGCGGACCGGGACGAGCGACAATTATCGCACGTGTAGCGCAACCGGCCAATACGGACATACCGAGTAAACCGAAGACCATAACTTTAGCGGCAGTTGTTTTCATGACGGCAACTCCATCAATCAGAAAGCTTCAGGCTTTCCTGTTGGAGTTACACGCACCAAACCGCCAAAGGTGGCAAAATTGTTCCGATTCGCACGAAATCGGGTTATCGGCCCGCTTTAAGCTGCCGTTCCGCTTCGGTCCAATCCGAGGTTGCATCGCCCGGACCAAATCCACGTTTCAGATAAATCTGATAAGCTCGCTCCGCAATTTGTTCATAGGTTACGGGGGCTTTAGGGGCAGAACTGCCGGCCTTGGTAGCAGTCAAAGTACCGCTGCCTTTGGTTTCCGACCGGGCGACCGGGGTAGGAACAGCAGCCGGTGCGATGGGAACGGCGGCACTGGTTTTGACTGGAGCCGCGGTCGGCGTGGTTTTTTTGCGAGTAACCATAATTCGATCTCCTGTAATGGCGGCTTGCATAATATCAAGCCAAAAAAAGTTCTATCATCGTCCATGACCACCATGGGCGTGCGTGTATTCGAGCATCCATGCCCTCGTTGCTCTCAAATTTCCCCCTGACGGATCGTTAGAAGTTTCCAGCCCATCAAAAGCCGAAAAAGAATATTTTTCGGTTCGGACTTTACTAACCGTCACATCCGTTGTATGAATTTATAGGGCGTAAGTCAAGTGACTTACAGGTAATGGTCGATAAAGACTGGGCGTGATTGGTCAAAACAGACGAAAATCGCCTGTTTTACAATCTTTTGGATTGGATGGACGTGGTGGAATTTTTTACTAAGTCCGGACAGACTTCTACCTTATGCCCCAAAGAGTCTGGCCAGAACCGAAATTTCTCATTCATGGCACGCCATAATGACTATTCTGCCGGCGCAGCAGCAACAAAGGGAAAATAATTTATGGCGCGCGCACCAAAATTCGGACGCACTTTTTCGCGCCGCCCGATGTTTTCATTTCGTCCGCGCGCCCGGTTCAAACTGCCCAAGAAATCAACGCCTTTGATAGTAAAAACCAATACCGGAAAAGCCAACGCCTTTGGTTGGAGCGTTTCGCTTAGCGTGGTGCTATCCGTATTGGTTCATGTGCTGATATTGTTCGTCTTTGTTCTGGCAATCCGGCTGTTGATAAAAGTCCCACCAGCCCCGCCGCTGCCATTAATTGTCCCTCAATCCTTTTTATCCGGCAATCAACTTTCGCGCCCGGATAAGGTAACGGCGGCACCTACTCGAGCATCGACGCTCAAGCATTTTCTTTCCACACGCAACGCCAGCAATTCTGTCTCCCCAACGGCCCTCAATGCCATGCTCAATGGCACTGCGGCCAATGAACACCTCTTTGCCATAAGTCTTGGGCAAGGGGGCGAACTGGCTTCCAATAATGGCTCCATGGGAGCAATGGGGGTGCCGGGAAAAACAATTGGCGGAATGCCGGCGGTATCTTTCTTCGGTGTACAAACGCGTGCCAAGCGGGTGGTGTTTCTCGTGGACCATGCCGGGCGTATGGTGGGGCATCTTTATTTGTTGAAACGGGAAGTACAAAGATCTATCCGACGATTGTTGCCTTTCCAACGATTCGCGGTAATTGAGATTTCCGCGAAGTACAAAATTTTAGGCCCGGACAAACTCCTGCGGGCTTCGCCGGCCAACCGCGCCATGGTGCTGCCGCGCGTTCACCGCATGATTGCGGAAAATCGTGACTATGGCCAGCTTCTGCCTTTCCTCCGCCCGTTTAAAGCCGCCTGGGCCATGCACCCCCAGGTCATATTTTTTCTCACCGATGGCTATGTCGATCCCCGACTGATCGCGGATATCGGGGACTTAAACCGCCAATATCCGATTCGCGTCTACACGTTTACATTCATGGGCGATAACAAACGCCACCAGGAAAACCTGAAGAAAATTGCCGCGGAAACCGGCGGCAAATTCATGTATTTGTCGCCTCGTGTGCTCGAACGCGAGGGTTCGGGGGCAGCCCGGTAATGCTGTTTTACACCGGCTGCTTGAGTTGATCAGCTTTGGGTAAATCCTTCAGGCTTGCTAAACCAAAGACTTCCAGAAAATGTTTTGACGTGCCGTAAAGCATAGGTCGCCCGACATCCTCGGCACGACCCACAATTTTTACCAGATTGTATTCCATAAGCGTGCGAATGACTTCGCCGCAGGCCACGCCGCGAATCGCTTCAACATCAACGCGTAAAATCGGTTGCTTGTAGGCAATAATAGCCAGCGTCTCCAGTGCTGCGGGGGTCAGTCGGCCTTCATCACGTTTGCGCATTAATCGTTGAATGTATTGGGCATACTGCGGCAAGGTAAGTATCTGATATCCGCCGGCACGTTCTTCAATTCTGAACGCCGCCTCGCGCTGATTGTAAATTTCATTTAACTCTTCCACCGCCAGCTTTACCGCCCGCAGCGAATCCAAGCCGAGCGTCTGGGTGATTTTGGCCGCGGATAGCGGCACATCACTGGCAAACAGCAGGGCCTCAAGCACCTGCCGCAACGGCATGTGTTCAGTCGTGATCGGCTCATCAAGTACCGCACCGTCGGCTTGCGCCTCGACGGATGAGGCAGGTGCCGGATCGTCAGCAGCCATCGTAACTTCCGGGGTGGATATTGCCGCAGCATCTGTAGATTCGCTGGGAACGCTTTGTTCCACGGACTCTTGCGGCGCAGATTCTGATTCAGTGAGTGTATTCATGGGTAAGAATTTACTGCCAGTGGCGCGCCGAGTAAAGCGAAAGACCGGTTGGTCGGGCAATTCTTCAAACATTTTACGGGTTCGATCACATGATCATTGGGCAATTCAGACGGATGATAACCGGGAGCCTCGGCTGAAGTGGACACGTTTCGTGCTATGCGATGGTAATCGACGATCAGCACTGACCACAGATCACCCGATGACACGGATATGACGGGAAAGCTTGCACAAGGAGGCAGCAGAGGCAGGGGGAGGACGACCAACAACCATCATCGGCCACGGATCAAAATTCACCGATCAAAAACACACTCGGCATCCAACATTGCTCGTTGTTCGTTGCCATAACGATCCGTGACCACCAACAAGCCCAACCCAGCCATATTTGCTCCCTGTTGAGGCTGGAAGCCGAAATCCCGATGCCGCAGGAGCCGGCTAATCGGGACTCAACTATCTCCTGCTCAACTGCTCTGCGGCCGCCGCCGCCGCCCTCCCCTCCCTCCGCCACCTCCCTGTGAATAGAAATCCCCCGTCGTCAATCTGGGAAATCTGTGTAATCTGTGGATCACCCCGTCGCCGTAGAGTCGAGAAGTGGCGAGTTGGTTTAGGTTGTTCACCTGTTCCAAATTCACCCGCTCCGCGGCAGCAGCCGCCAGCCCCGTACCATTTTTCGATGGCTTCTGATATACTCAAATCATGCCCGGCGACGTGCGATTTACTGCGGTGCGAATGAGTGTTGAGTCAAAACCAAGCTTGCCGCAATAATTGATACAACCCCAACATAAGGACCTTCATGATGTCACAATTGCCAATCGCCAAACTTGCCCTGGAAGATGGAACTGTATTTTCCGGATTGGCCTTCGGTGCCAGCGTCGTCCACGCCGGCGAGGTTGTTTTTAATACGTCGCTCAGTGGCTATCAGGAAATTCTTACCGATCCATCCTACCGCGGCCAAATTGTCACCATGACCTGCCCGCAAATCGGAAATTATGGCATTGCCGACAGCTCAGATGAGGAATCGGGCCACCCGCAGGTGGAAGGGTTTATTATCAAAGAATTATCAACATTGGCCAGCAATTACCGGGCGGTTGAATCTCTGCACGCGTATCTTTCGCGGCACAACGTACCGGGAATTGCCGGTATTGATACGCGGGCACTGGTTCGCAAGCTCCGCACGCAAGGTGCCCTCAAGGGCGTGATCTGTACGGATCCGGCGCTGGTATCCGATGATGCCGCGCTTGTGGCACAGGCCAATGCCTGGACCGGCCTGGTGGGCGTGGATCTGGTGCAGCAGGTTACGCCAAAGAACGTTTACCATTGGGCCCAGGATAAGGGCATCTGGGCGCAGAGAGCCGATCATCATGGCCCCGCCGATCATCATGTTGTCGCCATTGATTGCGGAGCCAAACGCAATATTCTCCGCAATCTGGCGCAAAGCGGCTGCCGCGTAACGGTTGTCCCCGCCACCGCAACAGCCCAGGACATTCTCGCACTTAAGCCCGATGGCGTATTTGTCAGCAATGGCCCGGGTGATCCGGAACCCATTGCCTACACGCAGGAAACATTGAAAAAACTCATTGGCAAAAAGCCGATATTTGGAATCTGTCTGGGCCACCAACTCCTGGGCTTGGCGCTGGGCGCAACAACGTACAAGCTCAAATTCGGCCACCGGGGCGGCAATCAGCCCGTACAAAACACCGGTACCGGCAAGGTGGAAATAACATCACAAAACCATGGCTTTGCCGTGGATGTGGATTCCCTTCGTAAACGTGGAGGCGAACCCACCCATATCAACCTCAATGATCACACACTCGAAGGCTTCCGCATGACCTCCGAGCCGGTGTTTGCCGTGCAATATCACCCCGAAGCCAGCCCCGGACCGCACGACGCAACGTACCTGTTTGACTGCTTTGTCAAAATGATTCAAACCGGCAAAAGCCCCACCGCCCAAGAAATGAAC
>JAJZVR010000132.1:0-4284 GCA_021847065.1 Planctomycetota bacterium | reverse complement strand
CCATGTTTTCGCATGGCAATGCGTTCCACTCCCAGGCCGAAGGCAAAGCCGGTGTATTTTTCCGGATCAACTTTCACGGTTTCCAGCACATTGGGATCAACCATGCCGCAGCCGCCGAGTTCCACCCATTTGGAACTTCCGTCCGCATAATGAAAACGCACATCAAATTCCGCACTCGGTTCGGTAAATGGAAAAAAACTCGGGCGAAAGCGAGTTTCCACGTCGGCACCGAAAAAGGCTTTGGCAAATTGATCAATACATGTTTTCAGATCAACCATGGTGATATGTTCATCCACCACCAGACCTTCAATTTGATGGAACATGAAGCTGTGCGTGGCGTCCACCGTATCCGGGCGGTAAACCCGGCCCGGAGCAATAATGCGTACCGGCGGCTTCTGTGATTCCAGCACCCGAATCTGAACGGAACTGGTTTGTGAACGGAGCATAAATGGTGCTGCACCGGCTGGTCGCTGCAGATAAAAATTATCCAGCGGATCGCGTGCCGGATGCTGCCGGGGAACATTCAGGGCTTCAAAATTATGGAACTCATCTTCGAGTTCCGGGCCTTGCGCGACGGAAAAACCCATGCGACCGAATAAATCAGTCAGGGCGTCAATGGTTTGATGAATAATATGCACAGAGCCAGGATGATAATCGCCAAACGCGATCCGCCCCGGTTCCGTAATATCAATCAGCACCTCACCGGAACCGGTGCTTGAACCCAGCCGGGCTTTGGCTTCATCATAGCCGCTCTGAACCGCCTGTTTAACCGAATTTAGTTTAGAACCGTAATCGCGCTTCTGATCATTGGGAAGGGTTTTGAGTTGATCGCTGGCCACCTTCAACAGGCCTTTGCTGCCGAGATATTTAATCCGGAAGGCCTCAGCCTGATCGGCTGCGGTTAAGGCGGAAAGTTCCTGCCGGGCCTGGGCCAGTAATTCATCAAGATTCACGTTGAATCACTCCCGGGAAATAGCACTTCGGCCCATTGTTAAATCACCAAGTTAGGCAACCTGCCGCACCAACATCCACCTCGCCAGAGTGTCTCTCAACGTAATGACCGCTTTACCTCGCCAGCCAAGCCAATACCGTACGCCACCAAAGAACAAGCCCCCCCCCCCACTGATCCGCTTATCCATCTGATCTTGCGGTAAACGGTAAATCATACCGCTTTGCCGGAACGGAAAGTCGGCCACTGGTCGATTGACCTTAGGCTGCTTTCAGGCCCAGCGCATCACGCACTTTGGCCACAATGGCATCAAATGCGGCTGGATCAGCAATGGCAATTTCGCTCAGGCTCTTGCGATTAAGCTCAATATTGGCTTTGGAAAGCCCGGAAATAAGTTGGCTGTACCGCAAACCCCGGCTGCGTGCGGCGGCGGTCAGGCGGGTAATCCAAAGAGCGCGATAATCCCGCTTCTTTTCCTTGCGTCCGCTGAACCGATTGGCACCGGCCCGCAGCAACGTTTCATGTGCTGTTTTATATAGCTTGCTGCGTCCACCGACAAAACCTTTGGCGCGCTTCAGCAAACGTTTGTGCCGTTGTTTCCGGGCGGCGCCGACTCTTACTCGTGGCATGGTAAATTCCTCAACAAATTATTCAGGTCTTCAATGTTCTATCACGTTGTCACGACGTTCCCGGGACGAAAATGCCCGGACGGCGTGGCAATTCTTTACCGGCCCGCCGGGCCAAGCAACGTGATCATCTTATCCGCAAATGGCCCGGTTAGACTGGTCGTGCCGCGCAGACGCCGCCGCCGATTACCGGACTTGGCACTCTGTAAATGCCCCTTATTGTGCTTATGGAATTTGACTTTTCCAGTCGCGGTAATTTTAACCCGCTTCTTAATTCCCTTGTGTGTTTTATGCTTGGCCACGCCAAAACTCCTAACCAAATCTACGCTCAAAGCTCAAATTATCGCCCGGCCTCGTGACAACCAACGCCCATGACCCAAGCAATTTGAGCTACGTAGTATATTCGCAGCCGCACTTGCCGTCCACTGGTCAATTTCCCGTGTCAAGCCAAAGTTAAAATGTCCGCTACTTAACCAAAGTTAAAATATCCTCTCTGGCGGTACGTGGCGCGGCGGGTTTTGGGGAAGTAGTTCACTGACCGTGCGAAGATATTACCTGGCCGTTGGAGGGAGGAGAGTTGTCCCGGCGCGCCGGGACCCCGCCGGCGACGGAGGCGAGCCGTTTGGGATCGCACCATAGGTGCGGCGCGGAACGTTTTTTCCGGAGCGGCGGAATGGCGGCGGGTGACAAACATTCTGCCGCTGGCGGAACTTTGCCGATCGGCGCTGATGGGCATTTACGGAACTTTGTATCCGCAATGTGATGGCAGCCGCTTTGGCAGTTGTGCGATCTGCCGGCTGTTTTCCGAATAGTAGGCCGTTGTGAACCAACGGTGATTCCGATTTTTCTCATCGGCCTCTGCCAAAGCGGGGGCGTCTACAACTGGCCAGATAGATCAGCACATGTTAGTCTCTTGGCATGAAGATCGACCTGAGGATTCTGGAGCAACTGAAGAAGGTTCGCGGAAAGCGCCCATTGGCGGTAGTCAATCATATTGTCAAACACGGGTTTGTAACTAGCCAGGAACTCAAGGATCAGTATGGTTATAACCATCCACCGCGGGCGGCTCGTGATGTGAGGGAGCAAGGCATTCCCTTAGTGACCGACCGCACTAAGGGGCCGGACGGACGGAGTGTGGCCCTTTATCGGTTCGGGAATCCTGATGATGCCGAGGGGCATAAGATTGGAGGGAGGAGGGTATTTTCAAAGACTTTCAAGCTGAAAATGCTCGATGCGCAAAACGGTTGTTGTGCAATCACCGGCGAGCGTTTTGAGTCGCGCTATCTTTCGGTCGACCACCGCGTACCTTATCAGATTTCCGGGGATACCGGTGATCCTGAAGATAACCCCGGCCATTTTATGTTGATATCGTTGCCAGTTCAGCGGCAAAAGAGCTGGTCCTGTGAGCATTGCGAGAATTGGATGAAAACGAAGAATCCAGCACTTTGTCGGCGATGCTTCTGGGCCTCGCCGGAAAATTATGATCACATCGCCATGGAAAAGAGGCGTCGGATCGAGGTTATCTGGATCGGTGACGAGATAAGTGATTACGAAGCGTTATTAGAACTGGCCCGGAATTATAAAAAAAGTCTTCCACTGTTCATCAAGGAGACCCTGCGGGGAAAAATCAGAGATTAAGCAAACAGCAATTCCGTGGGCCTGGACTTGACCGGCCTCGCTCCTGCTCGTTGCGCCACACTCGCGTAATGGGAAATATAGACTGATTCAAAGGTGTCTTCCGAACGTCCAAGAAGCGTTGCTTGCGTGGAACGCCCAACCAGCATTTCCACATGATACAACTGCAAATGATCCGGCAGTTTTTGGCCGTGAATCTTATCACCGGTGCGCCCGTCATAGCTCACGGCAAAGGGAATCCCCCGCTTGTTCAAAGATTCCAGTTCACAAACGAATTCGTCAAAATCAACACCCGATATGTAGCGGTTGTCCCGCTGCTTGGCGACGCCCTGGTACGGAGGGTCCATGAAAACGAAGTCACTCGTAGTGGTCCCAGCTAGGACCTGCTTGTAGTCAGTTGATGTTAACCTTGTGCCACGCCCTAATGCTTCGGAGACGAGGTGAAGGGTTTGCTGCATCGTACCGGGCATCATTCCTTTGCGCCGGTGGTCGGGACTATTGTTGAACTCGCCCCGGCGGTTGTACCGAATCGCAGCCTTTACACATCGGGCAAGTAGAAATAGCAATAGTTCCGGCTTCTGAGAAGCGTTGAAGTCCGACCTCACTTGATTATAGAAATCTCTTTCGCGGCCGATCTGGGATTGCCACAGGGTCATGTAGTCGAGGGCCAGCCCATCCGGATCGTGGATAATCCGGTGCCAAAGACACATCAGCGCCGCGTGGGCATCGTTGAGCCAAAATTCGTTTACGCTTCCAGCGAATGCGGCTGCGACGGAGATTGCGGCAGAGCCGGCAAAGGGCTCGACCAGTCGATGTGCTGATTCAGGAATGAATTTGATAATTGCAGGCGCAAGCTTGCGTTTGCTGCCTTGGTAGGGAAACGCTTGCGGAATATTATGTATCTTCAGGCCCATTGAACCACTCTCTTATTTAGATCACCTACCTAACTTAGCACGAACAATCATAGCCGATTGCCGTCGACTTGCAACCGCTTTACGGGTTTTTGTGCCAAGGTGGCCTCGAACGCTCCGGAGCCAACCGAACCGGCTTATCTCCCATCCAATTTCAAAAAAA
>JAJZVR010000131.1 GCA_021847065.1 Planctomycetota bacterium | reverse complement strand
GAATATCCTGAAAAAAAGACAAAACACCATCCGAGGGCTGAGCATCCATGCCAAGCTCCTTAAATATCAAGCCAAATATTACCCAATCGCGCGGCCTCGCGTACCAGATGGCACTTGTACCACAAAAGCGCCGCTGGCGCAAATCCACAAATACGAATATTATTAAAACTAAGAAATGCCTATGTCTCCATATGATTTCGCCCTGTGGTATCCGCTTAGTGACGGCCCAGCATCGGCCTGGCTAGAGCTATTGCTGATGTAATAGCCCCCGGGCTTTCATCCAGCCGGCGCATTGCTCTGGCCATTGCACGGAATCCGTCCCTTTTTTACCCAGGCCAAAGCCGTGGCCACCGTGTTTGAACTCGATGAGTTTTGCCGGTACACCATTGCGTTTGAGTGCGGCATAAAATCGTTTTTCATTTTGATGATTGACGGCATGATCATCATGGGCATAAAACATAAATGTGGGCGGCGTTAAAGCGGTGACATTCAACTCACTGGAAAAATATTCATTGATATCCATGGGAGCATTC
This sequence comes from Planctomycetota bacterium, assembly GCA_021847065.1. Taxonomy (GTDB): domain Bacteria; phylum Planctomycetota; class Phycisphaerae; order WQYP01; family WQYP01; genus JAMDCX01. Next base: position 10,075 of record JAJZVR010000131.1, on the reverse strand, counting down.
TTTCCCAGTATACTGGCATGGGAAAGTGGATGTGTAATGCCGGGGATCATGGAAATGACCGGATAGCCGAGGACCAAAAAATCCGGTCGCGTGCTGAAGCGATTCAGCGGATCGGCGGCATTGAGATTTCCCGGCAGCCAATGCACGCCGGCTAAAGAGGCGACAGAACCCCCCGCCGAGAAACCCATTACGCCCACGCGATGCGGATCAATATGCCATTGTTTGGCATGGGCGCGGACAATCTGTACTGCCCGGCGCACATCCTGCAATGGCCATGGAACACCGCTGGGCGGAAGCTTACCATTCGGCAGGCGATATTTCAGTACAAAGCAGCTTACGCCAATTTTATTAAGCCATCGTGCCACGCGGTAGCCTTCCAGGCCAATTGCTTCTTCCACATACGCCCCACCGGGACAAATTACAACAGCGCAGCCGTTGGCTTTATTGGCGGGCGGAAGATAAACGCGCAATGTTGGCCAGCGAATCGGGCCACGGATATGCCGCCCGCGGCCGGCGGGGTAAAACGATGCGTTGAAACGCTGATTCTTTGGCACATTCAAATGCGGCCAAACCGGAATAACCACACGCGCCGCCGCCGCGGAAAAGGGTAGAAACAGCATGATCAGCAGAAATGAGAGATATTTGGCCATACAGCCCTCCGCTTAAGCAGGGAAGAGACATTTATTACAATAAAAACAACGCAATTTGTTTATCAGGGCAGGAAATGCATCCGCTTTAACCAGCGGGCACAGTCCTTGGGCCATCGCGTGGAATCCGTTCCCTTTCTTCCCAAGCCAAAGCCGTGGCCACCGTGTTTGAACTCAATGAGTTTTGCCGGTACGCCGTTGCGTTTGAGCGCGGCGTAAAATCGTTTTTCATTTTGATGGTTCACTGTTTTATCATCATGGGCATAAAACATAAACGTCGGTGGTGTTAAAGCGGTGACATTCAACTCGCTGGAAAAATATTGTTCCACATCCAGCGGTGGATGTTTTCCCAACAAATTGTTGTGCGAGCCGGGATGGGTGATGCCCGGTATCATGGAAATGACCGGATAGCCCAGCACGAGAAAATCTGGTCGTGTACTGAAGTGATTGAGTACATTGACCGCATCCGGATTTCCAGGCAGCCAATGCACGCCGGCCAAAGATGCCACAGAACCTCCTGCGGAAAATCCCATCACACCCACATGATGTGGATCAATATGCCATTGTTTGGCATGGGCACGGACAATCTGTACCGCCCGTCGGACATCCTGCAATGGCCAGGGAACACCACCGGGAGGTAACGTTCCCTGCGGCAGGCGATATTTAAGCACATAGCAGCTTACGCCAAGTTTATTAAACCACCGTGCCACGCGATTACCCTCCAGCGACGTGGCCTCAAGCCAGTATGCTCCGCCGGGGCAGATCACAATGGCACAGCCGTTGGCAAGCTTTTCAGGGGCTGGAAAAAGCGTCAGCGTGGGCCAGAGAATCGGATGCAAGTCCACGTAACCAATAGAATGGTTGTCCACAATTTTATTATTTCGTTGTGCCGCTGGAACATTCAGGTGGGGCCAGACGGGGATAACCCGGGGGGTTGCCGCCATGGTGGATCCCGTGAGCAACATTACCGCCAGCGTCGTTGTTAGTTTTTTAATCATTTAGGCTTTCCTTTAAACAAGTTTAAAAACAGCACGTTTTCTCCACTGCCGTAACAGACAAGAATCTCTTAATTAATGGCATATAAAAGCTCCGCGAAATAAATTAAAACCGCCGCGTTCTTATAACTTTTTGACTTTTTGATCTGGCGTGGTTTGCATCCAGCGTTTGATACTTTCCGGCAACGGCGATTGAAAGTCCAGCGTTTTTCCGGTGCGTGGATGTTTCAATTGCACATGCACCGCGTGCAGACATAATCTGCTTTCACCCCCCCGCCGTGCCGCGGGTGTGCCATAAAATACGTCCCCCACCACCGGATGGCCGATGGCCGCAAACTGTACGCGAATCTGATGCTTGCGTCCCGTGTGCAAGCGGCACCGAATCAGACTGAATGCCCGGTTGGACTGTAACAGTTGATAATCCAATATGGCCGGCTTGCCCGCGGCGGCGTTTTGAATTTCAGGATTGTTCGGGCACACGCGCACCATTCCGGATTCTGTTTCAAGCAGGCGATGTTCCAACCGCCCCGCCGGGGGCTTGGGCGTTCCATGCACCACGAGTTCATACTCCCGTGTGATGCTGTGAGTTCGGAATTGCCGCTTCAAATCCGCCAAAGCCCGCACGCCGCGAGCCAAAACCAGCAAGCCTGATGCGTCCCGGTCCAGACGATGCACCAGGTGGGTTTTCAGTTTCTGGTTGTCCCTGCTAAGTACGCGATTAACGCCGGCCAGCAAAGTGGGCCGCTTCTCTTCGGCATGGGTTGCGGTCAGCAGGCCCGCGGGTTTTACAACCACCAGAACATCGGAATCCGCATAAATTGTGCGCACGGCATCATCGAGTCGCGGTGAGTCGGCCGCCGTGTTAACAGTGCCATCCTGAATCTGCGGCGTGATACCGTCCGGCACGGGTTGCTTGAGTGAGCGCACCGGCTGGCCATTGAGCAAGACGCGCGCATCTTGGACCATTCTCCGCAGCGTCGTGGCTTTGGCCTGCGGATATTTGAGCCGCAGGAAGTCCATAATTGTAAGCTTATTGCCCATAACACATATACATATAACAATTTACATCGGATTATTGGTAAACTGCCCGAATATCCGTTCAAATTCATCGACGGAAAAATATTGGATAATAACTTTGCCCGCCCCTTTTTTGCGACTGGGAATAATTCGAAGCTTGGTCCCCAGTTGTCGGGAAATGCGTTGCTCCATATCCAGCACGTTGGGCGTACGCACGGTGCCGATTTTGGCAACGCGGCCTGGGGCGGCGGCACCGCTTTCGCGGGCGAGAGCTTCAAGGCGGCGGACACTTAAACCTTGTTGCGCCGTCAGGGCCGCCAGCGCGATCTGCCGTTGTGCATCATCAATGCCGGCAAGAACCTTGGCATGACCGGTGGAAATGGCACCGGCGGTAACCATGTCCTGAATGTCGGTGGGCAAATCCAGGAGGCGTAGAAAGTTGGTGATGGTTGTGCGATCTTCGCCAAGTCGTGCCGCAGCTTGGGAATGGGTGATGGAGAATCGTTCAATATAGGTTCGGTAGGCTTTGGCGCGCTCAATGGGGTTGAGATCCTGCCGTTGGATATTTTCTATTAAGGCCCATTCAATTTGCTGCTCAGGCGTTGTATCAGCGCGAATAATCGCGGGAACGGTCTGCAGGCCGGCAATTTTAGCCGCGGCGGTCCGCCGATGTCCGGCAACGAGTTGATATCGCTGCCCTACCTGCTTGAGCAGAACGGGTTGTAGAATTCCGTGCGTGCGAATGGAATTCGCCAATTCCGCTAATACGGAAGAATCCATGTTTTGCCGGGGTTGACCAGGATTGTCGTCAATTTGGTCAACTAATATTTCGTAAACACGAATATGCTTATCGTCTGAATGTGGCAAGTTTTGTGGATTATGAGATTCATTACTACCATTGGTAGTGTTTGGATTATTTTCAGGGTTTGTCTGCTTTGCCCTATTGGAAATTAGTGCATTAAGCCCCCTACCGAGCCGTGCTTGAGCTGCCATGGGAATGCCTCCATATTTTTGTAAACGATGTTCTACGTGGAACATTGTCTGGTATCCCAGCGTTTACGTCAAGTCGGGCGTTCACATGCTGATCACTGGGAAGCTACGTTTATGATTTTGCGAAGTTGAAACAAATCGATGTTGAAGAAAATAATGCAGGCAACCGAGTCGATCTGTGAGTGCGAGAAATGTCAGCTATAGTCATATCCATGTTCCGAGGTTTCCGGCGCACCGGACACGGATGTCTGGGGTGTGGTCGCTTATGGCTTTGCATTCGTCCGGTGTGGGTTGGGTGTGATATTCTTAATGCACACGATGGTTGGTGAAGCCGGGGATCCGGAGTTACTGGAACCGAGCCAAATAGAAATGTTCCACGTAGAACATTGGGCAAACACATCAACATGTCACGAGGCGGAATTTAGCCAAACCCTTGCCAAACGCCCCAGCTCAATCCAATTCATTTTTTGATACAATGCCAACGCCGGGTCATTTTCCGCATCAACTTGAAGCAGGGGGGTCTTGCCCATTTGCCGAATTCTAGCCGCCATGTCATCGACCAATTCTGCTCCAAATCCCTGCTTGCGGTATTCCGGAAATGTAAAAACACCACCGATTTCCACGGTTGTAAACAGCACTAGATCAAACTTCGCTAATGCGACAATGGCCCCATTGCTTTCATGGACATAAACATTACGGGACTCAATCCAGGCATCCACATCCGCATCGAATAATATGCCGCGCTCCTGGCTGTATAATTTTCGCCAGCGATTGAGTACCGGTTCATCTCCATCCCGGGCCAAGCGGACTTTGCTGCTTAAAGCCGCCGGCTTTTCCGCGGGTAATGTCATCATGATATTGACGGTTTTTCGCGCTGCCGCCTTGCGATTTACCATGGAAAGCAATCGCGGGGTCATCGCGGTTACACCCTCGGCCAAACCCGTTATATAATTTATCGGCAGGGGAGGATTCGGGATTTCAGCACTCACCGCCGCCGTCTTTTGAGGCGGATTGCTGTTCCACCAGGCTTGCAGATAATCGCACATGGCGTCAGCCGCCTCCGCGGAAATTGCCAGCACATCCGCCCGATGGGCTTTTGGAACATAAAGCATTGCCCCATAAGCACTTGCAAAATTAATTGTGGCCGCCGTACTCTTGGGCTTGCCGATCAACACCAGATGTAAATCATCACGGGCCAGTGGGGGGGTTAAGGCCAAGCGGTCCCAGAAGTGGGCCAAGGTGTCCATGACACCGCCGCCTGCGGATCGCAAATAATCTGCCGCCTGTTTAGAACGGTCCAGCGGTACCCGCACGGCCACCACAGTTCGCACATCTGATTGTCCCGTTGTGTTCAAGGCACGCCGACTCCACAGTCGCCGCTTGACGTCACGATTGTACTAAATAAATGCATATGTCTACGCGCGACCACATCTATACTCATTTAATATACCGCTGTCGCCCGGGCCGCATCCACATGGATATTATACCGCCCTGTCGCAACGCGGCTATTCTAACGCCTTGCGCCAAGGATAAAAGGGCGGCGAACGCTTTGGCTTTTTTTTCAGTGACCAAAGCACTGATGAAAAAGCGATGAAATAAATATTCAATGACATAATACCGGTTATTGGTGAGATAATGGCCATCTCCTGTAAGATATCTGATTATAAATGGAGGCATTTTGTTAAAATCAATTACCGGTGCCCGGTAAGCCGCATGGCCACGCCGATGGCCGCTGCGCATACCGGCGTGCGTGGCGGCCCGTCGAACCTGGTTTCCGCCAGTGGAACCGCCAAAATCGTGTCATGTTCCTGGGCGTTCAAAGCGTTGCCATGCACTTGTAATGGCTCATTTAATTCCCCGTGCCACACCAGTTCCGGCTGCGCCAATACCGGATCGCGCATAAGCCCCAATACACGCGGTGGGGCGGTGAGATAATTGGCGCCAATTCCCAGTTCCTCGGCAAGTTCTCTGTATAGATGCTCTAAGAGCACCTCGGCTGTGTTGCCGCGCTGCTCCGGCCAATCCAACACGCCGCCAAAAAGATGCGCCCAATGCGGATATGCCGCCACCGCCTTGCTCCGCACACCCAGATAGGCTTTGTCTGCATGCGTGAGCAGAATGCTGTTTCCCAGTGCCGGCGTTATTGTGCTGGGGGAGTTGAGTTTAAACCACGCCCGATCACGTAAGGTTGTAACGAAAAACGTTTTATAATCCGTTTCCGCCAATTCCAAATGCAATATCCCACTGTTCACCGAAGCACTCTTCAAATATGCCACCGGACTGTTAAAGAGCGTGCGACCATCCCTGTTCGCGGCATGGGTATATTCCGTCCATCGCGCCTCAATTCGGCTTAAAATATCGGGTGGGGGTGGACAATAAGGGCCATAGGTCAGGGCAATATGTTGTGCCGCAAACACTCCGGAAGCCAAAATGTCCAATTCATCACTCATGGCGGAATAGTAACAGAATGCTCCCCGCTATGGCCAACTCAAGAGCAGCGCAATGGGCCTGGAAAGCTTGGCAGCGCACTATTCGGCAAGGGGTTGTAACTGCGTGGATGCTTATTGAGCCGCACCGGCAACAGTTTCCAGGTCGGCGGTGGCATGGTCGAATAGATCCGTGCGGACGCATCGGGCGGCGATGGCGGCTACGTCGGCGTCAGGGCCGAGATGTCCCCAGCGGATCATCTGTTGAAGGAACCAGATAACATGATCAACGGAGGGCGTGCAATGCTTAAGTTGCCAGGATCGGAAATGCCAATCCAGGCGACGCTGGCGTTGGACGTGTTCCACTCCCAGATGATCGGCTTCCAGGCTGTGCATGATAAGTTCCTGGCTTTCATCGACATATTCCGGCTGCGAAAGCAGTTCCGCCAACTCATGGTGATGCTCCGGAGCCTGGCAGTACGCACAGGCACGGATTAACGCCCGTATAATGCGCGTAAGTTGCTCGGATTTTTGCCGGGCGCATGATTCGGTTGTCAGCAGTACTTTCTCCGGATGATCAGGATAAATATCCGTTGTCGCCAGGGCAATGCGGCCCCAGCCGCGGCTTTCAGCCAGAGATCCCCATGGTTCACCGACGCAAAACAGATCCAGATAATGCTTCGACATGTGATCGGCCAGGAGAATAGGTTTGAGTTGCACGAGTTGAATATCATGGTCCGGGTCAATGCCGCCGCGGGCCAGCCAATCGCGCAGAAGATAATGGTGCATGGAAAACGTTGAGACATGAGCACAGATTATCTTGCGGCCAAGGCGGCCGGAATCAATGATTTGTCGCAGCGTTTGCGGAGAATCCACGCCAAGCTGCGCCAACTCGGTGGAAACCACAAGGGTGCTGCCGCCGGCACCAAGATTCATAACCGCCACCATGGGTTCAACAAAATCGCTGCGGCCTAACTGGCTCATAATGGACATGCCCAATAGCGAGTGGCTGGCGTCCAGCAGGCCGTAGGTGAGTTTATCGCGCACGATCATCCATCCGCCTTCGCGTTCGATGTCTACCGCAATACCTTCATCGTCAAAATAACCACGGGCGGATGCGACAACCAGGGGGGCGGCATCAATTAATCGCATGAATCCAATACGCATGAAAACCGAGTTCCTTGGAAAAGCAGAAGGCTCCGACAACGCTTTAGCACCACTTCTTGTAGCAAAATCGTTGCCGCAAAAATCTTTTTTTTAGAATTTATATTTTGCGATCATTGAACAGTCGATTTTTGGCCGGTTAAAAGGCCTTTTTGCCCCCATGAAAATAATTTCCGGCAAAAAACGCGACATCAGTGACAATGTGTATAAGTTGTGCAAAAGCCAGTTGACTGCCCGCATAAAGCGCAGGAATAAAACAAATCTTGCGGAAAAATTCTTGCCAATGAAATCACAGTGCCGATAAAACATTCTTCGTAGAGGCGACGGCAGGCCGTCCGCTTATTATAATCCCGTTGGGTAGACGGATTTGGCTGCCGGTTGCCAATCCGAAACGGCGGAGGTGGTACTTATGGATGTTGTCGTAACCGTACGCCGAAGGAGCATGAAGAATGTCTACAATTCACAAGTTTGTGGTGGTACCGGCGGTGCCGGAAAAACTGGCAGCCCTGCATGAGTTGGCCTATAACCTCTGGTCGTTATGGAATTATGAGGCGGCGAGTTTATTTAATCGTCTGGATCCTGATTTGTGGGAAGCCACCGGGCATAATCCGGTGCGGCTGCTGAATCTCATCGGGCAGGACAAACTGCGCGCGGCCTCGGAAGACGAGGGGTTTCTGGCGCATCTGAATCGAATTACATCGGACTTAAAATCATACATGCAGCAGAGCACCTGGTTTAAGCAGCGATATCCGGACCGCAAGCCGGTGATTGCCTATTTCTCCGCCGAGTTCGGCCTGCATGAATCACTGCCAATTTATTCCGGCGGCCTGGGAGTACTTTCCGGCGATCATCTCAAAAGCGCCAGTGACCTGGGTATTCCGCTGGTGGCGGTGGGGCTGCTGTATCGGGAAGGATATTTCCATCAGCAGCTGAATTCCGATGGCTGGCAACAGGAATTAAATCCGGAAAATGATTTTTTCTCCATGAGTCTCACACAGGTAAAAAATCAGGATGGGCAGCAGGCGGTCATCACTGTGGATTATCCCGACTCACAAGTGCGGGCCGCAGTCTGGCGGGTGCAGGTGGGGCGGGTGACGCTGTATCTCATGGATTGCAATCTGGAAATCAACAGTCCGCAGGATCGGGACATAACGGCCCGGCTTTATGGCGGCGATCATGAAATGCGTATACGTCAGGAAATATTGCTGGGGATCGGCGGATTGCGGGCGTTGGCGGCGGCGGGGATCACCCCGACGGTTTGCCACATGAATGAAGGCCATTCGGCCTTTCTGGCCCTGGAACGATGCCGCGTGCTCATGGAGCAGGAAAAGCTGACATTTGCCGAAGCACGGGAAATGGTTTCGGCCAGCAATGTTTTTACCACCCACACGCCTGTTCCCGCGGGTAATGACGCTTTTCATCGCGATTTAATTGAAAAGTATTTCACCAACTATTGTCATAAACTCGGCATCAGCATCGATGAACTTATGGCCATGGGGCGCGTGAATCCGCATGATAACAATGAGTTCTTCGGTGTTACCGTGCTGGCTTTGCGCATGGCGTGGCACGCCAATGGTGTCAGTGAACTGCATGGTCAGGTATCGCGACGCATGTGGCAGCGGATCTGGCCGGAAATTCCCGCTCCGGAAGTACCTATCCGTCATATTACCAATGGCGTTCATACGCAATCCTGGCTTAGCGAAGGCTTCGCCCGGTTGTATCAGGAATATCTGGGAGCCAACTGGACTGATCGCCCCGCCGATCACAGCATCTGGGGGCGCGCGGATAAAATTCCTGATGTTGAAATTTGGCGTATTCATGAACGCCGCAAGGAACGCCTTATTCATTTTGTGCGCCAACGTCTTCGCCAGCAATTAACGCGACGCGGACAGTCGGCACTGGATGTGCAGCGCGTGGACGAAGTTCTGGATTCCAAATCGTTAATCATCGGCTTTGCCCGTCGCTTCGCCACGTACAAACGTGCCACGTTGCTGCTGCGCAATCCGGAGCGATTGATTAAACTGCTTAAAGATACCAATCAGCCCGTGCAGTTTGTTTTTGCGGGCAAAGCCCATCCGCGTGATGATGGCGGCAAGCGCTTTATTCAAGAAATCATTCACTTCTGCCGGCGGGAAGATGTTCGCCCCCGCATGGTGTTTCTGGAAGATTATGACATTGATGTCGCACGGTATCTCACACAGGGTGTGGACGTTTGGCTCAATACGCCCCGGCGGCCCATGGAGGCTTCGGGTACCAGCGGCATGAAAGCGGCTATCAACGGAGCACTGAATTTAAGTATTCTGGACGGCTGGTGGTGCGAGGCGTATGCCGAGGATAATGGCTTTGCCATTGGTGGCGGTGAAGATTACAACAACGATGAATATCAGGATGAAATTGAAAGCCGCAAGCTTTTTGATCTTCTGGAGCGCGTGGTTGTGCCGTTGTATTACGACCGCAGTCTGGATGGTTTGCCGCGGAACTGGATCAAGCGGATGAAGAATTCCATCCGCACAATCTGCCCGGTATACAACACCAATCGGATGGTGCAGAACTATTCGGAAATGTTTTATCTGCCCGCGCATGATCTGTATATGAAACTCATGGAAGGCCACGGTGCCGGTGCCGCAGCGCTGGCGCAATGGAAGCAGCGTATTGCGCAGCTTTGGGATAATGTGAAGGTACGGAATGTGGAATCACCCGGCGCGGGCACGGTAAAAGCCGGTGAAAGCGTCAAGGTGTTTGCCACCATTGAATTAGGCAGCATTCCCGCGGATAACGTGCGTGTGGAACTCTATTTTGGCTCGCTGGATGCGTTTGGTAATATTCAAAATGCGCG
>JAJZVR010000130.1 GCA_021847065.1 Planctomycetota bacterium | reverse complement strand
CGGCATTTTTGTGTCGATTCACTGGGTACGGCCAATGTGGGGCACAAATTATTGCTTCCAGAACCATCGGAAACAGGAATTTCATACCACATGACACGCTCCGGCCAGAGCGTTGCTTACCGGGAAAAAGGCGTCGAATCAAACGCGCTATATGATGGATTTCGACGAAATTATTTGAACATTTTTCAGATCAATCCGCGTTTGCGCGTCCTGGCGAATAATTCATCCAGTGATCCGTGCGCGTTTACACTTTATATGTATGCGGAAATGGCGGCGCGCGGCCCATCGCTGGCCCCCGGCCTGTCGTGCCTGGATCTGGTGCGCTGGTCACTGGAGCGTTACCTCGCCGCAATGAAGGGCTATGGCGAGGTCGGTTACAGCGATGCCTGGGAAGGCACCGACCGGCCCGCATGGTTATGGACGCTCTGCTCAAAAAGATGCAGGTGGTCGGCTATACCGCGTTTCAGTATGGCTTGCCGGGGAATTTGCTTCCCATACGGCAGGACGATTATTTCCCGACGCTCAGCCGCTGGGGATATCCGTCGCGCGCCAACGGGACCGATACATTCCAGATTTATGAGAATGGCGGCGTGACTGCGGCGTTTGTCTATTTTACCATCAAAGCCTTGTATCAATTGGGTCGGCGGGACGATGCCCGAACAATTTTGTATCCCATGCTGCGCAGTTTCGCCCGCGGAGATTTTCAGGGGCGCTGTACCGACGGTATGTCCAAGGACTGGAAGAGCTGGACGGGTAAATGCTGGGGATATGAAGGCTTTTTAGTCGATGGCTATCTGGCACTGCTGACGGTTTTCGATGACCTGGCCTAGGAGCCTGTCAGTCAGCGAGTCTTTTGGGGCGGCGTTGCCGACGGGCATTTCGCCGCCTGTATTTCCAATGCTTTTTCCTGTGATTGCAATCTGCGAATCATCGTTTTTACTTCAGTAAGCCGTTGTTGGATCAGCATTTGTTGCGATGGAGATTGCTCCACGGGAGTTACGTGGCCACGTAAAATCAGCCGCGCGACCGCCTGAACCGGAGGAGGAAGCCGATTCAGGCGGTTGGGCTGAATTTCATATGCACGGGATCGCCAGAGAATTTCCAGATGCCGCCCGCCATGCGGACCAACCGATTGCCGTACCGTAAATAAGTCCGGATGACCATTACCCGTTTGTGGCACCGCGGCGGCGGGAATATGAAGCTTAACCCCTGGCCCAACGGTCATCAGGCTCGTGGATTGAATGTCGTTTGGCGATCCAGCGCCTGCCGGTAACGCACCAGCAGGCCCCGGACGCCGATTGAAAAAAAATACCAGATGATGCGGACGATTCACCGGTGTAAGTGTTACAGTTTTCCGCATCCCATCGCGAATCAGTGCGATCTTCAGTGTTGGTGCCACTGGACCGGGCTGATTTTCCGCACCGATAAGTTCAAACGGATTCTCCAGTGCCCGGCCATTAAGCGTAATAAGCAGATCGCCCGGCTCCAGATGGGCTTTAAATGCGGGACTGTTGGGAATCACTTGCAGAACCATAAGGCCCTGTTGAGATTCAAGACCCAGTAAGCGACTGAAGACCGGCGGAATTTTCTGCATCGCCACACCCAGCCAGCGGGGCGGCGGTATGGCCGCCGAGGTGGAAGTGGAGTTTGTCGCCGGAGCGGCGGCCACCCGGGTGGAGGTGTCCCCGGTGGCCGCACGCACGGCATTTCCGCTGCTTACACTCGCGAGGCCACACGCCATCGCGACGGCGACAAGAAAGTTTGATGCAGCGCCATTGATCATGATATTTCCGTTATCAATTCCAAGCTTTAATAAATTGTCTGTTTCTTTCCATTTACCGGCACGACAGGATAGGCCATCGCATTGTTCGGGCCTTCCGGCACCAGCACAATATGATTGGCCTCAGAATAGGCCGTTGTACGAACATTAGACGCATTAAATGACGGCAACGACTGCGGTTCCTGCGTTCCAAAACCCGGAGGCAGTCCGGGTGTAATATATTGAATCGTACCCTGCTGCGACTGCGGCGAAGATGGCGCAACCGCGACTTGTGGATTGCCACCCGCCGGGGCCACAGGTCGTAGCATCCCTGTGCCGCCATGACCAAGATACAAACCACCAGCCCCGAAAATCCCCGCCGTTATCATGACCAAAGCCGCCACGCGCACCCAATCAATGCGATAAATGGTCGCTGGCCGTAAGGCCGGGCGCACTTCCAAAATGTCCCGTACCGCCCGGCGTTCCACCTGCCGCGCTAAAAAATGCAGTGCCACAGTCCGCCAGGCTTCCGGATGTTTTTCAATGGATTCAAGCAGATCCCGTCGGCGATCTTCCGGCAGTTCATCATCCACCAACATATCCATGGCCATATCCGGATCACGCGAACCCGAAATGTGCCCAATGGGGCCTCTGCTATCATCAGGATGTGCGAAAAAAAGTGCCATTTTATTACTCCGTCAATGTACGGGGCCAACCGCGTTTACGATGCTCAATTGAACTTCTGGGCCGCCAGAAGCTGCCGCAATTTTTGGCGCGCCCGAAACAGCCGCATTTCCACAACCGCAGGCGTTACGCCCATCCGCGCGGCGATTTCCTTATAACTGCAATCATCCACATGTTTCATCATCAGCATTTCCGTATCGCGTGACGGCAATTTAGTCATCGCCTGCCGCAGCATCGCGGCACGTTCCGAACTCAACAATACCTCCAGCGGATCCGGTGGCCGGGACGCATCCGAACGCATCACCGCCACTTCCGACGCCTGGACAATTCGCTTGCGTGCTCTTCCCAAAGATCGCCGGTGCATCAGGGCTGCCCGCACCGTCAGCCGATATAGCCACGGCTTGGCATTGCTTTGTGACTGCAGGGTTGACCAATTCTTCACAGCGGCGGCAGCCACTTCCTGCATCACATCATCCGCCCCCTGCGTGGTCTTCAATCGAGCCACCGCCACCGCCCGCAACCACGCCCCATATAAGCGCAAAGCCTCCGCCGGTGTCGCGGGCGCAATAACCACCGCTTCACTGCCCCCTCCCGTTACTGAATTGGCTAAGCGGAATTCCATTCGCCGCAAATCTCCTTCCGAAAATCCGGTCTTCTATTCTATACGTTGCCACACCGCCCCATGGTTTTCAGTGACGCGGCCACAATGACCATTCGGCACCCAAGCATAGAGTGGCAGCCCGTCGGCCGGAAGAATCACAAATATGTATATCGGACGTGTTAAGAGTGGACTCGATATAATTTCCCGAAACCCAATATAAGATGGGCCTGGTGAGTGTCTCCCAGGGTACCCTTTCTCGCGTTGTCGCCGGCTCCGTCGGCGGTGCAATATTCAATTGCAGCGCAAATCGGGAAGTTATTTCGGCCCGCCCTCTTGGGAGCCTAGCTACAGAGTCGATTCCAAATTAAATCTGAAAATTGAAATTTACCCGCAATCGGTGTATCCTCGCAATGAGTTGAATATGGGTAGACGGGGATATTTAAGAGTGTCAGACTTCTACTGTAAGACGGTCAACCCCATGGATCCTGCCGATGCCGTCATTGATGCGATCTTTCCGCATGACCTAACTCTGCACTACTACAAATATCTTCCCGTTCGCTACGAAAATCTGCGAGCGGCAAAATTCGTATTGGAGAACGTTGATGTGATATTCTCCGGCGTGCGAGAGTATAATGATGGCGGTTGGTGCTATTGCGGGCACCCGCTACAGTGGTATGTCCGGCCAGGAAAGATTGAAGAGTTCCCGCAAGATATGGTATTTACGGTGTATATGAATCCCAACTTCAGAATATATGAGTGTCGGGCGGAATTTTCCGCCGTTGACGACCCGAAGCGACCGCTAGATTGGCAAAATCGATATGGAGGTGTCGTATGGACCAACATTTCTTAAATGGCATGCATGATGGCCCACAGGAGTTTCGGCCACAACCGTGGTACAATCCCGACGGTGATTGCATCATTTATCAGATTTCCGACGAGGCTTTTGTTGCCCATCGCATTGATGATATGCTTACCATTTATAGGTCGGCAGCAGGCGATCGTATTATTGGATTTCAAATTAAAGGCGTACACGCCATTCTGAAAAAATCCGGGTGGGAGGGCCTGTCCGTTAGCTCCGAAATTGGATCCGGCCGAGTTAAGAGCGTATCAATTGCGGCCATGTTATTAGCGGCCTACGAGGAAAAACCATTTACGATGGGCCGTCGCCGCGGATACGCATCGGCGATGCAGTCCCCGGATTCTTTTTGTGACATTCCATTAACTGAGCTTCAATCGGCCTGACGTTGCGGCGAAGAAACCCGGTATCGAGCTGCAAGAATGCGACAAACCAGCGCCATACTGCAGTATCTGCGGGCGGTCGCGCCTCAATAGGATTTCGTAAGTCGTACACGCGAGGCAGAGCTGGTCCGGTGCGCCATCCGTGAAATCAGCCATGGCTTTTGGGACAACTCTAAGGAATCTGGACTTTTTTCATGGCATTTGACGCTGCCGCAATTCCTTGCGACACTTTCACCATGAATATTTCGACTTCAACTGCACAAACCGCGGCCACACCCGATTTATCCGTCCAAATCGGCCAAATGCGCCTGGCGAACCCCATGATGACCGCTTCAGGTACCTGTGGCTATGCCGACGAATATGCCGATTTTGCCGATTTGTCAAAATTTGGCGCATTTGTCACCAAATCCATCAGCAAAACGCCCCGCAAAGGCAACGAGAGTTATCGGGTCGTTGAAACACGCGCGGGGATGCTCAACGCCATTGGCTTGGCCAATATAGGCCTGGAACGCTTTATCAGTGAAAAAATACCCATTCTGGAACGCATGGGCATACCCGTAATCGTCAATGTGCCCGGCTGGTGCGTGGAAGATTACGCCGATGTGGCCCAGCGCCTGGATCAGGAACTGCCCGTGGTACAGGGCATTGAGCTTAATGTCAGTTGCCCGAATGTAAAAAATGGCCTGAGTTTTGGAACAGATCCGGCGCGCCTCGCCGAGCTTGTCGCTACGGTCCGAAAACGCGTTAAACGCGCAACGTTAATTGTGAAGCTTTCACCCAACGTCGCCGATGTGGCCATTACCGCCCGTGCCGCCGTGGAAGCCGGCGCGGATTGCTTATCACTGGTCAATACCTTCACCGCCATGGTTATCGACATTGAAAAAGGCCGCCCCATGCTCGCCAACGCCACCGGTGGATTAAGTGGCCCGGCCATTAAGCCCATTGCGGTGTTTATGGTACATCGCGTTTATTCGCAGGTAGCCAAGGCTCACAATATCCCTATCATCGGAATGGGTGGCATTCAATCCTGGCAGGACGCCGTGGAATTTATCCTCGCCGGCGCTACCGGCCTGGCCGTGGGAACGGCTCTGTTTATTGATCCGGCAATTCCCAATAAAATTTGTGACGGCCTGCGGCAGTATCTTGTGCGCAAAGGGCGCAGCAGCCTGCGGGAGATCATCGGCACACTCAAGACCGATTAAGAACGGTTATTGCTTCGCACTTTTTAACACATTGACATACGTCATACGCAAATCCGTCAACGCCGTCAGCAGCGTCCGCTGTTCGGTCGCTGTGAGATTGCCCTTGGTCTTGTCCTCCAGCACCGCCAGAGAATCAATAAAAAATCGCGCCAGTCCAACATCCACTTTTTTCTGACCGCCGCCCTGGGGAATGGCTCCCATTGCCATTAGCGCCTGCGCCGCAAACTGCTCGACAATCATCTCAAAGCTCGCCGATATCGTCGGCATCGACGAGCTTGCCGCCGGCGATTCCACCGTCGGCTTGGCCGCATCACCGACTTTGGCGGCCAGCTTTTCCTTTTCCGCCTGCGCCTGACTCTTCCAGTCGGCATCCACATGTAATTCCGGATTGGGGTCAATATTCTCGGCCATATCCATCTTCATATCCTCACAACATCATTCATTTTTATCCAGCCATTCAGAATTTTCAACTTATTTCTGAAAAAACCTTTGGCGGATGTTCCAGTGTTTGCACCACCGGACATGTGGCTATCGCGGCTTTGACCCGATCATGGAGTTCCGGCGGCAATTGGCTCAGCACATTCTTCAGCACAACGTGCATATCACCAAGCCGCGACGGATTGGCCAGATAATGTTTATCCACCGTGGCTTCCACGCCGGTCAGTGGATGGCCATGCTTGTTGGCACTGATCAACGCCAGCATCATTTCACAAGCCGCCACCGCAATGGGTACCAGATCCGTCGGCCCCGGGCCAGTATCTCCGCCGCCGCTTTTCGCAGGCAAATCAAGCCGCAACTTCCATGGGCCGCCATCAATATCAATGGCATATGGCCCGGTCTGTTTGAGTGTAAAGGTGGTCATAATCAACTCCAAGCCTCAACCCGATGGCAGCAAATCGGGCCTCCTGTTATCTTATGCACCATCCTGTCCAAAAGATACTTCGATGCCAAATTCATGTGGCGTAGCTGTGCAGGCCGACGTAGAAAAAGTTCACGCCAATCCAGTTAAACATCATGACCGCAAAGCCGACCACGGAAAGCCACGCCGTCCAATCAGGTCGATATTTGGGGGTTACAAAACGCAGATGCACAATAATCAGATACACCAGCCATGTTACCAGCGCAAAGGTTTCCTTGGGATCCCATTCCCATGGCCGGCCCCAACTGAAATCCGCCCAGACGGCACCAAAAATAATGCCGGAACCCAGAAACCAGAACCCCATTTGCAAAATCACTATATTGGCCGCATCCAGTTGCAGCAGGAATTTATTGCGCCGTACCGCCAAATCCGCCATCGCTGCGGGCGTACAGGCCGCCGTTGGACGAGCTTGTGAAAAATCCCCTAAATGGCCGGCCACCAGGGATGAACCAATACCACTGGCCATGGTCATGGCCGGGCCGCCACCATGCCCCGGGCCATCGCCGGGATTCATGCGATAATACAACTTCACCAGCAGATACAGCACACCCAGACAGAAGCTCGCGGCAATAAGAGCGTAACTGCTGATAACGGTATTAACGTGAATATAAAGCCAATAGGTATTCAGCACACCATCCACGCGACCGATATTCGCGCCGATATTGGCTCCCAAAACAAACGGCACCACAAAACACGCCGTCATCGCCAGGAAGCCGACAAAACTCATGGCCAGGCCAAAGAGATTGTTCTTCTTCCAATATTCCAAAATCAGGCCAATCACGCAGCCGACAAATGCCGACCCCAGGACGCTCTCGAATTCATTCTGAATGGGAATCCGCCCGGCCAGCCACCAGCGCACGCCCATGAACAGCGCATGAACCAGCACGGCGGCGGTAAAAAATATCAAAGCTGGCTTACGCACCGCCGGTACTGCGCCCACGGCGGCAATAACAAAGAGCGTCAGCGAAATAAAATAAAGAAATACACCCACAATTGTGCCATCAAACAGCCGGTCATACCACAGTTCCACCAGCCGCTTAAGAGGCGATGGATAAACTGCCGGATTAATGACCGGCAGTACCTTAGCCAGCGTTTTAATGCCTTCATTGGCTTCCGAAGCGCTGTTATCCTGCCACCCCTGCCCCAATGAAATTAAGCCCAGGACAATGCTTAGAGATTGTTGCCGGGTGTAACCGGGAACAGGTTTAATATTGGCATTCATCTTAAGCATTTTGCGCACCACCGATCCGGTGTTCGGCAGCAAATCCAGCGGTACCAGCCAATCCTTCGATTTCTCCCCCGCCGCCGGCGGTACGATTTTCATTTCCGAGGAAAGATTCTGAAATGTTTCCAGAGCTCTGCTGACTTCCGCCACACCAGAACTCAAAGCGGCAGTAGAGCTGATTTTTACCAGCAGTTTATGCACATCCGCACGCGCCATAAAATCTGGGCTTACCGTGCCTTGCTGCAAGATGCGCTTAGCCTCCGCTTTGGAAACCAGCCGACCCAGCCGTTCACGGATCGGAACCGTTTCCACAAAAATGCAGTTCCGGTTGTCCCAGGCCTGTGGGCGAAACGCCATATCCAATACCGTATAAAGCGGATCCTGCCCGTTGATACTGTCAAAGCCACAAATGGCTTGCACCGTTTCACTGGCCCAACTTGCAATGGTTTTAACCTGATCATTGTTTTGCACCGCCAGAATACGCAGCGGCGCAAGGTTGATCTGCTTCTTGAACGCGGTGCGGTTCTGATGCTGAATGGCCGCGGTGCGCCGCATGAGCTTCATGCTGGCAATGGGATTAACTTGCGGAGAACCGGGGCCAATTTCCGGATGACCTGCCGGCATATCCGCGGGTGAACCCTGTTGAATCGGCATGGTCGCCCGGACATTCATGACTGCCATCGCCGGAATCGCGGCGGCCAGCACTATAGCCAGGAGAGATACAATGTGTTTGATCTTCATTACAACACCTCTTAAAAATTCCACTACGTGGTTACGACGTTTCCGCCTGATGCGGACTCACTGGCTCGTTTTTGCGCAGCCGCAAACCGGGCCAACTGCTGTTTCTTTATATTTAGCAAAACAGGCTTGACATAAAAAGCGTAACCAATTCCAAAAATAATCATAATCACACCCACAATCATTGGATACAGGCCATTGGTATTGCCCACGCCCAGAACCGTGAACGGCGTGCCACTGGCCTGCTTACCAAATCGCGCCTGGAAAAAATGCTGCCCATCCAATGTTTCCGGGTGATTTAGATGAATCACCGCTACTGTTGACTTGTGCGTTTGCAAATTGGTAAATCTTACTTTGCTGATAAAATCGCGCGGAAAGCTGTTGCCACCGGGATAAAATAATTCCTTGCATGACAGCAATGTCAGTGCCGCGGGGAGTTTCCACTGCAGCGTGGAGAATACAAAACCGACTTTTCCCACACCGGGCACACTGACCGCTGTTGGAGCAAGATCGCCATGCAGGCCGAATTGTTGGAACGGCACAAATATCTGATTATCCGTCCACTTTCCGCGCGATACCGCAAGCTGTAATACACAGTGCCCCATGGTCTGTTCCAACTGTGGCCGCCTTTGGGCAACGGGAATCAGTTCCGGCCTATAAACCACATTGGCCAATTCCTGCACGGAAATGCTAAAGGGGATGCCCGCAACCGCTGTAGCCACGGGATGACCAATGGCAATCGGATATTGCGTTACCGCCCCACCCGCCGCACGCTGGATGACCGTGAGCTTTCCCGATTTATGCTCCACAATCCAGAACTGATACCGCCGGGCATCTTCATAGCGAATATGAATCTGATGATCGATCTTATCGGGAATCAATTCCCGCTTACCGTGGTTAAAAATGAAATCCACAGTTTTAGTCGGATACCTGAATAGCGCCACGCGTTGAAAATGAAAGGGCTTGGCCTTTCCGTCCGCGCGATACACATCAATCATGTAGGCCTGACTGTCGGCTCCCTGATACCCTTTGGAAAGAAGGGGCATTTTAATTTCCTGTCGGGCAATGATCGTATAGGGTGTGCCGGAAAGCCTTAGTTTCTCATTGGGTTTAATCACCAGCACCTGCCGAAAATGATCCGCCGGAACACTGACAATCAATGCGTTATTGCCCTTAAAGCTCGTGGTAATATCGCGTAGTCGCCGCGCACTGGGATGATACAGATATTCAATACCGCAGGGCAAACCGGAATCCGCCACACGCAGTCGCGGTGTTTTCGCCAGCAGCCATTGCCCGCCGCTGGCCATGCCGGTAGCACTTAAATTAAATTCCAATGCGGGTTTTCGCGCTGGTTGGCCCGGCTGACGTTCAACCGCCAGAGCTTCCAAATGTGTATACGGATAATACCCCACCACCCGCACCTTCACGGACGACAATGCCGGTGAAAGCTGGGCAACCATTTTCACGGGAGCCGCAATATTGATCGGATGATGATTCTTGGTTGATCGCTCTCTGAACAACGGCAATGAGGGCAGCGGCAACATGGCCGACTTGCCCGGCGCATTACCAGCCTTCATAAATAGAGCCCGTTCGGAATTATCATAATAATGATACACGGTTTGATGGAGAAAAATCCGAACCATGCCTTCTTTTTTTAATCCGAAGTAGAAGAACAATCCCACCAATAGCGTAATAATGCCCGTATGCACCGTCCACACGCCGAGTTTGTAGAGCGTTAACGGAATTCTCCGCAACGTGACGGTAATCAGCGTTGTCGCCAGCAGCGCCATGAGAACCACCATGGGCGGTGCATTAAAAAAACCCATGGTCGATACATCAAAATAACTGCGCACGCTCGGTAGACCTGATCCAACGGCAATATAGGCGGTGGTTAAAAACAGCCAGACCAGCCCCAGCTTTACTGAACTGAAAAACCGCACCAGCCGTCCGACTGGGCCATTGTATGCGGCGAGACGATCAAGAAATCGGCCAGCCGCCGCCGGGCCACGACCAATGCGCAACACAAGTCGTTCCGTCAACCATAACGGTGGCGCAACTTTCGATTCTGTTGCCGACGGCATAGCGCCGGTGTTGGGGACTTCAAGCGTACGGGTCATCTTGTTCCTCTACCACAAGGGCTGACACCATAGTACCGTGCCAACCCCGAAAAAGTCGATTGTAGCGAATCGCCCCCCGTAAGTCTTGTGAAATTAATCACAAATTGAAAAATCAGATTTTCACCTACACATTTACGCATTTTTAAA
>JAJZVR010000129.1 GCA_021847065.1 Planctomycetota bacterium | reverse complement strand
ACCAACAGAACCACAGATCACACCAACGACAGGAATACCGCAAGAGTTGCACAAAGGCCCGGTGCTCTGCGCGTATTACACGAGTCGATTCTTGATCGTTACGCGCCGACCCGGTGCCCCGAGGCAGTTTTATTTTCGTCTTTATTAAAATAAAAAAAAGGGCGGCGCCAATGGCTCCGCCCTTGAATTTTCATTTATCCGGTACCACCGCATCAAGCCGATGGTTTGCGGCGGCGAATCAGCAGCAGGCCCAGAGCACTAACCGCCAGTAAGGCCACGGTGGTCGGTTCGGGTACGGCGACCGTCAGGGTTACAGCGGTGGCTGAATCGTTCAGCGTTCCCGTGTATGTGTTACTGCCGACAGTCATCGTGCCGGTGGTTAAGCCGTTGGCAAACTCGAATGTGCCGGTCAAGCCGCCGGCAGCATCGGAAATGAGCGTATACGTACCAGTTGGAACCGCTGCGGTGCCACCGCTTAAATCGGACAAATTGATGATATTGGTCCCGCTGACCGATGCCACAGTGCCGGCCAGTATCTCCTGCACGGTGCTGCCATAAAAGCCGAAGCCAATGGTGCCACCTTGAAGATTCAATCCTCCGACGTTGATTTGCTGTTGTACAGTGGCCGCCGAAGTCGCCGGATTGCCTGACTGTGGACCAGGCATGTAATCTGCGGCAATGTTAAGCGTGCCGCCGGAATCAATCTGCAGCAGGTTGGTATTAGCGATGGTGGCCAAGCCATTGAAACCGCCGGCAGCGCTGGTCGAGGTATGACCAAGCAAAACCAGTTCAGCCCCGGTGGTTATCTCCGTCGGCCCGGTGTAGGTGTTAGCGCCCGTCAGAGACAGCGAACCGGGGCCGCCGGTCCGGCCGGGATCGCTGTTGACCACTTTCAGGCCGCCATCAACCCCGCCACCCGTGCCATTGAGCAGTGGGTTATAAATCGCGGTGCTGAATCCATTGGTATCGATCACCGCCCCTCCGGCCATCACATTTAGACTCGTTGGGGTATAAGTGTACTCGCCGCTGCCGCCGGGATTGGCGATCAAGCCGACACTGGCATCATATTCCCGCAGCGTGCCGCCGTTGAAATTCACAATGGTGGTGTTTGGCACTGCTGTGCTGGTTGTCCCATTCAGCGATTCGGTGATGTCATGAACCGAAAGCACACCGCCGTTCAAATTTACGATTGTGGACACCAGATGAGAATTGCCGGAGGACCCTGCGGTAATTGAACCGTAGTTTACGTCTGTCGCCGTAACCGTGCCGCTGTCAACGTTAAGGGTTCCGGTCTGCCCACTACCACTGCCACCAGTGCTGATCTGATTCGCAGTGACGGTACCGCCCGTTCCACCGGCACCGACGTTCATCTCGCTTGCACTACCCGCCAGATTTGAGTCATTAAGGAATGCTATAGCGCCAGACCCGGAGATGATAACGCTGCCGCCGTTGACGTTCAGCGCGTTACCAGTGGCTTGCCCCCCGCCGTAATTAATCTGAATGCGGCTGGATTCCGAAAGTGTACCACCGCTGTTCACGTTGATAACACCCGGTGCCGCGCCCAAGCCAGCCGCAATCTGTTGCCCCTTCAAATAGCCGCCACTTCCGATGTTCAGTGCGGCGGTGTAGGCCTCCGAAATCCCGGTGGGGTTGTTGTTATTATGGGCGGTGTTATCAATCGTAATGTTCTGCAGGGTTACCGTCCCGCCTTTGACCACGAAGATTCCCGAATCAGTGAGCGTATATGACCCGCTTCCAGCACCTTGGAATGTGTAGTTATTTTTCGCGGTGGTGCTGCCGACGGTCATGCCGACAGCCGTAATGCCATTCGCAACTGAAACGGTATAGGTGCCGCTTCCGGCAGTGGTAAATCCCGCTGCATCGGCGCTATTCCACACCACATCCGATGTTCCGTTGGACCAGTTCGGGGTCGCGGTGTCCCAAGTGCCAGTACCATTGCTTCCTGTGCCGGTCAGACCGGGATCCCAGTTCAGTGTGGTAATGGTGGTGGTCGCTGCCGCACTGGAAACGCCCAAGCCCGTTAAAAGCAGCGCCGCCGCTCCCGCGGAAAGAATTGCAATACGTCTACGTGATTGTGATGTTACTGACAACATGTCTCTTACTCCTGAAAAAAAGATAAACGAACAAAACACTTAACTTACTAAGAACCAAACGCGCGCCAAATCATGCCGTGTACTCCCTTACTTCAAGTCATTGCTTTTCAGCAACGGCTTTGCGAAGGCGAAAACGGCTTTAATATCCTGAACAGCAGTATGACTCCAACATCGGTCCCATACTAGTGCCATTTTTCATCAAGTTATGTACCACTTTTTATCACACTGGTGCTCTGTCACGCCGTCACAACGGCATGATCGCCGCATAAAATACACCGGAATAAATAAATGCAGCACGAAATTGACCTATATGAAGGGAATTTACCCGCAAAATCAGTCCCATCAACTGCGCTCTGCCACGGCGCGCCCCCGCCGCACAGCCGGCTGTCGCATCATTGACATACCCCACGCCTCACCGGCACAATGTGAACCTGTCATGTTTTGCCTGTTGAAAAGTTTTTTGCGACGCAATGACACATTCGGCATAATAAAAAACCAAGGACGTGTGTTACGCGAATGCTGCCAATCACAAATATCATGGACCGGGAATCAGATTCACCTGCCCCGGCGATGGAATGTTCCCGGCGGGACAATTCGCCGCAACGCTCTATTTCAATACCGCTATTTTCTGAATTACTGTACCTTCAGTTACACGATGGCGTTTTGGGATTTTCCGCGATGGCAGCGCGAGTTAGACTGGATGGCGCTCAATGGCATCAATCTGGCGTTAGCGTCAGTCATCGGGCAGGAATGTGTCTGGCGCAATGTCATGCGGCGCATGGGGCAAACCGAGCCGGAGATCCGCCAATTTATCGCCGGGCCGGCGTTTGAGCCATGGTGGCTGATGGATAATTTGGAAGCTTGTTTCAGCGTTGGCAACTATGGATTCGACATCAGAGCAACAGGCTTGCCGGTCACACCACGCCGCCGATCAACTGGTTTGATTGGGCGCAAAAATGGACACACCAGCAATCGCAATTCCCGGATGCGCCCACCGGAGATTCAATTGTTGAAGCCAGACGAATTAAAGAAAAATATACACCGATGCTCAAGGAAGCGGGGTATTGGCGGTAACGCTTAAGCCGGAGTTTAGCA
The DNA here is from genome assembly GCA_021847065.1 of Planctomycetota bacterium. Taxonomy (GTDB): domain Bacteria; phylum Planctomycetota; class Phycisphaerae; order WQYP01; family WQYP01; genus JAMDCX01. The sequence continues at coordinate 7,607 of JAJZVR010000129.1, read as the reverse complement.
TTGAGAAGTTAGGATAGTCATGTTTTCGGTTTTCAGCGGGGGGCGGCTGCCGCCGAGGTTTTAGGTTACAGGTGACAGGTTGCAGGTAGTTTTCAGTACCACGCCGGAGCAAGGGGGCCAAGTTCGGAAAGTTGCGAAACACCTTGATGGCAGCGGGTTTGGTTCAAGGAGGCCAAGAGGGCCAAGTGGTTTTGGAGGCCCCTACGGGGCGAGCTTTCAGGAGTTAGGAGTTAGAAGACTTTGCGCATTTCAAGGTGGCCAAGATGTCCAAGATAGGGAAGCAAGGTGTCCAAGTTGGACATGTTGACGGAAGCCTTATAAATAGCGGGGTTCATTCATGTTGTCCAAGATGTCCAAGATGTTTTCGAGGCCCCTACGGGGCCAGCATTTAGCATTGAGGAGTTAGGAGTTAGAAGGCTTTTTGGGCGCGGAGTCGGCGCGGGGTCGAGTTTTGTTGGGGGATAGAGCGATCACCGTAGCTTCGACCAGGCCTTTGCCTGCGCCATTGATGCTGGACATATTCTTTCAAACGGGGCCGGCCAACGCAATGATCGATGACCACTGATCACTGATCAATAGGCGGGCAAACGCCGTAGGGCATTGGAACAATCATTTGTGGTTCCGGTGCCGTGGAAGGCTATAGGGTTGCAGTGGGAGGGATAACGCGCGACTGCGCTAAAAAGTTAAGGATTTGGCCCCCAGAGACCTAGTGCTCTGTCGCAGACCCCTTTGTCAGGTGGTTGCAATACTTCGTGAGATCAGTGTTCCAGGATCGCCCAGTGACGTGTCCGTACATGGTCGCAGTTCAATTTGACCTTGCAGGTGAATCTCCGCCGACGAACTGCCGATCATGAGTTTCAGGATGCCAGGCTGCAGTGCGAACTTGCGTTGGCTCTCATGCCAATACCATAACCAACTTATAGCCAACTTGGCGGCCAAAACCCTGTTATGGATGCCTTCCCGAAAATCGGCTCCATCGCCGGATGGCCAATCATAATTATTCTCTATTTTGAGAAATCTTGTATTCCCTATGATTTTCCGTTATCCGCTCATCGGAACCAGCGTGTAATGGTGCATTACAGGTTGCGCCGCCTGCCGCTCCGCCGCGGCTACCACATGCTCCAAAGCGGAAAATCCACGCATAATTTTCTGAACCGCCATGCGCGCCGCTGGATTTGACTGGGTATCTACCGGGAAAATCGGCCCCCGGGGGGCGTGGAAAAAAGTCGGACGGTGAAAAATATTCGCCATGGGAAGCTGCACCTGCTGCCAGCCCGCAAATCGCACTTCAGTACGCTGCCAAGCCAGTGCCAAAACCCGGTAGGCCTGTGTCATCATGGGTGTTACAAACCTGGCCAAATTAATACCGTGGGCAAGATCCATACTGCTGAACGTACCTACTGGCTGCCCATCGATCCGCAATTGATATTTGGGGGCACTTAAATGCGTCACCCGCAAGGTCTCACGATCCAAGGCGTGGTAAAAACCACACGCCTTGACCACCAGAGCCGTGACGGGATTGGTGTACTGAAAATTCGGTGTGCGTGCTGGCCAAAGCCCCTGCGGCGCAAAGAGCGGCCATTTGTCATGCAGCGACATAATCGGCATCGGCAGAGAACCATCCATTTGCCGCCAAGAAAGTGTACCGTGGGCATCAGCAACACCACTTACCGCGGTATTTGCCGATTTTACAACCTGTTTGTCCTCCGCATTGATACGTACCGATGTAATCGTCGACGGCGCTCCCCACGCCTTCAGGAGTGTTTGCGCCATAACCAGATGCCCAGCCGCGGAAGGGTGAATGCGTCCCGGTATAATCATCCGGGCTAGTTTTAGATTTATTTTTACCGCTTTCTTCAATACTGCTACAAGCGGGGCATTGAAATCAACCCAAAAAAAATGGTCGCGTTTCGCCAGTTGCTGATTATATTGACCATAGCGGATCAGCACGTTGTTATAACTGCCTTTGGCCTTCGGGTCGAGCATGAACCCCGGTGAATGGGTAAAATCATCCCACGGTGATGAGTTGATAAGTACAATGCGAACGTTGGGCAGATGTGACCGCAGGGAATCTAAAATATGTTTCAAACCGCGCCGGTAAATATCAAAGGTTCGCTTGGAATAAGGTTTATAGCCGGCGTCGTTTTGGCCCAGCAGGTAGACAATGACATTGGGCTTGAACGGAAAGACATCCCGCTTAAGCCGCAGATCAATCGGGCCGGCCCAGCCACCGGTAACACGGTCTCCGCCAATGCCCGAATTCACAAATTTAACTTTAAGTTTTGGATAGTGCGTCAAAACATACGTTTCGACATCGGTGGTGTAATAGCGCTGCGCTGTGATGCTGTAGCCATAAAAACAAACGCGATCACCATTTTTCAGGAAAAATGGAGCCTTCGCGGCATTGACAATTTGCCCGACTCCAAACATACAGAGCATGATTGTGGCACAGGTAAGTGTTTGTTTCATTTATCTATCCTTTTGTTGAGGCGGGGATAACTGTAAAAAAAGAGCATCCTGATAATGCAGTTGCTCGAAACGCCATCCGGGAGGCCGTCACATTGTCTTCAAGGCGGGAGATGACGGTGCGAAATAAAATTCATTTTCTTGAGCCAGCGGACGCAGTCGCGGGGCCATTGCGTGCTGTCGGTGCCTTTTTCTCCCAGGCCAAAACCATGTTTTCCGCGTTTGAACTCCACGAGCTTGGCTGGCACACCGTTGCGCCGCAGGGCCGCGTAAAAACGCTTTTCATTCTGGTGATTTACCGTGCGGTCATCATGGGCGTAAAAAATAAATGCCGGCGGCGTCAGTGGCGTGACGTTGAGTTCACCGGAGAAATACTTTTCAACATCCAGCGGTGCATGAAGGCCCAGAAGATTATGGCGTGTGCCTTTGTTGGCAATTCCCGGCATCATGGATGTCGTGGGATAACCCAGCACCAGAAAATCCGGCCGCGTGCTAAATCGGTTGAGCGGATCTCGGGCATTGGGATTGCCCGGCAACCAGTGCACGCCGGAAAGTGCCGCCAGCGACCCTCCGGCTGAAAAACCCATCACGCCCACATGGTGCGGATCAATGTGCCATTGGGTCGCGTGGGCGCGGATAATCTGCACCGCTCGCCGCACGTCCTGCAGGGGCCATGGCACGCCACCGGGCGGCAGCTTTTGCTGCGGCAGGCGATACTTGAGCACATAACAGCTTACACCCACCTTATTAAACCAGCGCGCCACGCGATAACCTTCCAGAGAAATGGCCTCCACGCCATAGCCGCCGCCGGCACAAATAACGATTGCACATCCATCGGCTTCTTTTTCAGGTGCAGGAAAAATAGTCAACGTAGGCCAAAGCACGGGATGCAGGATAATACATCCCTTGTGTTTTTTCATGAAGCTATGTCCCGCCCGCTGCGCCGGCGAGACTTTTAACCCGGGCCAAACGGGAATGACCCTTGGCGTAGCCGCAGAGGCGGCAGCACTGAAGATCAAAATTGTAGCAATTGCGGACAATTTCTTTTGCCAACCAATAATTCGCCAGATGGCGTAATTTAATAAAGAGATAATATTGTATCTGCTCAAGAGCGGGACCCCTTTTTCAGTTGGATACATGCACGCGACAATTCGCTTATAAGAATATAAAAGCCTCCCCTCCGCATGGATGCGGAGAGGAGGCTCGATCACTGTACAATCTTAGTTTCCAATTACCACGCGTAGTAATTATATCCGTTGAAGTAGTGCACCTTTACCTTACCCATTCCGTTCCAAGTAACAGATCCGTCGTTGTACAGATCATGCACACCATCGGGCAGGTAATTATTATTAGCTGTGTCTACGTGGTTGGAGAACGGTGCCAAGCCAGACAACGGTCCTCCAGCAGGTCCCCAATTCCCCATGGCTCCCATCGTTCCGGTTGGATCAGTCATTAACGCAATATCGGATGCCAAAAGGGTGCCAGGACCCGCCGTCACATTTTCGGCGGGCATGTGCGATGTATTGGTGTTAAAATACTGCCATTTCGTCAAGTTTTCCGCAGGACTAACCGGGGCACCTCGACTCTCCAGAATATTCGACAAGTCAAAGGCCGCACTATATCCTTCCGGAGATCGTGAAACCGTGCTGGAATTTGGGATTGGACCGGGTGTATCACCACTGGTTCCACGATCCACCCAATAACAATATCCCGACGAAAAATTCCACTGCTTCAGCAGGCCGGTTGACGGAACGTAAAAGGATTTAGGACCCGAGGAAATGATCTGATTCGGCTGACTGATAACGCCGGGTTGGGTGGAAAAAAGCAACGCCACACCCTTCACATTAGGCGTGAGAATGCCCGGTCGAATGGTGGAAGGTTCCATTTGCATGCCATTCGGTGCCAAACCAAAATCGTTCGCACTGCAATATAGCATCGAAAGCCCCCAGGCGGGAATAAGATATCCGGGACTTGGATACCTGAATCCCCCCATGGGGTACATTGATCCTGCGTTGACCGGATAATTACCATATTCATTGGCGTATTCATGCATGGCCATCCCCAACTGCCGCAAGTTTGAGGAGCAGACAACCTGTTCGGCCACATACTTCGCCCTGGCCAATGCCGGTAAAAGCAGACTGATCAGTAACGCGATGATGGAAATAACCACCAACAACTCGATAAGAGTAAAGCCTCCCATGGATCGCAAACTTCCAGCAGATCTGATGGCAGTTTTCCGGACCGTGTTATCCAACGTACCACCATTTCTATGCGACGTCTGACTTTTCATAAAATCATCCTTTCCGGCTTTCGCCCGATTCCAAAACCCAAGATAACGCACCCCTGCGCCCGGGGCACACTGACGTTTAGACTTTTCAATTTCCTTGCCGGAACCGAATTTCAGCACCGGCACAAATCTCTTATTTAGTTACTATACACCTCCGCATCCGCAAGGGAAGTCCCACTTTTTATCAAAGGTGTACCACTTTTTATCAGAGACAATACGCACCGAGGAATCATTGGTGATTCTGCGATCAACCATGCTACCGGTTTTTCGACCGCGACATTCACTTCGGCGGATATTCATTGATCGTTGACCTGAGATCAGAATATCGTTTCAAGGAAGCGGTTCTTTATGTTTCGTCAACGATACTGCAACTTATATCGGCACGATGACCTGGAAGGTGTGAATAAGAAGTGTTTCGTCATGTTCGGTCATCGATACCGCCAGGAGCCTGTCCAAGCAATGGCCGGGATTGCGGTCACTTGGACAGATTCCCGGTGTGGATTGCCATTTTTTCTCGAAAATTACCCGCAGTTCGGTCAGTCGTCGTAGAATTGCTTTAGCCACATTTTCATGTTTATTAAAATGTCATTGCTTTAGACGAATAAATTGCCACGCCCACATCCGGGCAAGCGGGAGCCTGTTTCTTTACATATTATGCCTGCCGAGGTAAATACCAACGTCACAGCTATAAATATTAATAGCTGGAGTGGTAATGTCATCGGCAAACATCCGCTCCGTTGGAAGGATCAGAATCTCACCACACCACAGCCTGGCGCACGGGTTCATTGCGGCTGGAGGTCCCCACGGCAATGGTGTAGTTGCCGTAAGGGACTTCCCACGCCTTGGTGCGGCTGTTAAAACAGGCAAAAGCCTTCCAGTTCAATAGCATTGTCACATTTCGACTTTGCCCGGGATTCAACTCCACACGTTGGAAGCCTTCCAGTTTTTGAACCACACGCTGTATTTTTCCGCCCTGTGGCGGATGCACATATAATTGCACGACCTGGGCACCGGCGCGTTGACCGGTATTTGTCACCGTTACATGCACCGTGATCATCCGCTGCTGACCGGCCCCGCGGGAACTCACAGCCAGATGGCGAAGTGAAAATGTGGTATAGGAAAGCCCGAATCCGAATGGAAACAACGGGCGGATATGTTTGTAATCGTACCAGCGATAGCCCACATAAATGCCCTCCACAAAGTTACAGTGTGCTGCCGCCCCGTCGGGAAAACCGGCATAACGCGGCTCGGCAAACCAGCGGTGGTTGAACACGCCGGGATAGCCTGGAAAATGGTGATAAGCAGCCTCATCGCGCCAATAACGGCTGAACGAGTCTGGGAGATGGCCGCTGGGATCAATTTTACCGAAAATTATTTTTGCAATTGAAATATTACCGGTTTGTCCCGGATACCATCCCCATATCAGGCCCGCGACATGATGGATCCATTTTTCCATGCCTACGCCCGCACCGGCATAAACCACCGCGATGGTATGGGGATTCATCATCGCAGCATCGCGCAGATATTCATTCTGCGGGCCGATAAGGTTATACGGCCGGTCCGCCTGTTCCCGCTGGATGGTCTGATTAAACCCCATGCAGGCAATGACCGTATCGGCATGACGAATCAACCGACGCTGGGCCGGCGTAAAGAAATGGACCGTTTTCCGCGGCACCCAGCCGAAGCCGATGACCGCGGGTTTGTTAATAAAGCTGCGGTACACCACCCGTATCTGATACGTTTTTCCCGCACGCAGGCGCACGGTGGTCAAAGCGCCTTTAAGCGGATGGGCCGGCCTTTGCCAGAAGGGCAGCCACAAATCAATAATCCTGCGACCATCCAGATAAACCTCTCCCGAGCCGTTGACAGCGCAAATGAAACTGTAATCGCCGGTATGGGTGGGATGAATCGCCGCTTTCCAGATTACACTGATTGGCTTTTTGCCGGTTCCAGCCTGATGTGCCATTCTGGTGAGCACCTGAATGAGATTGGCGGCGCGGCTGTTATCAGGGCCTTCCGAGGTATTGCGGCTTAGGGCCGTGGGCGGATTGAGTGAGATATTCTGCTGCACCACCTGCTGTGATTTTCCCCTGAAGCGCCCGTTGGCATAATAATCCGCCACTACTCCGGGCTTGCCATCCGGCGTGGTCAGCGCTCCGTGGCCCCAGAATTGTTTGTAAGTATCGTCCCATGGCACGGCGGCAAGATGAACACTACCCCCCGCCACCTGTTTGACGGCGTTAAATAGAGTTAATGGCGGAACCACGGCCGGAGGCACATGGGAACTGCCGCCGCCGCCGGTTACAACGCGCGTGGCCCATGGCCCGATGAATACCACATTGGTATGTCGCGCTGGATTCAACGGCAGGATATGATCGCGGTTCTTCAACAACACCGTCCCCTCGGCCACCACCTGATTTACAATGGCGGTATCGCCGGCGGTATCAGCGGGCCGGTGATTAAACGGATTGGCGGGATCGTTAAACCCCATGGCTACAATCATCCGGAGAATCGGCAGGACCCGACGGTTAATCAGCAAAATGGAAATCTTGTGCTGGTCCAACAGTCTACTGATCGCCGGAAGCGAATATTTATTGGTCTTCGGCATTTCCATATTAAGCCCGGCACGGAGATTTCCCTCTGTGCTGTATACGCACCCCGCATCCGATCTCGCTACGCCCTGGAATCCCCACGTATCACGCAGGATGTCGGTGAGCAGAAAATGACTTTCCGAGCCAAAATGGCCATTAATACGGTTGCACGCCGACATAAGCATCCAAGTATGTCCCTGCCGCACGGCGGCACGGAACGGCGGCAGATAAATTTCCTCCAAGGCCCGGCGGCCGATAATGCA
>JAJZVR010000128.1 GCA_021847065.1 Planctomycetota bacterium | reverse complement strand
GAGGCGGATTTGGCGGATGCATCCTGAATGGAGATGGGTTGCTTGAGAATAGAGCCGTCCGGAATGACCACCCACGCATTGAGTTGTCTGGCCAGCGTGCCTACGCAGCGGTTGGAACCACGGCGTAAAATGCGGATAATCCGCCCGGTGCGACTGCGCCCGCGTGAATCCTGCTTGTCCGCGGCGATAATTCGGATGATCACCAGATCACCACTGATGGCGTCGAGTGTATCGGATGGCGGAATAAACAAATCGCCCAACTTATCGGGCCGCAGCGGTGTGACAAATCCAAACCCGCGTCCCGTGCCATGAAATACGCCCGCGGCCTGCTGCTTCATATCCGGCAGTGCCATGGCCCGGCCATCATCTTTGGGCACCACACAATCCGCTGTAATCAGCGTGTCTAAAGCGTGATGAAACGACTCCTCCTGTTTTGCGGTCAGCCCCAGGCGCGACATAATATCGCGCAGGGGAACCGGGCCGCCGTCGGCGGCGGCCAGTACATCAAGAATTTGTCCAATGAGCGGATCTAACAATATTCACCCCATGCGTTAATCATAGCGACATTATATCGCATGGGGAGCGTTTGGGGCGAATATTCATAAAGCGTATCAGCGATGCAACAAAATCAACAGCAGTGTGCCTCCACCCATAAGCATCCACAGCAGCACGCCTTGAACCATTGGCCGCACGCCGACTTTCTTCAGCGTAGCACGCGAGAGTCCGGCTCCAATGAGAAACAGCGTTATGGTCAGGCCGATCACGCTTAAATGACCAATATCGGGTGCAGTGCGATCAATGATTGGTATAAAACTGCGCGATAATGAGGCCAGAAGAAACAGGCCGATGAACCAGGGCACATTCACCTTGGGTTTGCGGGTGACTGGAAGCGCTTGGCTGTTTTCAGGCAATTCGTCATGAAGACCCGCCGGCTCGGTGCGAGCGATGCGGCGTGCGTACCATCCGAAGACCATCGACACGGGGACAATCCACAACGCCCGCGAAAGCTTTACCGCCGTGGCGGTGGTCAGGGCCGAGGGGCCATAACGTGACGCGGCGGCAACCACTGATGAAATATCATGTATCGAAATGCCCGCCCAGACGCCAAACTGATATTGCGTGAGGTGCAAAGCATGGCCAATGGGCACAAACAAATACAGCGCGACGGCATTAAGCAGAAAAACGGTTCCCATTGAAACAGTCATCTGGCTTTCACCGGCATCCAACACGGTTGCCACTGCGGCAATGGCCGACCCGCCGCAGATGGCTGTGCCCGAACTGATGAGCCATGAAGTCTGCGGATCAATTTTCAGCCACCGTCCCAGCAGCCAGCCGGCCAGAAACGTCACGCTGATGCTGGCAGCCGCCATTAAAGCACCCTGCGCTCCAGCGGCCAGAACCGTATGGAGATTCATGGTAAATCCCAGCAGGACGACACAGATTTGCAGCATGATTTTCGCCGTTTTATGGGCGGTTTTGCGCCAGGGCGTGCCGATGGTCAACGCCAGGACCATGCCCAAGGCCAGGGCAATCGGCGGTGAAGCCCAAGGCGAGAGGCAAAACAGTGTCGCCAATACAAATACCGGTCGATGAACAGCATCAAACACACGCAGTAGTCCATCGAATTTGGTGGTTGCCGGCACCTGTGATTCCAGGGCCATGGCAAGGTCTTCTCCGTCGGGTGAGGTCATTTTCGAACTCCTGAATATTCATATCAATAAGGGCTTTGCAGCGTCCCTCAACTTCGAGGCGATCATAGACATTAACAGCATATCAGTCGAATAAATTGCGATAATATGAATCATCACTTATGCTTATGCTATGACATACGAGCAGTTAATGACGTTTCTGGCCGTGGCGGATTCGGGTGGCTTTAGCGCTGGAGCCAAACTCCAGGGCATCAGCCAGCCGGCGGTTTCCATGCAGATGGCGCTACTGGAGAAATCTCTGGGCTTACGCCTGATGGATCGACAGCCACGCGGGATTGTGCTAACGGAGGCAGGTGTCACGCTGGTGCAATACGCCCGCCGGCTTTCTGAACTTTTCGCGCAAACCGAACACGCCATCGCCGACATACGCGATCTTAAACAGGGCCGTCTGGCCATCGGTGCCAGCACGACCATTGGAGCCTATTGGTTGCCGGCTTTGCTGGCGACTTATCGCCAATCACATCCGGGTGTGGAGCTTTCGGTGCGTATTGCCAATACCGCGGAAGTCCAGCAGGCGTTATTGGATGGCACGCTGCATCTGGGATTTACTGAAGGCTCGGCGGAACATCCGGAATTGGCCAGCAAGGTCTTCTGGAAGGATCAGTTGGTGCCCATTGTTCCGGCCGATCATCCCCTGACCAAGCGCAAGCGCATCACACTGGAAATGGTGGCCAATGAGCCGCTGATCATCCGTGAACCAGGATCCGGCACCCGCACGGTTTTGGAACAGGCGGCGGCCAAACGCGGCGTGACGCTCAAGCCATTTCTGGAAATCGCCAGTACCGAGGCCATTAAAGCTCTGGTTGCCGCCGGATCCGGAGTCGCCGTTATCTCCGCGTTGGCAATCGAAGATTCCGCCGCCACAGCCCGCTTCAAGGGGGTTGTGGCGTTGAATCTCGCCGATGGCCACATTGAACGTCCCCTGCATATCCTATGGGCCAAAAATCGGCATTGGAGCGGACCTGTGGAGCAATTTGTGGCATTGCTTCGCAAAACGACCAAATTTATCGACGCTTGATTCCGCCGTCACCATCGGTTTTAATACCCCGCCGTTGCTGCATATCTTGGGTTGAAGGAGCTACAGATGATGGATTTTAATGCCAAAAAGTTATTGGATCGCAAAGTATTAAAAGAAAAAGGGTTGGGATTCCACCAGGAGTTTAAGAAATTCCTGTTTCAGGGAAATGCGCTTTCGCTGGCCATCGGCGTGATCATCGGCGGTGCCTTCGGCGGGTTTGTCGGCAAAGTAAACGCTGATCTCATCATGCCGATCATCAACTTGTTTTTACCGGATGGGTCGTGGCGTACGGCGGGCATTACCATCGGTCACGTTCCGAAACTCAATGCAACAACGTTCAAGCCCATTCTTGACCCGAAAACGCATCAGGTCATTATGGAACCGGTAAAATTGCTGATTGGCGATCTGGCCAACACGTTTCTGACGTTAATTATTACCGGACTGGTCTGCTTCATCGTCATTAAACTGCTGGTAAAGGCTCCGCCTCCGCCTCCCCCTGCTCCGCCACCGCCGCCGACAAAATCGTGCGCGTTCTGTCTGGATACCATTCCAGCCGCCGCCACTAAATGCAAAAGCTGCTGCAGCGAACAGCCGGCAACCGCTTAATGCGTGGTGTCATAACGGTTGATCGCGGGCATGTTGCGGCACGGTGATTTGACAATATTACCAATTGCGCCTATTTGGTTGGCCTCATGAAGCGACATATTGCCTATCGCCGAACTGAGAAACCTTTGGCCAGCGGAACCAATGGAACGCCACGTTGGGTGATCATCCCGGCGATGGGCGTTACCACATTGCTGGTGATGGCCATTATTTCCGGGTCGCAAAGCACAGCAGTTCTCTCAACGCTTTTTAATTGTGCCTGGGCCGGGGTGATTCTTCTACCGGCGATATTGCTGGGCTTGGCGATGACGCATCGGTTACGGGAATTGCCGATGATAAAGCTTTCTCCATGGCCACTGGGGTTTCGGCTGGTATTGTCGGCATCTCTGGGAATGGGGGCCTTGAGTTTAGCTACGCTGGCATTGGGAAGTGTCGGCCTGATTTCCGGCCCGGCGTGCGGCGTGCTATTGATTATCTCCGCTGCTGGCGGATATCCTTTTGCCAGACAGCTTAAACCGGAACTGCAATTTCTGCTTCGCCCCATACAACGTCGACACTGGTTGATATTATTGGGTTGTATTCCCATTGCCGTACTGCTGATCGCCGCAACGTTTCCCGCCGGAACATTATGGCACACCGAAGGCAACGGTTTTGACGTACTGGAATACCACCTGCAATTGCCCCGGCAATTTCTGGCCCTACACAGCACGTCGCCGGTGCATGAGAACATTTATTCCTATATGCCATTGAATATGGAAATGCTGTATCTGATTTTGGCGGCGGTGGCAAAATCCGTGGTCGGAGCGGGATATATTTACGCGCTGGTATTTGGCGCACAAATATTACATGTTGCCGTAACACTCATGGCGGTTGCGGGAATATTGCTGGCACCACTGAACCTCAAAGCCTCGGGCCGTATTCTCGCGGCATTATTGGTGCTTACCACGCCATGGACGCTGGTTGTGGGATCTCTGGCATATAACGACGGCGCGGTTCTGCTTTACGGCGTGTTGGCCATCAGCCTGGCATGCGTGGCAACCCGCTGGCCGGAATGGCTGATTCTGGGGGTATTGCTGGGATTGGCGGTGGGAACCAAGATGACGGCAGGCGTCATGCTGGCGGTGCCGGTTACCGCAATACTTCTGGGCCGCCGCCATGTTCGCCAACTGGCCATTGTGATTGTTACCGCATTATTGCTCTACAGCCCCTGGATGGCACGCGCTATGGTTGCCACGCACAGATCCCACAGCATCGGCAACCCGATATTTCCTATTTTCAGCGGCACGCTCGGACGCGGGCATTGGAGTAAATCCATCGCGCGGCGGTTTGACCGTGGGCATGTCCCGCCACCGCGCGATGCGGGCATCGCCGGACATTTACATGCCCTGGCGGATCAATCTATTTTGAACCGCCAATGGTCGCCGGGCGTCGCCGCCTGGCTTGATGCTCTGCGACCCCGTCCCGGTTTTCCCGGCCCGCAAACACCGTGGCTTTTACGATTAGGCCCCATCTGGCTGGTGGTGATTCCCGCGCTTGCGCTGGCGTTATTTTCTGGATTTCAGGCATGGCCGCTGACCTTGTGCCTGGCGGTGCAAGTGCTGGCGTGGCTTACCTGCACGCAATTGCAGGCCCGCTTTTTATTACCGGCGGCTATTCCATTGGCCTGGATTCTGGGAATGGCGGCGGATCTGTTGCCCGGCTACTGTGCCGCGGCCACCGCACTGATTGCTTTGCAGGCCGCCGCTTGCGGACTACTTCTGAGGCCCGAAGCGGGACTTTTTTTTGGGCCGATTTATGCCCAGACGCCGCCCCCGATTGGTGCGGCGATCAGCTTGCCCGATGATTGGCTTTTTACATCACCGCCGAGAGACCAGTTTACGAATCACACCACGTACTATCTCGAGGGATTAAGCACACCACTATATATTCAAGGCCACGTCATTTATGCCACCGTCTTTGACCGCAATAAACTGGCGCGGGCGTTTCACCATGGTGGGGCCGTGGCGGCATTACAGTATCTGAGAAAACATCATGTGAATTATCTTTTGGTGGATTGGCCGGAAATAATTCGTCTGCGAAAAACCTACGGTTTTGATCTGATCATCACCCGGCGGAATATTGCAAGGTTACAAGCCCTCGGTTTAACGCCCATCCCGGAAAAGACCGCTCCCGGGATTAAGATTTATCACGTTCCTTAACGGGTGATGGATTAGCGAGCCAAGTTTTCTTCACTGCGGATCGCAGCACCGATTTCCCGGCAACCGCATACGGGATCGTAAGATTTTATACTCGCCGGAGGTCCCAGAATTATCAGCACACAACGAATTTTATTCAGCAAAACCGCTATTATGGGAGCTTGGAAACAAAATGATTTCGTTGGCATTAATCGCCAAAGATTCCCGGGGCTTTTGCCGATACATAATCGCAGAGCCTGAGAGAATCAGATCGATCAGGCAGTAACTTATCGCCAAGCGTCCTATCAGCCAGCGCGATGAGAACTTTGGTTTGACGTAGTTGTGTGTGTTCGAGCGTCTTTTGACGTTTTGAACGGTGTTCTTAGCCGCTTCGGCGGCTTTTTGGGAGCCAGGGTATATGTTGTACAGTCATAACAGTAAAACGTTTCGGAATCGCCGAGGCTTTACCATGATTGAGTTGCTGGTGGTCATCACCATCATCGCCATGATGATTTCGCTTCTGCTTCCGGCGTTAAGCCGGGCACGCGGTATTGCCCAGCGTGTGCAGTGCGCAACAAATCTGCGATCAATCGGGCAGGCAATACAGATTTACGCGGCCAATAACAGGAATCAGTATCCGTGTAATTCGTCGATGGCCAAAAGCGGATTCGCAATCCCGTTCCTTGCCATGACCAACGGCCAACAGCAAAACGGCCAAGCCGGGCCGGCGGGGCTGGGACTGCTCTATACGACGCAGATGATCAACGACCCCACCATGTTCTACTGCTCGCAACCGGGTTATTACGGCCCCTATTGCAGTGTTAATGGTCAATACCTGCCGGCACTGGTTAAAAAAGGTGGAACGATTAACTGGGGCAGCGTGGCCTACGGCTACTGCTACTATTATCAGATTCGGCAATTCCAATTCGGACGCAATCCGGTTCCCTTTAATAGCATCCAGTTTACGCAAACGCCGGTGGATTCCAGCGCCAGTATTCTGGCCAGCGATTTGACCGTCAATCTCGCGGGCAACTGGAGCTGGCCCGGCCCACTGCCGGCATCCAATCATACGGTAACGGCCAGTGGTCAGCCGGATGGCGGCAACGATCTGTATAACGACGGCTCGGTAAGCTGGAAAAACCTGAATCAGATGCACGAGGGTTACAACTGGGTGGGAATGATGAATTTCTACCAGTGATTTGCTCGGAAATAATTCGGAAGCCTGCCCGGCAATTAGCCGGACAGGCTTCTGGTATTTCCGATCCAAAATGATCGACAGCTAGCCGCCAAGATAGTAATTTCACTTAGCCCGTGCGCGGCGGTGCGGCATCACGCCTTCATGCGGCGGCGAATCGCCAACCCGCCGACAACCACCAATCCACCAACAATCGTCAGCGGCCCAGAGCCGGGAAGGGTAACAGCGGAAGTGGTGCCGCCCGTAACGGAGGTATCCGCAGTAATATTATAAACGCTTGACCCACCCGTGAACTCAGTGTTAACAATAGCATTTGTGGTCAAGGAAAAAGGACCGCTGATACTGATGGTTTGGGGAGAGGAGACGCTTGCGGAATATGCCCCCGAAGATTCCGATTTCACGCTGCCGCTGGGATAAGATGAGCTATCAGCAGAGGGAACCCCGAACAGGCTGTTATTGTTATCAGCAAGTCCGATAGGTGAAAACGCTCCGCCGCCGCTCCCGCTGGTCGCCGTTGACGACGAGCTGGCTGACAACGTCAACCCCGTTCCTGTCTCGGAGAACGAGGAGTCACTGACAAGAAAGCCGTCATATCCTGATCCCGTCAGGCCGGTGAATTCCAGTTCCAAGCTGGCAGTCCCGCCAGAATTCACGACCGTGGCAGCAACGCCCGACCAACTCATAGTCAAGTAGCCTCCGGTGCCGGAGGAGTATGACCCCGCCGAGCCATTCAGGGCGATGGAACTAAAAGTGTTACCACCTACCGCATACTCCTCTAAGGTTAGAGTTGAAGCACTCGCAACGTTTGCCGCGAGCAACCCGGCCGATAATGCGGCCCCGATACCCAGGAATTTTCCTGTCTGCATGAGAGATGACTCCCTAAAAAGAACCTTCGGCCTCTGAACGTCCCGCGCGGGACATTCTCCATGGCCACCGCGTTGTTATCGGCACCGGTTTACCTGCTCCTATAATAATTCTAACAACTTTTTTTCAGTTTTGGCAAATTATCCCAACAACCGCAGAGAGAAAATAGTGATAAGTCACGCCACCAGAATGACTTAACGATACAGCGTAATATTGACATATCCGGCTCAATATTTCCGATCCAATAATCGGTAACCAATCGCCTCGGTCACATGGGTCGGGATGATTTTTTCTGCGCCGTCCAGATCGGCGATGGTTCGCGCCAGTCGGCGGACTTTATCAAAGGCTCTGGCGCTAAGCCCCAATTCCTCCATCGCCTGCTTCATCAGCAGCATACTGGTATCATCCAGCGGGCAGAAATCTTTAAGCTGCTGCGTTTTCATGCTGGCGTTGGTGGTCGTGGAGTTGGCACCAAATCTTTGCGACTGAATTGCCCGAGCCTGTTCCACCCGGCTTCGCATAACCGCCGAACTTGTGCCTACAATTTTGCTCGTTAAATCCCGGTAAGTTACCGCCGGCACTTCAAGGTGAATATCAATTCGATCCAGTAATGGGCCTGATAGTTTGCCCATGTATTTGTCCATGGCTTCCAGTTCTGTGGATTTGGCCTTACGCCGATCCAGCGTGCCTTTTCCGCTGGCGGTAGGATTCATCGCGGCTACCAGCATAAAGCGGGCGGGAAATGTTACGCTGGCATGAGCCCGGGCGATGGTGACAGAACCTGCTTCCAAAGGCTGCCGGAGCATTTCCAGAACATGGCGCGAAAATTCCGGCAGTTCATCAAGAAATAAAACGCCATGATGCGCCAAGGATACTTCACCTGGCCGCGGAATCGTGCCGCCGCCCACCAGAGCAGGTGCACTGGCGGAATGATGCGGCATACGCACGGGGCGCGTACGCATCAGGCTGCTGCCCTTGGGCAATAAACCACAGGCGGAATAAATACGCGATGTTTCCAGGGCCTCCTGCCGGGTTAATGGCGGCAGAATCGTCGGCAACCGCTGACATAACATTGTTTTTCCCGCTCCCGGCGGACCCAGAAGCAACACATTATGCCGTCCCGCCGCCGCGATGGTTAGTGCCCGCTTGGCCATTTCCTGGCCGCGCACGTCCGCAAAATCCAGGTCGTATACATCCGGCGAAACCTGTGTATCGGCTTGATCAACCTGCTCACTGGCGAGTTCCAAGGCTCCATTGAGAAAACCAACCAGCGTGCCCAGAGAATCAATGGGGTATATTTCAATATCCGGAACCACCGCCGCTTCACGCGCATTGGCGGGCGGCACCAGCAGACCGGTATATCCGCCCACAGCCGCCAGCATGGCCATGGAAAGCGCGCCTTTAATGGGCCGCACGGATCCATCGAGTGCTAATTCGCCCGCGACCAGAAATTTCTTATGCCGATCGGAAGTGATCTGCTTACCGGCATGAAGTATGCCCAATGCAATAGGCAACTCCAGGGCGCTACCCTCTTTTTTAATATCCGCCGGGGCAAGGTTGACCAGCAGTTGTGTATCTGGAAAACGAAATCCGCTGTTAATCATCGCGGTGCGGATACGATCCAACGCTTCTTTAACCGCGTTATCCGGAAGGCCCACGAGCAAAGGTTCGCCATATTCCTTGGCGGCGATATTTACTTCCACTTCACATTTGACGGCTTCAATACCCTGCAGCACGAAGCTATGAACTTTGGCCAACATCCAATTTCTCCCGTTACGAACGAACGGTAAGGTACGGGGGCCGGGCCGAATTGCCAAGCGTCCGGGTCAAATGGTGCTCAATATTTTGGTTATCGGCACCCGCACGCAGGCCCATTATTATCGGCACACCGTTTAAGGGCATCTGCCGCGACTTTCCAGTTCCTCCCCCCCGATGGGCAGATGCGGTGGTTGATTCAGTGCCCAGCAGCCGCCGCGTTATTTGCGACTGGGTGCCGGCGAGCTTCGCAATATGCTTGACCCGCGGCACGGCAATCCGCTACTCTCTGGCGATGATTTCATGGAACCCCGGACAGTATCTTAAATTTGCCGAGGAAAGATCACGGCCATGCGTTGATCTCATTGAGCGGCTGAAACTGGATTCTCCAAAACGGATCATCGACCTCGGTTGCGGGCCGGGTAACAGCACTGCGGCATTGGCGCAGCGTTGGCCCGACGCGGAAATTACCGGGTTGGACAGTTCCGCAGACATGATTGCGACAGCCCGCCGAACATACCCGCATCAGCATTGGATTGAAGCGGATATTTCAACATGGCAAGCGGCGCAGCACGTTGATCTGATTTTTTCCAATGCCGCATTACAGTGGGTGGATAATCACGCGGCGTTGCTGCCGCGGTTAATGAAAATGCTCAATCCCGCCGGAGCTTTGGCAGTGCAGATGCCGGCAAATTATCACATAGCGCCGGCCCAAACACTCATACGCGATCTCGCGGCCAGTGAGAAATGGCGTAATAAATTCCCTGCTGACATTCGCCGGTGGCATTGCCACGAGCCAGAATTTTATTACGATCTGTTAAGTACCAACGTCAGCAAGCTCGATTTATGGACCAGTGAATATCTCCATATCCTCAATGGCCCGGAAGATATTGTGGAATGGTACAAAGGTACAAGCCTGCGGCCCTATCTGGATAATATGCCTGTATCCGACCAGCCAAAGTTTATCGCAGCCTATCAGAGCCTGATTGCAGCGGCCTATCCGCCACAATCCGATGGCCGAATACTATTTCCATTCCGCCGCCTGTTTCTCATTGTGTACAGCTGATAACGCCACGCCGTAATCAGGGTGTTGCGATGTGCGATCCGGAAATTAGCGCGTCTAACAAATCCGTCACCGCGTGTTCGAAGCGCCGAAAGGAACGCAAATTATGTGAACGCACCTTTTGGATATTCAACAATCTGGCAAAATCGGATTGATGAATCGTCGGCTTGTAGCCGCCCGGCATATTGTCATACAACCATCGCTTTGCATCGCGCGGGCTTTTTTCAAGATCACCTTCTGGAAAAAGAATCTTCTTCCCGCGACGGCCCGCATGCGCTGTGCCGCTTCCGATCAAGGCCTCTGCATCGGCGATAAACCACGATTCTATTTCCTGCATAGCGAAGACAACGCCAACAGAAAACCCCGCGCCAGCTCCGCAATTTTTTGCTGATGCGGCCAGTGAACGGGCGACATCAACGGGGCACTGTGTTCCCAGCCGATCTCCATCAAGCACCAGCAACACGGCCGATGCGCCGTCGCGTGCAACTGCATTTAGAAGGCGAATCCACTCCGCACCGCCGGATGCCAACAGCTTATGCTGATGACCAACGCGCCAGGCATCAGGAATGTGCACCGGATTGGAGGCGAGTTTTTCCGCAACGGTGTCATGGAGAATGCGCCGAATAAGAATCGGCAGGGCTTGAGTGTCGCCGTGCCC
>JAJZVR010000127.1 GCA_021847065.1 Planctomycetota bacterium | reverse complement strand
CAGCGGGTCAAAAACAAAACGCACCTTCGGCACCTGCTTTATGACTACCTTCCCAATCAGGCGGTGATTTTTTGGCGAGCGGATATTTCCGGATTGTGAATCCGACGCGACCAGTATTTGGACCGTGCCCAAGGCCGCCAGCATGGCGTGCTGATTGTACACTGCGTTCCGCTCGGCGGTGGGCGACGCCGAATTTTGACGGCGAGATGTCAATATTATTTCCAAGCCCCATTTCGCAGCCAACCGTGATGCTGCCGCATCAGGCTAAGCGTTGGTTGGAGAAATCGCTGGAACGGAATTTACCGCCGGCTTGGCGGAATGAAAAGATGTATCAACCAAAATAGATAAAGCCAAGCCAATCAGGGCCATAATGGGGATGCACTGATACCCCACCAGGTGAACCAGCCAGCCCGCCAGATACGTTCCGGCAACCGTTCCCACACCATTGGCTGCGTTGTTTAATCCTTGGGCCGCCCCCTGCCTGATGGGGCTTAATTCTGAAGTTAATTCCGTACCGGTAACGCTGAGGATGGGCCACGCCAAAACCACCACGGCAAATCCTAAAAGCGCAATAAAATTCTCCCCGGGAATCTTATGCAACAGCAGCGGAATCAGTAACAATATAAAACCGGCAAACCGAAGAATACGCCCGAAGAAATAAATTTTCTGTGCACCAAACTTTTGCGCCCAGACACCTGACAAATTATACAGCGCAATGCCCGCCCCCGCCGCCACGGCGTACGTAAGCGAGGTTGTGGCCGGAAGCACGCCAAAACTCTGTTTGAGGAAAATTGGAAAATAGGCGAAAAAGCCTGAAACACCTAAAAAGACAAAAAACCAGGACATAAGAAATCGGCCAAATCGTGTGGGCAGCAACTTCGGAATACTTTTCAGACCCGCGATATTCAGCAGATGAAAGTGCTTCAGCAATCCACCACCGATCAGTTCCACGCGTGCAAAACGCGATAAGGCCTCAAAATCCAGACCCAGTCCCGCCCGGCTGAGTTCCCCTATTGAGCTTTCCGCCTTGGATGCCCGCGGCAGGAGTATCAAACCTGCCACCACGGCTGCAGCCAGTAAACCCGCTCCCATCCATAAACCGAAGCGGTACCCGATAGCGGCAAATGCACCCGCCAGCAACAGCCCGATGACCTGCCCGCCGCCATTAAACGTCTGCAGCCATCCAATGCGGCTGGTCCATTGTTCATGCGGATAAAAATCGACAATTAACAGCGTCGCACAGGTGCTTACAGCCGCACTGCCGGCCCCCATCAGCAACGCCAGAACCAGCCACGCACCCAGATTGGCCGCCAATGGAAATGCTATCATGGCCGTGAGTTCCAGCAGCAGACCGCCACAAAAAACCAGCCGATACGCCTTCTTCCCATCCGCCAGATTACCCCAGAATGGCGAGCTTAATGCCCCCAGATTAAACGCCCCCATCACATACCCCACGGCCGCAAGCTCGTGCGGCAGAAGCTGCACCATCATTAATGGCAGCAGAATGGGAATAAGCCCCGAGGATACCGCTCCCAGCAACGCATAAGCCGCGAACCAGGAGGATACCCATTGCTTGGGGCCGCGCAGTGTATCCCAGAAAATTTTGTCAATTCGGCTCATGACGCATGCTCAATCGTTGGCCACAAACCCCACACGCTTGGTTACCGCGGTGTAGCTGAACCACTGCTCCAGCAGGCTTTCATTGAGATGGCCCATCAGATACCGCCCAACCCCCGCCAAATCCGTGGAGTCATGCAAAATATTCACCGGTACCGGCTTGGCATTGGCTAATTGCAACACAAATACGGCCAATTGAGAATCCAGGTCCACACTCGTGCACGGATGCGTCAGCACAAGCTTGGCGACTGATTGCCCGTTGGTGTTCGCTTTTTGCTGCGAAGCGCCTGATTTAATGGACACATCTGCCATATTGGACTTGGCCATGGCTTGGCGCGCCAGTAAAAAGGCCGCCTGCATGAGTTTGGCGCTACGCACCTGCACCCCCGGCAAGTGCCCGGGAA
Organism: Planctomycetota bacterium; assembly: GCA_021847065.1. Taxonomy (GTDB): domain Bacteria; phylum Planctomycetota; class Phycisphaerae; order WQYP01; family WQYP01; genus JAMDCX01. The sequence goes on along the minus strand of JAJZVR010000127.1, from coordinate 9,118 downwards.
CCAGCGCATATTGCGGCTGACCATCCGGGGTTATACCAACCAACTGATTTTCCAGGGCCTTAAATGATGCCGGGCTGAATACCGCCAGATGATATTTCTTCGCGGCCACAGGCAAACCGATACGCGCCGCCGAAGTGGCCAACTTTACGCCCGCCTTTATATCGGCATGATATGCCGCCAGCAGTTGCGCATCATGCACCACCGCGGAACGCACCATGGCCAAAGTGGCGGGATTATGCGCCTTGCTGACCGCAATAACACGATATAAATACATATTACCATGCGTATCCGTCAACACCGGGCCATCGTACCCCACCTGCAGATGCAGCAGCAAGCCGATATTTTTTGAATGCGGATCCAACGCATGAACCTTCATCGCCAATACACTTAACCCCACCGCCTGCGATAAACCCGCCTGATCGGTCGTGGCATCGCCAATGCCGCGCAAGCTCGCCAGACCATCGGAATCCAGCCAATGATTCCACCGCCCCACCACCGGCGTGTAGCCATATTGTTTACCAAGGTCAGTTGCCAGCTTACCGTATGGCACCCATTGTGATTCCGGTACGGCTTTGTGGTAGCCATTGACATCCACCGTGCTCCATGGCTTATCGGCAATATGCCCCGCCCGATTCAACATGCGACGGAACGTCAGGTTCACGCGCTTAATAAGTTGCCGCCGAATCAGTTTCTGCCGCACCTGATCGAAAGTTTTGTATTGCGGCTTGGGCGCTTTTGCCGGCGCGGTAGTGGTATCAGGTGGTGTCAATTCAAAATCACTGAGATGGGCTTGGTAATAGGCATACGCCGCTTGAATATCATCAATGGTGGGCTTGAGTTTTGCCAGCACCGCAGCGCGATCAAATTTTAAAAATTCAATTTTCACCCGGTCAGGGTAACGATATCCAAACGGATAACGATGGCCATTAATCAGCGGCGGTGGCGTGGGACTGCCCGCATTCCACGGCAGCGTGGCTCGATAGGCCGCAAACAAGCTCTGTAACTGCCCGGCGCTAGGCGTGGGCATGGAAGCGGCTGTGTCCGAAGCCCGCATCCGCGCGTAACGAACCTTCACTGACGTACCAAGTTCACTGATAAAATGCGACAATTGCGGTGCGCTGGGACGGCAGGCGCCGCCAATAAACACCTGCAATTGGTCGATGGTCGTTAAATCTTCCAGAGCCTGAACGACATTCGGCTGGGCAAAATTGGAATTTGCCAGCAATTCACCAATCTGCTTACGCAGGGTTTTTTGTTTGACCAGGAGATTAATATCACCGATGTCGGGAAAAAATCCCGACGCCCGCGCTTCGCGCAGCAGAAGATAAAACTGAATCGCCGCACGGGTATCACTGCGTTGACTAAGCCACATCGGATACAGTCGCATATCCGCCAAGGCCGGCAAATTTCGCAGAATGCGTATATCAATACGGGCCTGCGTGAGTTTGCCCTTTGTCAGCGGCTGCCCATTAAGCTTCCCCAACACAAACGCGTCACCGGAACCGCCCATTCCCGATTGGTAGGAATAGCCCACCAGAAACGTCACCATTAATAGCACACCCAGAACCGCCATCATGGGTTTGCTGTATTTTCGCATTAATTTTGTAGCCATAGGCTCATCACCGCGCAGTAACAATTAACCATAAAACAGACCCGTGAGCATAAACGATTCCGGGCGCGGCGTAAATCCCGCAGGCGGGGAATCGTTCAATAGGCTCTGCGTGTTGCGCCAGTCGTTTGACGCCGGGCGCACGGCCTTTATACTCTTACGCTTTCCGCGTTCGTTGCACCGGCTGGGCGAACAGTCAGCGGATTTTATGTTTTCACCGGTTTAGTTTTTCCCTGGAGGTACCACCACGTGGTCGATAAATTGACATATTTCTTCGGTAATGGCAAAGCGGAAGGAAGCGCTAAAGATAAGGTTCTGCTGGGCGGCAAGGGAGCCAATCTCGCCGAAATGACCAATATTGGTCTGCCGGTGCCTCCGGGCTTTACCATCAGCACGGAATGCTGTGCGGCGTATTACAAGAATGGCGAAAAATTTCCCGACGGCCTGGAACAGCAAATTGATGAAAGCATCAAGTTGCTGGAAGACGCTTTGGGCAAAAAGCTCGGCGATCCTGTTAATCCCCTGCTGGTTTCCTGCCGCAGCGGTGCCGCGGTTTCCATGCCCGGCATGATGGATACCGTTTTGAACATCGGCCTGACCGAGAAAATGATTGATCCATTTTCCAAATCCTGTGGCAACCCGCGCTTCGCATGGGATGCGTGGCGGCGGCTGATTAACATGTTCGGCGATACGGTCATGGGAGTTGATCACCATCACTTTGAAGCTGAACTGGCTGCGGTAAAGAAACAACGCAAGGTAAAGTTGGATACAGATTTGGATGTCGATGGCCTGAAAGAAGTCTGCCAGCGCTATCTGAAAGTTTACGAAAAGCACACCAAAGAAAAATTCCCCGCCAGCCCGCGTGAGCAAATTGTAAAATCCGTCAAAGCCGTGTTCCAATCATGGATGAGTCCACGGGCGATTAAGTATCGGCAGATTAATGAAATTTCCGGACTTAACGGAACAGCGGTAAACGTGCAGGCCATGGTGTTTGGCAATATGGGCGAAGATTGCGCCACCGGCGTATGTTTCACCCGTGACCCCTCCACCGGGGAAAACGTGTTTTATGGCGAATTCCTCATTAACGCCCAGGGCGAAGATGTGGTCGCCGGTATCCGCACACCTCAGCCGATTGTCCGCATGGGCGATACCCTGCCGGATGCGTATGCGGAATTGCTGCGGGTGAAGGACATTCTTGAAAAGCATTTCAAGGATGTCCAGGATATGGAATTCACCGTCGAACATAATCATTTTTATATGCTGCAAACCCGTAACGGCAAACGCACCGCCCATGCCGCCGTTCGCGTTGCGGTGGAAATGGCTGCCGAAGGCCTTATTGATCAGAACACCGCGGTGCTGCGTGTTGATCCGGCAAGTCTGGATCAATTGCTGCACCCCTCGTTTGACCCCAAGGCACCCCGTGATCAGATTGCCAAGGGCCTGCCCGCATCACCCGGCGCGGCTGTGGGTAAATTGGCCTTCACCGCGGAAGAAGCTGAAAAGCGCTTTGCTGACGGCGAAAAAGTTATTCTCGTGCGAAAAGAAACATCACCGGAAGACATCGGCGGTATGCAGACGGCGGTGGGCATTCTCACAAGCACCGGCGGTATGACCAGCCACGCGGCGGTGGTAGCCCGCGGCATGGGTAAGCCGTGCGTGGCCGGTTGCGGCGAATTGGATATCGACGCCAAAGCCGGAACCGTCATCATTAAAGGTGCCACCGGAAAAACCCGTAAATTTGGCCGAAAGGACACCATTTCCATTGATGGATCAACCGGCATTGTATTCTCCGGTGCCGTTCCAACCGTTAAGCCGAAAGTTTCCGGTGATTTCGCCAAGCTCATGGGCTGGGCGGATTCCATCCGCAAATTGCAGGTTCGCACCAATGCCGACACGCCCAATGACGCCAAAGTGGCCCGTGAATTCGGTGCCCAGGGCATCGGCCTGTGCCGCACCGAGCACATGTTCTTTGAAGGTGATCGCATTGTCGCCGTGCGTGAAATGATTCTCGCGGCTAACGAAAAAGATCGCCGGGCCGCGCTGAAGAAACTTCTGCCGTACCAGAAGAAAGATTTTGTCGGCATATTCAAAGCGATGGATGGCCTGCCGGTAACAATCCGGTTGCTGGATCCACCATTGCATGAGTTCCTACCGCATGAAGAAAAAAATCAACGCGAAATGGCCCGGCAGATGAAAGTGCCGATGGATCGTATCAAGCGGCGCGTAACAGAACTGCATGAATCCAACCCGATGCTAGGCTTCCGCGGTTGCCGCCTTGCTGTGGTATTCCCCGAAATTCAGGAAATGCAGGTTCGGGCGATTTTCATGGCTGCCGTTGAAGTGGCCAAGAAGGGTGTGAAAGTTTACCCCGAAATCATGATTCCGATTGTCAACACGGTCAAGGAACTCGAGTTCCTCTTGCCGCGCGTGCGGGCGGTGGCGGATGAAGTGTTTGCCAAGGCCGGCAAGAAAGTAGAGTACAAGGTCGGCACCATGATTGAATTGCCGCGCGCGGCCATTACCGCCGATCAGATCGCCAAAGAAGCGGAATTTTTCAGCTTCGGGACCAATGATCTTACGCAGATGACCTTCGGCTTCTCGCGTGATGATGTGGCGTCTTTCGTGCCTAAATATGTTGAACTTGAAATCCTGCCCAAGGATCCTTTCAACTCACTGGATCAGGAAGGCGTTGGCGAACTTATTAAAATTGCCATTCAAAAAGGCCGCGGCACCCGCAGCGACCTGAAAGTTGGCATCTGCGGTGAGCATGGCGGCGATCCGGCCTCGGTGGAATTCTGCCACCGCGTCGGTTTGAATTATGTCAGTTGCTCCCCCTATCGCGTACCAATCGCCCGATTGGCGGCAGCGCAGGCGGTGGTAAAAGCCACCACCGGCGGCAGCTATTCGACCAAGTAACCGCAGCAAACATGATCCCCAAAGTTAAAATCAGAAGGCCCGGCCGGTAATACCAGCCGGGCCTTTTTGTTGTTCGGAAGTGTGTCTCTGACTTTTCGCGTAACAGGCAACAAGTAATTCCTGCGCAGTCCCGAAACATCTCATAGGATGCCCAAGAATTGCGGAAAGAATGGGGTTCCTCCCGTTTCTGGGCCGGTCCTAACTTTTCCCTGAGGTGGTTTGGTCTGCCACGGCCTTCACGTGATCCCGATCCTCCGATCTCACCTGCGCTGATTCATAATGTCCGCCCATGAATTTACTCCAAAGATCTCAGAATCACCGCCGCCCTGGTAGATACGACGGCCAGGTTGCCGCAAAGATTGAATCCAGATATTAACTACTCCAGAGCAAGTGGGTCAAGGAAGGTGATATTTATACTGGAGGGGCAAGGCGGTGGTGGAATTGGGATCAGAGCGTACAATACGCGGTGAGGGGCAGCGAAAAACAGCGCCGCCACGGAGACCAGGCATAATGAAATCCGATGCGTCCCCGCTACGCAGGTCACCTCCCTGCGTGAGCATCCCTTGGCGGCATTTCACGCGGATTTTTCGAGGATAATCGCTATGAAATGGTGGCAGGCGTCGCTGGTCGTGGTTCTTTTATTCCTTTTATTTGCCCTCGCCGAAGTGGGGTGGCACCGCTACATCGCAACGAGGCTACCGTTAGCCGCTGCAATGCGCCACTTTTACCTTTCAAGGTCACCGGGGGGACGTTACAGTCTCAACGCAATTCCGGACTGGTTGATCCCGACAGCTATGCTGGCGGCCATAGCGGGTGCGGCCGGTCGGCGGCAGCGACCGCTCTTTGTGGCGGTCCATGTATTATGGCTCACCGCTGGGATTCTTTCATTGTTCCCGCTATACACTCACTGGTTGCACCCACAGCCGCGGGATTGGCGGGAGTACCCAATGCAGTGGCATGTCGCGGTTATGACGTATCTGTTTTGTCTGGTGTGCGTTGGCCTCGGCGCATTTGTCGTGCGCGGAAACCTTCGCAACCAACTCAAAGAAGCGGAAAAGAGGAAGGCCATCCAACCGCAGTAGACATGACCTGCCAAGTTAAAATAAGAAGGCCCAGCGGATTGCAGTGTCGCCGAGTATTTGTGATAACTGACATTCGGAGGGTAGATCATCCGGGTAGGGATGGGTTATCATTATAATACAGAGGGAACGCTACCGGTCGCTTTGCCGCCGGTGAAAAGAAAGAGGTAATATTATGACGCATATAATCCCGGTTGAGCAGGCGGCCGCCAAGTTGTCAGCATTGATTCATTCGCTTGGCTCTGATGAGGAAATAGTTCTGACGGAGAATAATTTGCCCGTGGCCAGTCTCCGACCTCGAACGGACAATCGGGGGCATCGCGCGGGAAATTGTAAGGGCCTGCTAACACTAAAGCGGGAAGGTGATGGGCACCTGCGCGACTTCGGAGAATACATCGCGTGAAGATACTGTTGGATACGCATGCTTTGCTTGAGCAATATGGAGTGCGAAGCGTCTGGTAAGGTCTCGATGTTAATGAATAGCAAGGGCGATTGCGGCGTGCTGGAGGAAGTTAAAAGCTGATTCTTGGATGGAAAAATATTTATGGTTGCCGCAATTGAAAAATTCCTGAACCACGAATCGGGCGGCTGGCCGTCTGCGATGGGCAAAACGGTGTCGGCGTGGCTGGAGACGCTTTAATGGGAAAGGTCATTTGGGCGCTTAGGATCATTCGAATAGCCGTCGAATTTATCGGGGCACTTGGTGGATTGACTGCGTTTATCTTCGGCCTGATATTCGTTGCTTTGACTTTTTTGGATCATGGTGCCGGAAATGCTTGGGGCGGCGGTCGAGTCGGGCATGGACACCATTACCTGTTTGCTGCCGGCCACTACACGGAGGTATCGGCGGTTATGTTTTGGTCCGTTTGGCTTGCGCAGGTTATCGGATTCGCCGGTGCCGGCCTATTTGTACTAACGCTTGTGATCGAGGGGATTTCCTGGACGCTGAGATGGGAAACTTACTTGTTTGAGCGCCAGCAGCGTTGAAGTACGACTATAGCGGCCCCGCGGGCTTTAGATCGTAATTTTCGTCAAAACAGTGAAATGTTGGTTGACAGACTCGCGGTTTACATGCTATCATGCACATATCTGCATACATTCCTCACCTGAGGAAAATTAAATTTTGGTCTGCCATTGTTATCTTTGACAGTAATATTGCCGCCACGCCCACCTTTTTGCGTTTCGATTATTTCGTTAGTTTTGTTTATTGCTTTTAACGACTCAGTCGATATAATCGTTATCAAGAATAATGGAGCACGATATGAACACCTTAGCTATCGAACCTGTATTGCCTACCAGTGAAGATACGCAGATTGCGAAGGAGTCCAGTCGCAAGCTGGCCCCATTTGCCGCTCAGCCACTGCATACAGTGCAAGTCCGAATTGCCGCGGCAAACACGGGCAAGGATCAAACCATTCGTCTGCCTGCATCAGCCTTCCTGCTGCTAATGAGGATTCTGACGGAAATGAGTCAGGGCAACGCCGTGACTCTTATGCCGATCCACGCTCAGCTAACCACCCAACAGGCTGCGGAACTTCTGGGGGTCTCCCGGCCATTTCTCATCAAGGAACTGGAGGAAAAACGGATTCCCTTCCAGATGGTCGGGACCCATCGCCGCATTGCATACAGGGATCTGATGGCTTACAAGGAGATGTGTCGCGCCAACCATAGCAGGGCGATGGACGAGTTAGTCCATCAGGCTCAGGATCTCAAGATGGGCTACCGATGAATGGACACATTCACGGCCATTTTCGACGCCTGCGTGTTTTATTCGGCACCTTTGCGCGATATTCTTCTAGAGATCAGCGGCGAAGGTATCTTCCGCGCCCGCTGGACTAACCAGATTCACGATGAGTGGATAAGGAATGTGTTGAACAACAATAGGCACATCAAACGGGAACAACTGGCGCGAACGCGGCAACTGATGGATCAGGCGGTGCCGGACTGTCTGGTCGTCGGATATGAACCTTTGGTTGACCGCCTGAGTTTGCCGGACAACAATGACCGACACGTTTTGGCGGCCGCTATCGTTGCCCGTGCTGAGATAATTGTCACATACAATATCAAAGACTTCCCAGAGCACGCACTGAAGCCATACGGATTGGAGGCTCAGCACCCTGATGATTTTCTAGTCGACCAGTTTGACCTGGCCCAAGGGCCGGTCTGCATGGCAATCAAGCGATTGCGGAACCGATTGAAGAATCCACCGATGGATGTCGAGGCGTTTCTGGCGAACCTGAGGCAGCAGCAACTCCACCAGTTCGATAAGAGGCTCCAATTGTTCAAGAACGTGATTTAATGATGGCAGTCCTCCAAGGAGCTATTTCGTTACTTGGAACAGTACCGCAAAAATACTATGGGCAGTTGCACATTAATTTTGTTACCACGGCTAATCACAGCAGTTCACTACAAACGCGCCTCATGCCCCAAGCCATCCATAAACTCAAGGAACTCCCCGCGTTGGCTCCGGAGCGGGCCGGGCTATAAGGGTGATTTTTAGTGGATACCGAGATTGAATCCCGGTAGGATAGTTTAAGTATTTTGGGAAATATGCTAATGAGTAATAAACCTTACAAACTCGGTTTTATCGGTGGCGGCAATATGGCGGAGGCCATTGCGCGTGGCGGCATCAGTGCCGGACTCTTTAAGCCCACCGAAATATTTATCGCTGATCCATCCTTGCAGCGGCGTGAGTTGCTGGCTGGTGAATTGGGCATTGCCGCATCGGCTGAATCTGCCGAGGTGGTCAGTGCGTCGGAGTCGATTCTGCTTGCGGTAAAACCGCAGAAAATTGAAGAAGCGTTGCAGCAGATTAAGCCTGTGCTCGAGCCGTCCACACTGATCATATCCATCGTGGCGGCCATCTCCACGGGCTTTATTGAAAAACAACTTGGTGCCGGGGTACGTGTTGTGCGGGTCATGCCCAATACCCCGGTGCTGGTCGGGGCCGGTGCCAGCGGCCTTTGCCGTGGAAGTGCGGCAACCGATGTGGATATGCGATTTGCCGTGAGCATTTTCGGGGCCTGTGGCACGGTGGCCACGGTGGAAGAAACGCTGATGGATGCCGTAACGAGCTTGTCCGGATCAGGGCCGGCGTATGTGTTTTATCTGGCCGAAGCCATGACGGCGGCGGGTGTGAGCCAGGGGCTTCCGCTGGCCGATGCACAGTTGCTGGCCCGGCAAACCATTATCGGCGCCGGCAGGCTTCTGGAGCAGTCCGAAGACTCTGCGGCGGAATTAAGACGTAAAGTCACCAGTCCCGGCGGGTTTACCGAAGCGGCCATAAACGTCATGGCAAGCCAGCGGTTTGCCGATATTATCGCGGCCGCATTATCCGCCGCCGTTAAGCGCGGCTCCGAGTTGTCGCGCTGAAGCATAACAGGGTGGAAATCTATGTTTGCCATTGAAGTACACGCGACATTTTGCGCTACGCATCAGTTGCGCCTGCCCGGCGATAAGCTCGAGCCGCAGCACGGGCATGACTGGTGCGTGACGGCCCGCGTGGCGTCGCAGC
>JAJZVR010000126.1 GCA_021847065.1 Planctomycetota bacterium | reverse complement strand
GGCCCCAAGACCATTGCCGATTACAAAAGCCGGATTCGTTCCGCCCGGACAGTGGTGTGGAACGGTCCCATGGGTGTGTTTGAGAAAAAGCCGTTCCAGGCCGGCACGCGAGCTGTGGCGGAAAGCCTGGCGGAGATCACCGGGCATGGGGCCACGACGATTATTGGCGGTGGTGATTCGGCCGCTGCCATTGAGCAGTTTGATCTGGCATCCAAGGTTTCGCACGTTTCCACCGGCGGTGGAGCAAGTCTGGAATTTATGGAAGGTCGCGGATTTCCGTGCATCGATATCTTGGACACGGTATGATCTAACAAGGATTGAGCCGGGGTCACGCCTTTTTGCGCTGTACCGCCCGCAAAAAGGGTTCGCCCAGAGCCTTGGTTCAATGAAGCGGAAGTTGCGAACGGGGTTGGTTAATCGGACCGCCCCGGCCAAGTGTGTTTTTGTTGGCAACAATGGGATGCCTGAAGAATGAACAGCGTGTTTTTGCGTCCGCCGCACCTGCCGCTGGTGGCACCGTCCATCCTGGCCGCTGATTTTGGTCGCTTGGCCGAAGAAGCCGCCGATATTGAGCGTGCCGGTGCGGATCTTCTGCATGTGGATATCATGGATGGGCACTTTGTTCCGAACCTGACCATGGGGCCGGATATTGTCTTGGCTCTGGCCCGCGCGTGTCACCTGATGCAGGATGTGCATTTGATGGTGACGGATCCGCAGGATTTTGTAAAGCCATTTATTGAAGCGGGGGCCGGGCATATTACGTTTCATATTGAAGCACCCGGTCTGACACGCTTCGGTGCGGTGGATTTAATCAAACGTATTCATGATCTTGGCGCGACAGCCGGTATATCGCTGAACCCCGAAACGCCCGCTGAAGCACTCGATGCGGTACTGAATCAGGTGGATCTGGTGCTGGTGATGAGCGTGCATCCGGGCTTTACGGGCCAGAGCTTTATGCCCGAGGTGCTCAACAAAGTTCGCACGCTGCGAAATAATCTTGAACCACGCCAGCGCCTTTCTATTGATGGCGGCATCGGCATACGCACCGCACATGATGCACTGGAGGCCGGAGCAGACGTGCTGGTGGCGGGGGCGGCGGTGTTCCGAGCATCGCAGCGGGCATCAACAATTCAATTGTTGCGCGGTGATTATCCGCGTTAAAAGAACAATCAGTTAAGTTCAACGGAAACATTATCAAATAAGAGGTATTACAATATGTCCATGCTGGCGGGAAAAAAGGCGTTTATTTTTGGCGTGCTTAACGAATACTCCATTGGATGGCATATTGCCCAGCAACTCCATAAGGCTGGCTGTGAATTGGGGTTTTCTCATCTTCCGGGTGAAAAAATTGAGCGCCGCGTGGTCAAGGCTGTTGAGCAGTTTAACCCCAAGTTCCTTGCCCCATGCGATGTCAGCAAGGATGAAGACATCAAATCCGCTTTTCAGCGGGCCGCCGAGGCCTTTGGCACTTTTGATATTCTTGTGCACTCATTGGCATTTGCCCCGGCCGAGGCCCTGCATAATCCATTTTTGCAGACCAGCCGCGAAGCGTGGAAGACGGCCCTGGATATCAGCGCGTATTCGCTGCTGGCCATGGCCCGGGAAGCCCAGCCGCTGATGAATCCCAATGGCTCAATTATCACGATGAGTTATCTCGGCGCGGAAAAATATGTACCTATGTACAATGTCATGGCGGTTGCCAAAGCGGCTTTGGAATGCACGGTGCGTTATCTGGCCGCAGAGATGGGGCGGGATGAAAAACATATCCGGGTTAACGCCATCAGCGCCGGGGCCATTAAAACCATGGCCGCGCGGGGTATCGGCGATATTGATAAGATGATGACACATTACACGGAAAAATCGCCGCTGCCTTGGAATGTCGATGATGCCGCCACACATGTGGGTAAAACCGCGATTTATCTCTGTTCCGATTTGTCCTCCGGTGTTACCGGGGAAACGCTTTACGTCGATGGCGGATATAATATTGTCGGGTGGTGACGCGGAATTATTCGCCGCCCGTTAGCCTTGGAAAACCTCAATATAAAGAAATGCTGCCGTGCGTACACGAATAGAACCCGCTGATTCCGGCTTGCCAGAAGCGGCTGAATTGATCCGTTGCGGAGAGATTGTCGCATTTCCCACAGAAACGGTATATGGCTTAGGCGGTGATGCCGGTAATCCGATTGCGGTTTCGCGCATCTATCAGGCCAAGGGGCGGCCTGGCAATAACCCGTTGATCGTTCATGTGCCGGACGTTGCGGCGGCACAAGATTGTTCGGCCCAGTTTCCAGCGGTCGCCGCGGTACTTGCACAACGGTTTTGGCCAGGCCCACTAACCTTGGTATTGCAACGCAATGAGCGAATTTGTCCGGCGGTTTCGGCTGGCAGAAATACGGTGGCTATCCGTTGTCCCAATCACCCCATTGCGCAAGCACTGCTTAGGGGTTCCGGGCGGCCCATCGCCGCTCCGAGTGCCAACGCGTCCGGGCATACATCGCCTACAACGGCCCAGCACGTATATGATGAGCTTGCCGGGCGCATCGGCCTGATACTTAACGGCGGCCCGTGCTCGGTGGGTCTGGAATCTACTGTTGTAGATGTAACCGGAATATACCCGGTGATCCTGCGCCCCGGCGCGATTTCACAGGCGATGCTGGCTCAATGCCTTGCTGCCGCTGGAATGGCGATGGAAGTGGCAGCACTGCCAAGCCCTGCCGAAAAGGCTATCCGTGACGATTTAAAAAGTCCGGGACTTCTGGAAAGCCACTATGCTCCGCGGACCGTGGCGTACCGCTTTTACGCCTCGGATTTACGGGGATTCAACACATATTTACGGCGGAAGCCCAATGAGCGTATCGGATTGCTTTGCTTTGAAGATTTCGTCGCCCCGACAACCGTGGCGAAAAAGAGGGTGCTACCGTCCAACGCCGAAGCCTGTGCCAAAGTTTTATACAGCGCATTGCGTGAACTTGATGCCGTGCGATGCGATGTGTTGCTGGTACAATTCCCGGAAAGTATTGATGGCGTATGGCTGGCCATCGAGGACCGATTACGCCGTGCCACGAAAGAATTGCCGTTATGATCGCCCAGAATGGAATCATGGAACTATCCGCCACGCACTTACGCAGCAATGTGCAGGTGTTTAGAACCCGTCTTGCCGGGCATGTGGCGTTGGGCGCAACGGTGAAAGCCAATGCCTACGGCCACGGTCTGGAACAGATTGTGCCGCTATTACGGAATGTCGGCATTTCTTGGTTGTGCGTGTATTCCATCGAAGAGGCCACGGCAGTTGCCGCTTTGGATGCCACATTACCCATATTGGTTTTGGCCCCCATTGTTCTAACCCGCCAATGCGCCGATATACCACACCGGGTCGAGACACTTCTAACATTGGGCCGCGTGCGGCTGACGGTAACGGATATTCAATCGGCCTCCTACTTAAGTTCGCATTTGCTTGCCATGGGGCGCACGGTTCCGCAGCCGGTACATATTCAGGTGGATACCGGCCTAACGCGGCAGGGCATAGCGATGCATGAGTTGCCCGCATTAATTAAACATGTCCGTGCGCTATCAGCAATACGGCTGGAAGGCATTTTCATGCACTTTTCCCATGCCGATCAGCCCGGGCACAGCGCCAATCTGGCGCAACTCGCCGAGTTTATCCGGGCCACAGCAGCGGAAAAAAAACATGATCCGCAATTGATCTTGCATGCTCATAATTCCGGCGGCGCGTGGCATGATGGCTTTAACGCGCTGAATATGGTGCGCCTGGGCATTGCCATGTATGGCTTGCAACCCTCACTGGGGGCACCGATTGCGGCAATCATCCCCGTTGCCCGTGTTAGGGCACCAATCACAGCAATTCATAACTGTGCCACGGGTGTGGGGGTAGGTTATGGCCATACATTTGTTACCGCACGCATTAGCCGCCTGGGCATTGTGCCCGTGGGATATGCGGACGGCTATCCGCGCGAATTGTCCAATCGCTCGTTTGTATTGCACGGTGAAAACCAACTGCCCGTGGTGGGGCGCGTAAGCATGGATCAAACCGTGGTGGATATAACCGATACCGACGCCTGTGTCGGGGACTGGGTTACGCTGATTTCTGATGATCCGCAATCACCAATATGCATGGATCATCTGGCCGAGAAATGTAACACTATCGGTTATGAACTCGCTACGCGGTTAGGGCAACGCTTGGAACGGCGATTGAACGTCGATTCTTCGATTTTACCGTGACCAGCGAAAAAATGCTTATCAGTACTGCAACTACTGCCAATGCGGTCACGCCAGCTATACCATTCCAGCGGACTTTCGGATCAACCATTCGGCGGTCAATAGCGCTATAAATGTCAGCATAAATAACACATGCAGCCAGAATGTTGACGCACTGTGTGGATGAGCAAAGAGACTGCTATTTTCCGGGATTTTTATAATCTGTTTTACCGGTGGCATATAGCCCGCGAGAATATTGGCAAACGGGCCGGGCAGTGCAATGCCATCGCCGGCCCGGGCGATCTGCTGCATGGCCGCGGGATCGCTGGTGGTATCCAGCATTTCAAGGTTGCCCGCCGATTTTACGCGTATGGTCAACGAACGCACGCTTGCCGTCGGGTCGTTAACCATGCGCTCATGGACGCCGGATCCTTTGAGCGTAATGTGATAATGTCCCGGTGGCAGCCCGGTAATCAGGCCGCTGTAATATCCCGGCACACCGGTTTGCGGCTGCATGGGGGCGGAATAAACTTCCGGTGAAGATGCCGCAGAATTTACACCGGACTTGGCAGCGGTGATAACAGCGGTGGCAATTGCCTGAAAGTGCAGCCCGGTTTCCGGAAGCAGTCGGTCATCAAGTACGCGGGCTTGCACCATGACCTTCCGGCCTTGGTTATAACTGGAATGATTGGTGCCGAAGCGGACAAATTTTCCTCCTGCCGGCAATTGCGAACCCGAAGCCCAGCGCAGCAGTTGTCCAAGAAATACATCTTCCACGTTGTAACCATGGACATAGCGCAAACGCCAAAGCTGATTGCTGGCAAGATACATGACTCTTCCAGAACCCATGGTCATGGTTGCCAGCAGCGCCCGGCGGCGCGCCGCCTGGAACCCGGCGATTGCGCCGGTGTTGCCGGCGTTTGCATGGCTGTGGCCGGCGATGACCCATAGTACTCGGGCATCCGCGCGGGCTTGCGTATAGGCGCTGTGCCAATACCAGCGCGGCATGGATCGCCAGATGGTACTATCGGTGCGTTGATCCACTCCCAATTGCGAAAGTCCAGACTGTGCACCTTGCGCTGTTAATGCAGGCAGAAAGCCGTTGTCATTCTCGTGCCGCAAAAGTGCCGGTGGCCAGACGGAGTTGAATTTAATCGGGAAAAGCTTCCGCAGCGGCTGTTGGGCCCAGTCCCGCGGCATAAATTCCTGACCGGCAATGATCACCAGCGCGGCCCCTTTGATTTGTACGGCGTACGCAATACCCTGTTGGGCGATTGGTGAAAGGGTGTTGCCGGGAATATCGCCGAGAATAATAACATCAAAGGCCTCCCACGCTTTTCGGCCAACAGGCAATTTCTGAGCCAGATAGCTGGGATTCTTCGGAGACGCGATAATCGGTGGCGGGGGGGCAATGCCCGTAACACTGGCCGGATGCAACAGTACCGCCTGCAGATGCACGCGACGGCTGCGTGAAAAATAATTCACGAGATACTGATAATTCCAGCCCGGTTGCCCGTCAATCAGCAGCACTTGAAGTTTATCCCGTCGCACTGTCACACGAAATGTCCGCACCGCGGCATGACGCATGGTCGCGGTGGGCAGAACTTTTATGCTGTAGGCGTATACACCCGGTCCGGGTGGCATATTTTTGAATTGTGCGGACTTGTACGCGTCCGCCCGATGCGTCACGATGACTTGCCGGGCTGTAACGTGCCCATGACGCAGCAATTCCACCGTGACCGGCTTATCTGCCAGAGATCGCAGATGAATTACCGCTGTCGCTTTAAGATATTGATGCTTGTATATCCATTGTGGGGCATGAATTGAATCAATCGATGCCCCCGGCGGCGCATGATCCGACCCGATACATAACGTATAAGTATGCACATGATGTACGGCCAGCAGCCGCGCAATTTCCGCCGGATTCGAACCGACATTCTCCCGGCCATCGGATATCAGCAGTACGTCGGCGCGCCTTCCGCGTTCAATACGTGAGGCTGTGGTCAGCAGTGCCTGACTGATATTGGTACTCTTGCCTGTGGGATTCAGATTGCTTTGCAAAACAGGCGTGGGATTGCCATACAGCGGAAACGACGCGGTGTAAGCCGCGCCGGCGAAGCTTACCAGATGCACCGCATCCTGTCGCAGCAGCCTGGAAAGAGCGGGCTTTCCGCCGTTATTTTGTTTTGTAAGAATGGCCAAGGCTAATTGCGCCCGGGTCAGTTTCAGCACATGCTGGAGCTGCGCTTGGAGTGTGACATTCGATTGGTGCTTTGCCAGATAGGCTTGATCAGCATTTTTAGCAATCTGCTGTAAAGCCCGCATGGCGTCGCGAAGTTGAACATTTATTGCGGCGTATGCTTTGGTGCCAGGGCCTGCTTCACTCGTGCTGGCTTTGGATGTGCGTGAAATGTGTCGTACGGTTCGGTTTATTCGCCGTAAATCATTGGCCACCTCGGATGCCGACGCATGACGGGATAGCTGATCAATAAGCGATTGAAGATGGTTGATCCAGACTTGCAGGGCCACAATGCTCTTCCGGTTTTGTTGTTGCGACTGCAGCCGTGAGGCGGCAGTAAAATTCTGTTCCTGATCGTTGAGTATGCGCAATTGCTGGGCCAGAGCGCTAAGCTCTGCCAGGCCACGATCCAAAGCGTCACTATAGTCCGGCACGCGGCCCAGTGCGCAGGCCCAGCGCAGGGCATAGCGCTGGCCATAGCGCTGGCCACCCTGAACATCCCGCACACCCATGGATTTGCTGTGATCCAGTACCAGCCAAAGTTGTCCTGGCGACGTTTGCGTGCGTGTCCATTGCAGCGCCGGGCTGGCCAGAGCAATAGCCAAGAGCAGCACCAACGCAACCCGCAGCAGCGTAAGCACGACGATGGTGCGCGGGGGTGCCAGATCGCGCTGCTGTTGATACAGATACACAATTAACGCCAGCGAACCTAAGGCAATCAGAGCCAGCACCCACAGGGGCAGCGCCGGGTGCAGCATCAGGTGAACCGGGCCATGATGATGAAGTTGTTCAGGCTCTTTCGCCAATAAGCGTTTCCTTTTTAATTACAACAAACTCATGGCCGGTAATTCCGTAGCAGCCAAATCCGCCGCTCGGGTCAGTTGGGACATTTTCCGGCACTGCAACGCTTCCAGCAGCAGCATCAGCAGCAAAAGTATGGCCAATATGGGCCATAGGCTTAAGCTGCGGCTGACCGTACCGAGGGCCTGTGCGATTTCATCGGTTTTAATTTGTCGCCGAATATAGCCTTGGCCGGTTAGCCATTTCATATCCGCTGGTGAAAGTAGGGAGGGATTCAACTGTGTGCGGTCGATATTGACATTGAAATACACATCGGCTCTGCTTTGATTGGGCTTAAAGGACATGGTATACAACCCCGGCAAACCGGTGTGATTCCAGGTTACAAGATATTGTCCACCGGTTATCAGTTGTGGCGTTACCGCGTGGATCAGGCCGTGCGGATCCAGAACCGCAACCGATTGGATCGCGGGCTTGTCCGCTCCGGTCCACACAATAGGCTCGCCCGGATTGAGATAATGCCGATCAGTCAGACGTTTGCTTCCCATCGCGAGTTCGTAAACGATCTGATTAACCAGCGGCAGAAAACTTCCGGCCTCCAGGGGCCAATCATTCCAGTGGCCATCCGCCCCTGTGGTCCAGGTTACCACCTGGCCGCCGGCATTTCCGACATTTTGTGACAGCATCAGTGGTGCGCCATCGGACGTGGCCAGTAACACTTTTTCCCTCACATTGGCCGGGATCAAGGAATGCCATTTCAGTAAGGTCACATCCACAATGGCATTGCGATGAAGTTCCTGCAATGGCCGCAGCAACGGATTACCTGCATCACGGATCACAATAACCGGTGGATGTTTACCGGCTGATTGCACGGTGCCCAGCGTACCGAGGTCAAATCCGCCGGACGAAAGTTGAGAATTTACAAACGTGCTGTTGGTATTGCGGCCCAAAATAAACCAGACCCCTTTGCCGGATCGGGCGAACCCATGGAGTCGGGAAATCAATCCGGCGGGGAGTGTGGCCGGATCATTGACAATAACCACCTGATATTTACTTAAATCAGCGTGCCGCGCGCCGCTGACACTCATGACCACGGGTTGGGCCAAACCCAGATGCAACGATGTGGACGGCTGCAGGGCGGCTTTAAGAAACCGGCTGGCGCGAAAAGTTCCTACACTGCCGAGCTGACTGTCAATAATCAGTACCGGAATATGTTTCCATGCCTGAATTACCGCAGTGGATTGATTATCCGCCGCCAGAGCGTCTTGGATTCCTGTACGCACTGTTATCCAATGCGAGCCAGCCGATGCAATCCGAAGGTGCATGATTCCGGTTGTGCTGCGCCCGGCTTGCAGGCGGGGAATCATGAGATGATCCATCGGTGAACCATCATATAAAAGATCAATCGGAATGGATTGTACTGGCAGCGGCCCGGAATTGCTGATGCTGAATAGTACGTTTACCCGGCGGCCTACACCGGGAAATGCCGGCTGAATGTGCAATGGGCCGATGGCGATGTCAGACACGGCACTTTGGGGCAAAACCGGTAAGTCAAACACCGCCAGATTTTTCTCCGCAGCCTTGCCGCCATAGGCGGCCTTCCATAACGCAGCGTGCCGGGGCAGCCAGGAAACCACCCGCTGATCGGAAACCACAAAAATAATCTTTTCAAATAAGGCCCCGCGCCGGGCGACTCGGCGGGCCTGTTGAATCGCTGCCGGCATGGAGGCACCTGCCATCCCCATCGGTAACTCATTGAGTGGAGCCAGAAGTTTGCTTTGCACCGCCGCTGTGTCGGAAACCGCAACAGGAAAGGTGGTCAGGCTGTATGGCCGATGGCCCGCAATGACAATGGAAAGTGTGTCTTCGTGGCGTAACGTATCAGTGATGCGTTTGGCCAGAGCAATTTCGTGGGCAAAAACCGTCCGCCGCCCATCCAGAATGCCGCTTGAAATGGAATGATCCAGCACAATGACCACATCTGCGGATGATCCACCCGCGAATTGCTTCACGGCTCCTGCCGGCAAAATGGGCCACGCCAGCAGCAATACCAGCAATAGCAGCATCGCAATACGCAACAGCAACAGCAACCAGTGATCAATATTGCGGCGTTTTTTCTTCAGCACATCACTGGCCTGAAGAAACATCATGGCTCCCCAGTTAATCGGCGTGGTTTTCTGCCGATGAAGGAGGTGAATGGCGATGGGAATGCCAATGGCCAGCAGTCCGGTAAGCATTAAAGGAATTTCAAACATGTTGCGTTTTCCTCATCATGCCCGGTGCCCTCTCATTCGATTGGCCAGGTATTGGGATAATGCATCATCAAACGGATTCGATGTATTAAACAGGCTGTAGCTGATATTCAAATCCGCCGCTGTGCGGCGCAGCGTCGTAAGATGACTGCGCAGATTATCCAGATATTGCCGGCGCATCAGCGCCGGATCCAGTCGGAGCCGGTGCTGCGGCAGTTCCATATTCTGAAAGAGCGTCCATTTACGGAATGGAAAATTCAGTTCATCATCATCCATGACATGCAGCATAAGCACTTCATGGCGACGATGGCGAAAATGATGAAGCGCACTGACCAGTGCTTCCGGATTTTCAAAAAAATCGCTTATAATAATCACCAGCCCCCGGTGGGTTATCTGTTGCGCAATATCATGCAGCAATACCGCCAGACGCGATTCGCCTCCGGCCTGCCGGGCTTCCAGCGTGTTGATGATGTTGATAAGATGTGAGGGCGTACTGCGCGACGGAATAAAATCCCGTATGACGTTATCCGCGGTGATCAGGCCCACGGAATCTTGTTGATGCAGCGTCAGGTAGGCCAGGCTCGCGGCCATGAATTGACTGTAGCGATATTTCGAAAGCTCGGCCATGCCTCGATACGCCATCGAACCGCTGCAGTCCAGAATAATATACGCCCGCAAGTTGGTGGTAACTTCATATTGCTTGATGTAATAACGGTCGGATTTTCCCAGCAGCCGCCAGTCAATGCGTTTTACATCATCGCCGGGGACATATTGGCGATGCTGGGCAAAGTCGATGGCAAAGTCGATATGCTTGGATTTGTGCATTCCCTGCACATAACCGTCCATGACTTGCCGCGCTACCATATCCAATCGACCGATTTTAGACAGCACTTTGGGATCCAGCAGTGCCGTTGTGGCACGGTTGCCCGACAATGAATTGATACTGGATTGTGGTTCGGTCATTGCTTGAGTTCCAACTCACGTTAACCCGGTGTCGAATCGTGATCTTCCACGGAACTACCGCTGGCGTTGCTTTATGCTGTGGTAATGCCCGGCAGTTCCGACAACAGGCGATCGATAATTTTATCACTGGTCATACCCTGAGCCTCAGCGCTAAAAGTGGTAAGAATGCGATGCCGCAGCACCGGATGCGCAACATTGATAATATCATCGGTATTAACGTGCATACGCCCGTGTAATATGGCCCGGGCTTTACCGGCCATAATCAGATAAATGCTGGCCCGTGGCCCGGCACCCCATTGTACCAGTTCGTTAAGCCATGGCCGCGCCTCACTTTCGCGCGGGCGGCTGGCACGTACGAGATCGCGCGCAAACTGGTATACATGATCCGCCACCGGTACGCGCCGCACCACCTGCTGCAAATTCAGAATTGTCGAAGCATCCAGCAACCGCGACAATGCCGGACGATACACGGATGTAGCTTGCTTCATGATTTGAATTTCTTCGTCCGGCTTGGGATAATTCACAATGGTCATGAACATGAATCGGTCCAATTGCGCCTCCGGCAGCGGGTAGGTGCCCTCCTGCTCGATCGGATTTTGGGTTGCCAGTACGAAAAACGGCTGTGGCAATTCAAATGTGGTTTCACCGACCGTCACGCGATGCTCCTGCATGGCTTCCAAGAGTGCGGCTTGGGTTTTCGGCGGTGTGCGGTTGATTTCATCGGCCAGGACGATATTGGCGAAAATAGGTCCTCGAA
>JAJZVR010000125.1 GCA_021847065.1 Planctomycetota bacterium | reverse complement strand
AATTGGCCTAAATCGAAAAGTTTGGTATATTACCGATCCCGAAAGGGCGTGTGCCTGAGCGGCCAAAAGGGACGGACTGTAAATCCGTTGGCTTATGCCTACGCAGGTTCGAATCCTGCCGCGCCCAGTATATTCAAATGACCGCATGCATCTGGAGTTGACGGCGGTTGACAAAACCCTTGATGGTCAAGGGTTTGCGGCGTTGGTGTCGGTTTTGTGCGTTTCGGTGTGGTTTCTGTCTGGGCCGCTTTTTGGACCGCCTGTTTTCCAATGGGCGGCGCGGCGGAGTTTGTCATCTTGTTTGTTGTGCATCAAGTAGTGTGGTTCGGCCACGCGTAGGCTGTTTCCCATCCATCCGCATGCCATATACGGCCCGAATTCGTCGCTTAGTTCGTTCTGTCTGCTGGCGCGCATGTTGTGGAAAGGCTTGGGCCAAGTTTTCATCCCCGTCCGTTGCACAATGCGTTCGAACGGTGTCCGCAAGTTGAGGGATTTCCCTTGGTAGCGGTTAGTGATGAATTCCGCCGGTCCGGCGGATCCCCGGATTCGGTTTGGGCTAGCGCCGCGGTTGCCGTGGGGCACCGGCGTTGCGAGTTGTCCGTTGTGATCCGCCAGTGCGAGCAGCGGGGCGTAGGCGTTTCGGCCCAACGAATTGGAGCGTGAGGGATAGAGTTGGGTAGGTCGCCTCCACGGCGGTAGAGCGGCGTTCTTCCCTGAGTATGCCGATACATGCGCCGGTGCGGGCGAAATCGGTCACGGCCCGGCGTCGTCTGGAACAATCTGCAATCCCAGTGCGTCCAGCAGAACGTTTGCTTTTTCGGTCGTCAGCTCTTTCCGGTCACCGATAAAATCATATACATGGCTCCGATGAACCTTGCCGGTCACCAACACAGCCATCGCATTCGTGCTGATCCCCCTCCGCCCCGCTTGCGCAATGGTCACCCGGCGGATGTTGGTCTTCATCGCTTCGCCCGCTCGGCGATCGCCGCCGCAATTCCGCCCGACTTGATCCATGTGTCCACCGCCTCAATTGCCGGATTTACCAGATCACAAAACGAGTTCCACGCGGTTGCGTGGCCTTCCTCGGTATCGAGAGCGGCGTCGCGTGCGGCGTCAAAGAGTGCCTCGGTTCCGTATTTTCACGCGCCCTGGCGGCAAAGCGACGACCGACATCTCCGGAGATAGGGGAAAAACCTAATCGTCACATAGGATTATCTATATATGATTTCGCCCTGCTGCTGGACGTGGCGTTTCGCACTTTTAATCCTCCTTTCATGTAACATTGCTAAAGTCTCGTCGGTTTGATTATTTGCTTTGGCACCCGGTGCTGCATGATTGTCTGCCGCGACATCATCACGAAGCAGTGCCTGATGACATTTATGGCAAGAAAGGAACGACATGACAAATCATCATGCGCAAAGCTGTATACGCGTTGACAGCCGGTGGAAAGCCATCTTGGTGCTCGCAGCGGTATCTCTGATGGCATTTCCCCTGTGGTTGGATCAGGCGTTGGGTAAAAATCAAATGTCCGGCTTTGTGGTAATTGATCCAGGCCACGGCGGGATTGATCCGGGCACACGCAGCAGCAACGGCATTGATGAAAAGACCATCGTTCTGGCAGTCGCCAAAGACATGGTTCCGCTATTGAAGCGCGATCATATTAAATTTATCCTAACGCGCGACCGGGATAAATATGTGAGCCTCATCCGGCGCGTACAGATCGCCAATCGTCCCGGAGATCGTCTGCTCTTGAGCATTCATTGTGATTATTTCAAAGAGCACGGCATGGAAGGCTTTACCGTTCTTTACGCGCAGGGGGCCTCTCATGATTCGCACGTTGCGGCGCATCTGATCGCTGCCGGCCTGATTCATGAGGGCTTTACCTGTCACGAAGTCCGGATGGACACGCGCGGGCTGGAGGTGCTGGACAAAAGCAAGTGTCCGGCGGTGCTGGTGGAATTGGGTTTTATTTCCGATCCGCATGACGTGCGCTACCTTACGTCAAAATCGGGGCGGCATCGCTTGGCCGCCGGTCTGGTGCGCGGACTTGCTATGTTCCTGCATAAAACGCAATAAGCCCCGGTTTCAAGAATCAACCGGCGTGGCGATCTTTCATAATCCTTTCATGGAGGAATGCTAATTTGTACGTATACAGATTGAACGGTTCGATCTGCGGGAACTTTATTTAAGGAGTGCGATTATGAATCGCAAAATATTTCTAGTCATCGGGGTTGTTGGTCTGGGCATGATGACAAGGGGTCTTGCCCCGGTGCGGGCCGATGCACCGGATCGCGGGGAATGCAAAGTCACCATGGCACAATTGCCGGCGGCGGTGGCCAAGACGCTTACGCGGGAAGCGGCGGGCGGACAGGTTGGCGAAATTGATATGCGGATCGGCGATCACAAAGCCAAATACGAGGCCGATGTTGTCATCAACAAAATGCCTTATGAAATCAAAATCGCCATGAACGGCACCCTGCTGAAAAAGCGCCTTGGTGATACGGAACTGACCATGGCTCAACTGCCCGCTCCGGTTCAGGCCATAGTCAAACAGGAAATGGGCGGCGGCAAAGCATCGGACATCGAGGAACATTTTTTCCATGATGGCGATGCTTTTTACAAAGCCAAAGTGAAAATCGGCGAACGCGACTACAAGCTCAAAGTGCTGCCCGATGGCACGCTGCTGAAAATGAAGCTCAAGGAAAAAGAGCACGGCGAGCATGAAGACGGCGATCAGGATCATGCGGATCAAGAACACGGCGAGCACGGGGATCATGGCCACGCAGATGAAGATCACGGCGGCCATGGAGATCAAGGTGATCATGCGGATCACCAGGATAATCAGCATGGCGAACACGGCGATCACGGTGAACACGGCGATCAGAGTAACAACAACTGACCGCAGCGCGTAATAGCATCCTCCTCCTTGGGCGGAGCCGTCCCGTGGCGTTATGGGACGGCCCCGCCTGTTATTTTCATTTTTCCTTCATCTTCCTTATATATACTTACAGAGATTGGAGGATCATTTATTCCGCCGGCTGTCGGAATGGTGTCGTGTATATGCGGGTATTGGTGGTTGAAGATTTTAAGACGCTGCGGGAATCCATCGCGCAGGCTCTGCGAGAACAGACGTATGCGGTGGATGAAGCCAGTGATGGGCGACTGGCGTTGTGGCATCTGCAAAGCGGCTATGTGGACGTGGTGATATTGGATCTGATGATGCCCGGTGTGGATGGTTTTCAGGTGCTCAAAGCAATGCAGCGGATGAAAAACAGACCCGCTGTGCTGGTGCTCACGGCGCGCGACACGGTGGATGACCGGGTAATAGGGCTGGATGCCGGGGCGGATGATTATCTGACCAAGCCGTTCGCCTTGGGAGAAATGCTGGCGCGCGTGCGGGCGTTAACCCGTCGGCGATATAACGTCGCATCATCCCGCTTACGCATCGGATCACTGGAAATGGATCTCAACGCCCGGCGTGTATTCCGCGAAAAGCGGGAAATTGAATTAAGCGCCCGTGAATACGCCATACTGGAATATCTGGCCATGCGGCAGGGTGAGATTGTTTCGCGCAGTGAAATCTGGGAGCATGTGCATGGTGATGATTCGCCGCCGGAGAGCAATGTCGTGGACGTATTTGTTGGCCTGCTTAGAAAGAAAATTGATTATGAATCTGAAGAGCATCTGATCCACACCCGGCGCGGGCAGGGCTATATGCTGGGGCCGGGTGATTGAGATGCGGTCGATCCGGCTTCAATTGATGCTCTGGTGCGGCGTTGCCATCGCACTGATGCTGGCGGTGCTGGGCATCGGTTTGTATATGACGTTGAGCCATTCGCTGGAATCGCAATTTAACGGATCTCTGGTCGCCCGCGCCACGTTGCTGGTCAATACATTGGATTGGGACCCGCACCGCGGATTCCATATCGGCACGGATTTCACTCCCGTGGCGGGCGGAAAATCTCAAGGCAATCCCCGCTATTTTCAAATTTGGACGCCGGACGGAAAATCCGTTCTCCGCGCGCACGCACTGGGCAAGAGACAACTGAAATTTATGAAACCGCCGGATTCAGGCGTGTTTTCTTCGATCGATCTTCCCGATAATCGTGACGGGCGTGAGCTGGTGATCCGGTTTCGCGAGGGGGAAGGCGATGATTCAGAGCACCAGCATGATGGACAAAACGGTCCGGGGCATGTCGGAATAGAGCACAACCATTCGGATCAGAGCGATCATGATGCGCAGGCTAAGCGTCCACCGCTCAATTATATTCTCGCGGTGGCCCGGCCCACCGATGATCTGGATGATGCGCTTTCCAGCATTGGCGGGTCACTGACGGTCTCCTGCTCTCTGGCTACATTATTATCCGCGGTACTTATTGCGTGGCTGCTGCACCGCGGATTCCGACCGGTCAACACCATTGCCGAGCAAATTGCGAAGGTTGGCGCCACGCGCCTTGATGATCGGATCGGCACTGAAAATATTCCGCGCGAACTACTTCCTATTGTGGATCGTCTAAATAAACTCCTGGGCAGGGTGGAAGAGGCCGTGAACCGTGAGAAAGCCCTCACCGCCGATATGGCCCATGAACTGCGCACGCCGCTGGCCGGGTTGCGCACGGCCACGGAATTGGCTTTAACCCGCGCTCGCACACCGCAGGAGTATCAGCATACGTTGCGGCAATCACTGGCCATCAGCATGCAGATGCAGAACTTGGTTGAAAATCTTCTCACGCTGGCGCGCCTGGAGGCGCGATCCTGTGAGCGGGTTTCGGAACCATGCCGATTGGATCAAATGCTCATACGGCAACTGGAAAACTTTTCCGGTCGCATTATTGAACGCAACGTGGCGTTGGATAAAAGTGGAATCATGCCGGTAACGGTAGTGGCTCCGCCGGAATTGATGTCGCTGGTGATTCGCAATGTGCTGGACAATGCGGTTGGTTATGCCAATGAATCCGGTACCATCCGCATATCGCTGCGCAACACGGACAGCGCGGCTATGCTGGAATTGGCCAATACCGGCAGTACCGTTTCACCGCTTCAGTCTTCCCGGGTTTTTGAGCGGTTCTGGCGGGGCGACGCTTCCCGCACGGATCATGGCCGGCACAGCGGCCTGGGGCTGTCGATTGTGCAAAACGTGATGCGCCGGATTGGCGGTACGATCACGGTTGAATCATCCGTCGGCGGATGGTTTACCATCAATTTGTTGTTTCCAAAGCATGGAGGTGATGGATCGCATGAAGTTTAAGGGCAACGGTCAGGAAAGTTAAGCGGGGATGTGTCTCGTGGGGAAAGATAATGGTGGTAAACAGCTACTTTGGCCTCCGTTTCGTGCCGGTTTTGGACGCCCTTTGGGGCGTATTGTATGTTCCAAGCCTAATTTTATCGGCGTCTTGTCTGTCCGCGGCTCTGCGTCAAAAGGTCGGCTTCGCTTGACGATTACCGCCAATCGGCTCCGTTTCTGCCTCCTCTGGGAAGTGTTCGCCCGATGCGGTCAACCGCTCAAGCCCCCCCCCCGGCGGCCCGGCGGCCCCGCCGACAGCATCCGCCTTATAAGCCCGTGCGTGTATGGTCATCCATTGGAGCATGATGCCACAGACACGGACTCCCCTATTTTCGTTGTAGGGATCGAGCGTGAAGCGAGGTATTTGTTTGGTTTCTTGGGTCAATGCGGTTTGGATGGCGCGGTGTCCGCCTGGCTGACGCGCTTTGTTGGGCCGGAGCGTGGCTAACCGCCGGGGGGTTGAGGAATCGGCCATTGGTACCGTATCGAGCGGAAATTCATCGCGCAATAGCCAAGTTGGGCGTGGCGGAGTAGAATTATGCCCATGAACATTACGCATGAAATATTCGGACACACCAAAGAAGCGCAACCGGTGGATATTTTCACTCTAAGCAGCCCCGCCGGGCTGACGCTTAAAGTTTGCTCCTACGGCGCAACAATCACAGAATTGCACACGCCAGATCGCAAGGGTGACACGGCTGATGTTACGCTGGGGTTCGCGAATCTTGGGCCGTATCTAGGTGCGCATCCATCGCTGGGTTGCGTGGTGGGTCGTGTGGCCAATCGTATTGCTAATGCCCGGTTTCGGTTGAATAAAAAAGAGTATCAATTACATCCCAATAATAGCGGACACAGCCTGCATGGCGGCAAGGTTGGACTGGGCCGGAGAGTTTGGAAATCTCAGCAGACAAAAGTCAATGGCGTGCCGGCGGTGGAATTTACCTATCACAGCCCGGACATGGAAGAGGGGTATCCCGGCACGGTGGATTTCAAAGCCATTTATCTGATGCCGGACAATCACACCATTCGCCTGATTATGGAAGCCCGCACGGATTATCCTACACCGGTTAATCTTACCAATCACGCCTATTTTAATTTTCATGGCGCGGGTAATGGCAATATTCTGGATCATGAACTGACCATTCACGCGGATCATTACACGCCCGTGGATGCGTCCCTGATTCCGACCGGTGAAATTCTTTCGGTACACGAAACGCCGATGGACTTTACGCATCCGACTGCTATTGGCACTCGAATTGCGCAGGTGCCCGGTGGGTATGATCACAATTATGTCCTGCGGACCGGGGATGATCCGTTGCACCCCGCAGCGCGGCTGACCGAAGCGACATCGGGCCGGGCCATGGAAGTATGGACAACTCAGCCGGGCGTGCAGCTTTACACCGGAAATTTTCTGGATGGAAGCGTTACGGGCGTTGGCGGCGCGTATGAGAAACATGGGGGGCTGTGCCTGGAAACGCAGCATTTTCCCAATGCGGTGCATCATGGCCACTTTCCATCGATTATTCTGCATCCAGGGCAGCATTATCATCATATTGCGGAGTATCGGTTTCCCAAACCGGTGTGATATCCACGGCAGGTCGGGATAGATCATCTGAAGGGGAATTGGCGTTCTGATTGGAGCGGCAGCATGAAAAAGTTTGCGATAAAACAAGCGGCAACCGCGTTGACGGCGGTGATTTTGGCGGCGGCGGGTATTGCGGGGCTTGCAGGCAAACGCGCTGGCGGCAGCGATGAAATCTGAGGCAGATCGCCGATTAAGCCGGAATCGGCAATTCTTGTTCATGCGGTGAAAACGCAATTAGCTCAATAATCGGGTATGATGCCCTCGCGATGATCCAACTGTTTTTTGCACATTGGTATACGGTTTTCTTTGCACTGCTTTGGGGAAGCGCATTGCTGATTGCCGCATGGGCGGCGCGGGTGGCGCAGTTTTTCAATTTGCGGATGCCGCGCGTGGTGGAGCAGCCGCTGGCCACCAAGTTTCCCATGGTGGCGGTGATTGCGCCGATAAAAGGCGTCGATGCCAACACGCAAGAGAATATCGCAGCGCTGTTAAATCAGGATTATCCCCATTATCGAGTTATTTTTGCCGTGGAATCGGCGGATGATCCGGTATGCGCCCTGATTGGCTCTGTGCAGGCAAATAAGCCTGCCAAACGCATTGAGCTGGTCGTGTCTGGAGCCGCCACTTCGCGCGGGCAGAAGGTGCATAACCAGCTAGCCGCAGTAGAGAGAACAACTTCAGACGATATTTTCCTGGCATTCATGGATGCCGATGCCCATCCCGCCCCCAACTGGCTGCATGCCCTGGTTTCCATGTTGAATTCGCACCATATTGGCGCTACCACCGGCTATCGGTTTTATGTGCCAAGCAACGCTCATCCAGCCAACGCCATTATCTGTGTGCTTAACGCCATGGTCGGAACGCTATTAGGCCCCTACCGCCGCACGGTGGCCTGGGGCGGATCGATGGCGATTCGACGGAGGGATTTTTTTGGATTTGGCGTACATGATGCCTGGCAGGGAGCATTAAGTGATGATTATGTATTAACCTGGTGCGTCAAAAAAAATGCGCATACAAAAATTCATTTTGTGCCGCAGTGCATTGTGGCATCCCAGGCGACCTTTGACTGGCCCAAAGCATGGGAGTTTGCGGTGCGGCAGTATCGGATAACGCGGGTGTGCGCGGGGCGACTTTGGCTGACCGGGCTGATCGGAGCAGCACTTTATATTTCCGCGCTGGTATCGGCTCCCATTGCCGCGATTGTTCTGGCGGTCATGGGATCGAGATGGTGCATTATTCCGATGGTGGCATTTTTGGGATTGTACGGCCTGTCGATTTTTCGCGGATGGAAGGTACTGCAAGCGGCGCGGCGGCTCTTGCCCGATCATACCGCAGCGATCAATCAGGTCGGATTCTGGTTCACATGGGGAATGCCGGCGGTGCATGGCGTAAATGCGATGTTTTTAATAGGGGCCGCATTTGGCAGAATTATTACCTGGCGCGGCATACGCTATGAAATGAAATCCCGTACCGAGACAACAGTGCTTCCGGGGTAAAAAACCGACAGCAGGGGGAACGCCGATTTGAGATTTCAGACTTGATGTTTGCAATCTGAAATCTCAAATCTTAAGTTTCAGTTCTGAAATCTGCGATTCCGGATTTCATACTTGGGTATTTCCCGAAGTGGCTTTCTCCGGCCCCTTATTGCTTCGGCAGCGGCAGATTCAATGATGGATTTACCTTCAGTGCGGCCTGCGCGCTGGCGGCAGCGGCCTTGATTGCGGCGGCACGGACCGATGGATTATTGGAAATGCCGGCAACCGACAGATCCACGTTATACATCATGGCCGGGACGATCCATTGAAGCGGTGAAGATCCCATGGGATATGTGGACTGCGCCTGTTTCAGCGAGCTGGCTGCGTGAACATTGAATTCCACCATGGCCTGCTTGCGGAAATTTTCCACCGCGCCGGCGGGTGGCGCCTGCAAGGGTGAATTTTCACTTACCAGAGAGAAAATCTGCTTACCAGCTTTCGCAGCCCCTTGCTGAAGCTGCGCGGCGTACATCCGCATGGCGGCAATTTGCCCCGCTTTCAGGGCGGCAGCGGCACGATACACTTCCAAGACACATTCCGGGCCGCGGCTCTGGTTGGCGACAACCAGTGGATCACCCGGCTTAAAGCCGGAGGCGATCAGGCTTTGGGCATAAGCCATGGAGCGGCGCTGTTCATTAAGGGCGGCCATGAGATCAATGGAAGCAGCGTCGGTATGTTTCGCGGCGATGGTGGCCTGCTTATTAATGGTTTTAATGAGTTCATTAATGGCGGCGGCGCGTCCGGCGGCAGACGTTGGAGAGCTGCCATTGGCACCGTCAATCAGCACGGTGACGCCAGCCTTGAGCGCGGCAATTTGAGCGCTATCGCTTTGGGCTAATTCCGCAGCGGATTTTTGAGCTTGCCGAAGGGCTGAAACCTGATCGGCCCATCTTGATTGTTGAAGTTTGGCTGAATTCAACGCAATGGTTGCCAGTTGATAATGAGCTTCCAAGACATTAACGCGCTGATTGGCGGCGGCAGCGCGATCCAGATAACCGGCTCCGCGTTTGAAATCTGCCAGCGTAGCGGGCGTAACAGTTACTTCGCCTTCGGTTTGCAGGGCCATACCCTTTATATCCAAAGCCCTGGCGATTCCCTGATAGTGCGCCAATACATGGCTTACCGCGGCGGCTTTCTTTTGTGCCGCGGCCACGGCATGTTCCACCGAGCGTTGCATGTGTTGGGCATGTTGCAGTTCCTGATCATATAAATGCAGATAAAGATCATGCTGTTTTTTCAAGAACGCCATTTTCCCGGCGAAATGACCCACCTGTGTGGCTGCGACGTCCACAGATAAAACCTGATTCTGCAGGGCCATCAGGGCGTTGGATAATTGATCGGTATGGACTTGCGCGGCGGCCAAATTGACCATTCCACGCTGCATTTCAAGCAGACCTTTGACCTGAAAATTCAAATCAGAATTCCCCAGCGCACTGGAGAGCGTGGCGTATGCATGGCGCAAATCACGGGTGACCGATGGCGGCTGAAGATAAACACCGGGATTACTTTTCGCTGCATCCTGCGCGGCCATCAATTGTGCAGCGTTTAATGGCGCACTAATGGAAACCGGAAAATGGGCCTTGGAGTGATACCGGCCTGCTTCCGCAAGAAGCATGGAGGCTTTGGTTGATGCCGCCTGAGCCTGCACATCCGCCTGATGCGATGGCGATGCACCGCAACCAGTTAATGCGGCGCTGGCCGCAAAAGCAGCGGCCAGACCAACAACCCGCGCGGCATTGGTCCACCGACCAGCGCCGGCGGACACAGTTGCTTGAGCCTTGGAAACCATAAGAACGGGCCGTTGTGTTGTAGAAATCACGTCAACTCCTGCCATAGCTCAACCGCCACCCTGTCGAAAATCAACCGTTTTTGTACCATCACAACGCCCCGGCGTCAACTAAAAGGCGCAAAAATAATACGCATGGGCGCGCCTGTTTTTGTCGAGAACCGCCCCAAAGCGATAATCCTACCTGGCATGTATCACCAACAGCGGGTTGCGAAAGCCAGTGAAATACTGGAGTCCGCGATTCTGGCGTCGGGTGCAATACGCGGTGCGTACCGCCAAGCGACTGGGGCTGAAGTTGGGTATGGAAAATTGCCCGGGTTGGGATGCCAGCGGAGGCCCATGGATCACGCCCAAGCTTTCAATGAAGATGGTTGTATGGAGCATCACGAAAGTTAAAGGTTCGGGCCTGGTGCGCGTGCAACTCAAGCAGCCGCCAACGCGATTGGGTTTTTACCGGCCCATTACCGTATTGGCGCTGCCGGTTACGGCGGTGGTGCAACCCGGAGCAATCAAAGATATTTCGACCGATATGAAATCCAACGGACAGCTTGTCTGGCGGGCACCGGCGGGACAATGGCGCATATTCCGCATCGGTTACACATCCACCGCGATGACTGACCACCCGGTTCCCGACAGCCTGGTAGGCCCTCATGGAACGGTACATTCACTGGAGGCCGACAAGCTCAGTGCGAAGGCCGCCACATTCCATATTGAACATGTCATAAAAGCCCTGCAAAAGCACCTTGGCCCGGCGATAGGGCATACATTTGATCATCTGCTGTTTGACAGCTATGAGGCTGGTCCGCAGAACTGGACGAAACATTTTCGCAGTGACTTTATAAAGATGCGTCATTATGACCCACTGCCGTGGCTGCCGGTGTTAAGCGGTGCGGTGGTCGGCAGTCAAGAGCTTTCAAAGCGATTCCGCTACGATATGGCGCGAACGGTTTCACAATTGTTTGTCAAAAATGACTTTGATGTGTACCGCAAACTCATTGATGCAGCGGACATGAAAATGTGCCTTGAGCCATATACAGGCCCATTTAACACTATCGCGGCGGCGGCGTCCTGTGATCTAACAATGGG
>JAJZVR010000124.1 GCA_021847065.1 Planctomycetota bacterium | reverse complement strand
ATGTGGCGATCGCGGCCGGGGCATGATTGTTTTACGAAAGGTTATGTGATGAAACTGCAAAACAAAGTAGCCATTGTCACCGGGGCCGCCACAGGAATCGGTCAAGGCATCGCCATACGTCTAGCCAAAGAGGGTGCGGCGATTGTAGTGGATTATGTGGGCAAACCCGGAGCCGCGGATGAAACCTTAAATGCCATTAAATCCGCCGGTGGAAAAGCCGTTGCAGTTGCCGCGGATGTAAGTAATCCGCAGCAGGTTCAGGCAATGGTGGATGAAGCGGTCATGACCTTTGGCAGCTTGGATATTCTGGTGAATAACGCGGGAATTGAATTCAAACACCCGTTTGTCGATTTTCCGGTTGAGCAATTTCAGAAAATCATTTCCGTTAATTTGATCGGGCCATTTGTGTGCGCGCAAATTGCGGCACGGCAAATGATTAAGCAGGGCAAAGGCGGCCGGATTATCAATATTTCTTCCGTACACGAAGATTTGCCCATGCCCACCAATGCGCCCTATTGTGCCACCAAGGGCGGCATACGCATGTTGACCCGTACCATTGCCGTGGAACTTGCGCCGCACAAAATCACCGTCAATAACATTGGCCCTGGCGCGATATTCACCCCCATTGACGCCGATGTTGAAGCCAACAAGGCCTTGGAAGACGCTCTGATGGCCGAAATCCCATTGGGGCGATGGGGCAAGCCGGAAGAAGTGGCCTCCTTGGCCGCATTCCTGGCTTCGGATGAAGCCGCCTATTGCACCGGATCGACATTCTTTATCGATGGCGGCATGTTGCGGCAGGCTGGCGCCCTGTAAGCCAGTGCGTTGTGTCCGGAGGTTACGGTGATGGCACCTGCGATGGCCGGCGGCCCTTATGGCCTTCTGACAACAATGATGAACTTCATGTTCTGGGGCGACCGGCGCGTGCTAACGGCAGCATGCGCGACCAGTGAACCGGAATATTACGCCGAACGGGGATTCTCAGCGGGATCATTGCACAAATTGCTGGTGCACACCATGGCCGCCCAATGGCTCTGGCTGTCACGATGGAAAGGACACGACCTGCGTCGCCTGGAAGACACCACCGATTATCCCACACGAGAGAGCCTTTTAAAGCGATGGCCGCAGGTACATGCGGACTTTTCCGAATTTATTCTGGCGCAAACGGCACTTACCCTGGCAGCCCCGCTGACCTATCGTAATACGCGCGGCGATCAGTTCACATTGCCCCTGGGCGAATTGATCTTGCATTGCCTGGATCATGGAACCTATCATCGCGGGCAGATAAACAGTTTGATTAAATTAGCGGGCGGGAAACCGGTCGCGGTTAATTATTTCCAGTTCAGTCTGGAATATCCGCGTCAGAGCGAGGCCTTATGAATAAGTCCCTGATTTCGGCAATTTTGGCGGCGGCGGTGCTGGCGGGCATCGGCGGACACTGGTGGCATCAGCACAGCCGTCGCCTGACATGGACGCAGGTAAATGCAATGATTGCGGGTAAATTTCCGCAAGTACCACAGCTATCAGTGCCGGCGCTGCATACTTGGCTTGCCGATTCACACAAGGTGCAACCGCTGCTACTGGATGTTCGGGCGAAGGTGGAGTACGACGTCAGCCACCTGCATCATGCGCGATGGATTAATACCAATGAATCGGTCGCCAAGGCGATGGGCGGCATTAAGCATGACCAGCCCATTGTCGTGTATTGTTCGGTGGGCTATCGCTCATCAGCTTATTGCGCACAACTGATGAACGATGGCTTCACCGATGTGCATGATTTAAAGGGATCTATTTTTCAATGGGCCAACGCAGGTTTGCCGGTCTATCGTGACGGCACAATTGCCCATCATGTGCATCCCTACAATCGCCATTGGGGGCAACTGCTTGAGCGTTCACTTTGGGCCTTTCATCCACCAAAACCTTAATCACGCCCACGCGTTACCAGGGGCCTGAACATTCTGTCTTACCGGGTTGGCAGTTGAATCCGCGGACAAAGCCAATGGGGGCATACGATCATCAATGCGCGGCAGGCTGTTTTGCCAATAACCCCTTTACGTCAGCGGCAAGCTGACGCGGAGAATAGCCGACAATAATGTGCCGCAAGACGCCATGCCGATCAATGATAAATTCTGTCGGAAAGCCGGTAATACCAAGCTTTTGGGCTAAAGCGCTGTTTCCGTGGTTATGATTAAAAATCTGCGGCCAGCTTTCTTTCGGATGCGCTTTTTGATAACGGGTAACGGATTCCGCGGTGGATTGCACGGGCACACCTACCACTTCCAGACCGTGGCGGTGATACTTGCTGTATAGTTTCGAGATATAAGGCGCTTCTTTCAGACACCATGGGCACCAGGTGCCCCAGAAATCAACGACGATTACTTTGCCCTTCCACTTGGACGTATTAAGTTTCCCACCGCCCAAAAGTTGGCCATGTAATACCAAGGCACTGCCTTTGGCCGTAGCAGATGTTCCCCCCGCAACTTGTGCCACACTGCGCTGATAGTTCATTATCACAAATAATCCCATGAGTAATGTCGACGCTGCCAAGAAAATGCCACCCTTGCGCCAAGGCCGATTTAATTGAGTTACCATATCTATTTTCCTTTCATGCCATGTTGTGGTTCGGTCGGAACGATAACCGAGCCATGCCATATTATAGCCGTCAGATCACACAAGAGCACTATCGCGTTTATACTCGCGTTTATACCCGCGTTTATACCCGTTCAAAGGTAACAAATATAAACTGTTGTGGCTTGCCGGTTGGAGTTATGTGCAGATGTGACTGTTCTTCCACTATTCCAAAATCATTACCAAATTCATTCGCCAAACTTGCTGCGTCATACCGGCAGACATCCAGACCGCTGCACCGTGTCGGCGCATCGTGCGCGAATGTGCCGATAATCAGATGGCCGCCAGAAGGCACCGTGCGGGCCGCTAATTCGGCGTAATGTTTCCGATCCTCTGGATTCAATAAAAAGTGGAAAACCGCACGGTCATGCCAAATATCAAACGCCCCAAGATCCTCAACTTCCGTAATATCCGCGACGAGCCATTGGATTGCTTCGGCCCGCTCTGCCAACCGAGCTTTGGCCTTCGCGACTGCTGCCGCCGAGATATCCAGCACGGCAATTTTTTCATACCCGTGATCCAAAAGTTTTTCCGGCAGCCTTGATGTTCCGCCGCCAATATCAATAAAGCTTCCCTGGCTTGGTGAGGCTTTTTCAATGAGACTAAAGGATATTTCCGGATCGGCTTGATACCATCCAACCTCGGTATCCTTATTTTTGGTATAAACAATTTCCCAATGTTCTTTCCGATTCATAGTAAATCCTTGGCAATTGCTACGGTTTGAATATCCTTAAGGTTCGATGGACGAATTCACTCGCAAGCGGCCAGATATTTCAGCACGAGCGGAATACTGGCCATGGTCGTCCCGCCGCCCATCGCGATGGCGACGCCGCATACCTCCAGAATTTCGGCCTTGGTTGCGCCCGCCGCCAATGCTTTTTCCAGATGCACCAATATACATGGATCGCAGTGGGTCGCCATGGCGATGCCCAACACGATGAATTCCTTCTGCTTTGTGGTCAGCGCTCCATCCGCCAATGTGGTTTGGAACAACCCGTCCAATTGCCTCATCGCACTGGGCAATTCGGTGTTCAAGTTACCTTTGTCGCGCTTAAATACGGCGAGCGCTTCCTTCGGCGTCTGCATAATCTACTCCTTTTCTTCAGGTCACTTCTCGATATTGTTTGTTGAACTCACATCGCCCTTCGCTCCGGATTGTTTCGGGAACACCCATATATATTTTCCACTCAAAGTATTGTCCACTCTGACGGCGGTTGAAACCGGGGCCAGTCCGAACAGAACCAATGCCGGCGGCGTGATGCAACCCAGGCATCCGGTGGCGATGGCCAGGAACGAACCGAGAAAAATTCCCCGCCGGGCCTTTTGCGGCTTGTCGCCCACTGTTTCTTCCTTCAAACGCGGCGCATTGTCCGTTTTCATGAGTTCGCTCCTTTGGGGTTAACGATTCTGCTCTGTAGTCAGTTCGGCTAACCGCCTTGGCCGGCCCCGCAATTGCCGCCCACGTCCGTTGCGCGGAATTTCTGCGGCGGTTTCGCCGCGAAGTCTGCTGGCATCGCGCCGAACCTGCTCCGGCGAAGGCCGAACCACCGCGTAACCATTCTCCAAAACGTCGGCGAGCAACTTCGCCAGGCCCGGACGGGCGAGGTAGTAACAGCGGAGTTTGCCGTCCTGGTAGTGGTCCACAATCCGGTGGGCGCGAAGGGCCATCAGATGTTGAGACACATTGGCCTGCGGCTTTTCCAGCAACTCCTGAATGTCCGTCACGCATCTGGGGCCTGCCGCCAGCCGCTGGATGATGGCAAGGCGGACCGGGTGTCCCAGCAGCCGCAGCAGGCCAGCATGATCTCGCAATGTCAAATGTTTCTGTTCCATAATCATATTCGAATATTCTAATGTGATGGGCCGCCAAATATCAAGTCACTCGCCGCCCTTTCATCAAGTAAATCCTACTGTAGTTCCTTTTTCATTCGCTGATACTCGTCCTGATTGATCTCGCCGCGGGCGTAGCGACGGTCGAGAATTTCCCGCGGGCTTTCTTCCTTGGGGTACATTCTGTGGTTATGGCCGCCGCACATCGGGCCGCCACCGCGAAACATAAATATCAGCATCACGATCAGGAAGGTCAGAAATATCAAAGGAAAAATCATCATCCACGGAAACCAATTCCAGGGGCCATTCATCCACATAGTCAGGTTACCTCCTCAACGGTCGCGGGTGCCGGTACATAGGTCAGGCCACAACTATTATAGGCGGCGAGTCTGCAATTGGCATCTTGCCTTGCGGTGTTTGGCCTGTCCGCCGCGGTTTCAGCGCATGGCCGCATCAATATCCCTTACGACATCGCGCTGCGTGTAGATGTCCCGGAGAATCTCCGGCGACATTGGCCGATGCGGAGATAAAATCGCCAGATACGGCAGCGCCCTGCCGCCGAGTTTCAGCCATAACGCCTTGGGTACCGCGCGGTCAATGTCCGCGCTAAGCAGCACCGTGCCGGTTTGTGCGTACACTTCGCGCACCGCCGGGGCGTCCAGTACCGTGGCTTTGATAAACTTGCAGTTGATGCACCACGGGGCGCTAAAATCGACCACCACCGGATGCCCGGCCACCAGCGCCGCATCCATCCGTCCCAGAGTCACGGGTTGCCAGCGGTTCACCTGAAATGTGCGCGAATGCGGATCGCCCGCATTGCTCGCCACCGAATCATTTGCAACACCTCTGATTCCCCCCATCCATCCCACGAATAATGCTCCAGCGATAATTCCGAAACCTATACACCCGGAACGGATCATCCATATTTTCCGGGCACTCATATTCACATCGGGCAATCGCCCCCAGCCCCAGCAGACCATCGCCAGAACCACCGCCAGCGCAAAGCCCGTAATAATCTGCGAACGATCTTCCGTGCTTAGCAGCAAATACACGGCCACCCCCACCATCACCAGCCCCAGTGCTTCCTTAAGCAATTCCGACCATCGGCCGGCGCGTGGAATTCGATCCAGCCAGGCTGGAAACGCCGCCAGCAGAACATAAGGCCACGCCATGCCGATGCCGATGAGCACAAAAAACAAGGTCACGATCCAGGTGGGTTGCACCAAAGCCCAGGTCAGCATGATGCCGAGAAATGGCGCGCTGCACGATGATGCCAGTATGGTCGCCAGCAACCCCGTCCCAAACGCACCGGCCAAGCCACCGCCGGAGGTGTTGATTGCGTATAGCGCACGCGGCGGTTGAACGGTCCACACGCCCAACATCGACAACGCTAACGCCAGTACCACCAGCGCGATCGTGATCAGAAACCACGGATGCTGATACTGCATCCCATAAGTCAATGTCTGCCCGGTGACGGCCCGGTAAAGCCCCATCGCCAATGCCAACATTACAAAAAGCGACACAATCCCAGCCGCGAACACCCCGGCATGGAGCACCGCGCGCGAACGTGATCCGTGTGCCTGCTGCACCATTGCCAGAACTTTCAGTGGAATCACCGGCAAAACACATGGCATAACATTAAGAATCAGCCCCCCGAGCAAGGCGAAAAGGATCAGCCGCCATATCGGCTCGCTGGGCTGTGATACTTGGTAGTGCAGAGCGTTGATTTGGCTAAGTTCCCCGGCGACAACTGAATTTCCGCTGCTGGGGTGCCCTGTACCGGCACCGCTTCCCGGCCCACGCGTTACCGGTACAGCCCGGGGCGTCTTTATTGCCGATGTTGCAGACGGTATCCCATGGCCATGGGTGATTCGCAAGAGCGTGCGGAGCCGCAGGGTCTGCGGCACCAGACAGGATTGATCGTTGCACGCCTGAAACGTAAGCCGTGCGGTAATTTTTCGTCGGCCCGCGGCCGCGGTGCCAAGCACCTTAAACGGAACCGTAATATCGAACTGCCCCTCATAAACGGACAGTTTTCCCAACCTGGTAACCTGCGTGGGTACGGGGATGGTTATCGCCGCCGGGTAATGCACCGTGGCGAAAACCAACCCCGCTTGAGGGCAAAAGTTTTGCGGCGGCTGGAATGAGAAAACTCTCCAGGGGATGGTGGCTTTGAATGTGGTAGCCTGAAGCCACCACAAGATGGATAATAACCACACCATGCCCCGGCACAGCAATCTTCTCCGGTCGGGCCTCAATGGAAGCTGTTACCACATGCGGTGCCAAGAATCCATCGCCTGCCAACTGGGCCTGAACGCGAAAGTTCGGCAACGCCACCGCCAGCAGCATGGCGACCACGCCAAGAACCCCAACCACGGACCACGTCCATCGGAAACGCCCCCGGAGATCAAAATGGTTATTACTTTCCAGCGCTGAACCTCGCGTTATTTTCCGGGGATACTTGACACCCTGTCCATCGCAAAACGGTCAAGAGCCACCGTCGCCCTTTTGAATCAACTTCCGCACGTCAGCGGCCAACTTCCGTACATCGGCCCCAAGCTGCTTGGAGGAGCTTCCGACGATGGTATATTTCAATACTCCCCTGCGATTAATGACACATTGCGCCGGAAATGCGCTGACACCCAGCTTTTGAGCCAGCGCCGCATTACCGGCACCTTGATCAAAAATCTCCGGCCACGCGGCCTTGGGATTTGCCTTAAGATAAGGCTTCACGGCGGCGGTGGTATCACTTAGCGGCACCCCAACAATTTCAAGGCCCTGACTGTGGTATTTGCGGTAGAGTTTCTCAATGCCCGGCATTTCTGCCCGGCACCATGGGCACCAAGTGGCCCAGAAATCGATCACAACTACTTTGCCTTTCCACTTCGCGGTATTGAGATGTCCACCATTCAGCAGTGCGCCTGTTATCACGACTGACTTGCCCTGAACAGAACCGGCTCCATCAACCGCCTTGGCAACGCCACACGCGGCGTGGCTCAGCATGGCAGGTTTGGCTGAACCGCCATGCGGGGTATCGGCCCGCGCTAATGCCAAGCTTGGTTGTATGAGCAGCGTTATGACCGCCAAGGGAGCCACGGCCGCGGTTATTGCGGCCATAGCTGATTTAAAATGTTTCCTTGAATTAAGCATAATACATTCCTTTTACAATCTGGATAATACAATTATATTCGCCTGTCATTGAACCAATATACGTATTCGCCGAAGCAAAGTGCGAAATAAATATCCGTTCCTGCTCTAGCGAACCACCCCACACAGGTCACGGTACCGATGAAACGTCGGCTCAGTAGCCATTCAAAGGCGATTTCAGCATTGGCAGCCCTGCGGCTCGGTGCCAGCTATTATATCCCTGCTCCCCCGATGAATCCACCAGACTCCGGCGGCAACTCCCAAGAATGTTACCACCGCGACGAGCGGCTTGGCCAACGGTAGGAATTTTGCACCGAACAGACTCAAATAAATTGGAAGCATTGGCGATCCGCAGCAGCCGACCAGAAAACAACCCACCACCGGCAACGCACCCGAAAGCGTCAGCCCCCCGATGGCGATTCGACGTGTGCCACAACACCGCCGCCGTCGATACTCCTGAAATGCCCAAACCGCAAACGCCGCCGAAATCGCATAGGAAAAACCCATCCAATATGCTTGGCTGTGAATGTAGCGCGGCCACCACGGCTCGCGCCGAATTAGACCAATGGATACCCACCGCTCTTGGGCCGCAGTACGCTCGGGGAAAAAGCCCAGCCATAGATATTGGGTAAACCACACCGCCGCAAAGGCTGCAAGTGGCATTAGCCAGCGGCGTACGCTCGCAGACTTGCTCATTTTTCCGCCTCCCCGTCCGCTGCCAGTTTCCGGATGCTTCGGGCAATGAACACCATCTTTCCACCTTGCGATGCGGCCTTACCGGTTACAAATACTGTTGTTCGAACCGGTGGCATAGGGCCGTCCCACCTGACAGGAAGAATCAGTTCGGCGCATGATGTACCGCCGCACGCGGCGTACTCTTGAGTGTCAATGAGGCCCAGCAGATGTTTATGCGCCTCCACGCCGGCTACCACGCCCTTGACCGTCACAGTCTTTGCAAGGTCGGCAGGATTGCTGGCATACGCTTCAACGCCCATGCTGTCACCGGCGCTTCGATGGGATTGCTTCGTTCCGGCAGCCCGCACCGCGTTCCTACTTGCGCGGTACTGAATTACGGCAAACGCGACCCCAACCACGAGGATAACCGCCACGCTAAGTAAGACTCTTTGTTTCTTCATTTGTCGCTCCTTTTCGGGTGTTGCCGTATTTCCAAAGTGCCGCCGCTTATGCATCGGCCTCCAGATGGCCAGCACATCACACTTCCGTACGCTTCGACGCAAATCCCGCGCACGGCAAATGCCCTCAACAGTCTGCGGTTCCGCAGCCACAAGCTGCCGGAATGGGTTCCCGCTCGGGAGCCGCATCCTGCACGTACAATTCATTCGTACCCAAGGATCGCTCGGCCCTTGCCAATTCCCTTCCCAGATATGCCGCATGATCAAGCCGGGAAACCAACTTCCGTTCGACGGCGGGAACGTAAAGTTCAGACGCCGTGGATCCCTCTATGATCACGTCAAGTACGCCGGTGTTCTGGTAGTGTTCAAGAGCAAGCCTGCGCTTCGGCCGATCCACATACACCACAAAATAGCCGGCCGGGTCGGATACCATTTTATCGGGCAGATAACCCGGAATTATCGGCACGCTCTGGCCGCCAAGCCATGGAACAGCCGGACCGGGGTTGCGCAGGGCACATGCAGCGGCGGCTTGTGCAATTGCCGCTAAGTCTGTTTCCCCAACAAGGCTTACGATCTCTACTGTTTGCCGGAAATGCTCTACCATTTCACGGCTGATATTACGAAGGATCGGACGTTTTCCCTTCGCCTCTATTATCCGCCCGCTTTCACCCACACCGCATTGCGCCAGGGCTAACAAAGACTGACCAGGCAAATGCCCAACCGCCTGGCGTGAATCCGCCCCGCACAGGATTAGAAATCGGAGATTTGGATTAGCGATTATATTTTGAATGAGGCGCTCAATTCCCAGATTTTCGGTGTACATATTGCCAACGATCGAAACCTCCGGCCAGCGTTGCGCGGCCACGGAAACGGCAAGCGTCTCGTCGGTCAGCGTGCAAACCGCAACCGGAGCCTGGTATTGCAACACCGTATAAGCCCCAGGCAGTGGCGGCCACCCGGAACGCACCTCCACCTTTTCGCTTGGGCACGCCTCTGCATCAATCTGCAAGGCGTTCATGGCCAAAGGAGGATAACAGACCTCACAGCCAAGGCAGTCATATTGTACCGGCACCAGTCGCGTCCGAGCCTTCTCAATGACATCAGCTAAGCCGGAGGATCGTCGCTCAACAGGAATCGCGCGGTCAATGGCTTCAAGCGAACTGTGCAGGCAACCGCAGCGCCAGCATTTTTTGGCATCGACAGCCTCCTGCAATCTGGCAACCGCCTCGGCATCGGGCGGTACTGCGATATCGAGCGAGATATCCTTCACCGGCGACTCCTGGCATCCTCGGCCAAACAAAGCCCCTGCTCCAGCAGGCTGGTCACGCAGGGATCAACAATGCGGTAATGGATGGCCGTGCCATTCCGGCGCGTGCCGACAATACCGCGATCCGCCAGGCGCTGAAGCTGATTTGAAACCGCCTGTGGTTTCATCTCCACCTCGGCGGCAAGCTCATTAACACACAGCTCCTGGGACCGCACCAAGGCGTGCAGCAACCGCAACCGCGTGTCATTACTGAGAATCCAGAACAGTTCACCCAATTCGTTGGCCTGCTCCACCGTCAGGAGCGGACGTTCCGAAATCGACAGCTTGGTCGGACACCTGGAAATCAACGTTCGCGGCATAACAAATCCTCATTTTACACTATTACACTATAACGTGTAATAGTGTTGCTGTCAAACGATTGAGATAGGGCGATGCCGTGTGGGCCTAATACAGTAGGGTATGAAAATGGATGCGCGCACAACCTGGCAAAGTCGACCACGGGCCACACATTCGGGGGCGATTCATTACTCTTTGTGAACATTCTACTGGCTTGACCATAAACACATCAGGTTCTTTGCGCCGCCAACCGCAGAGATTCGAACGCGGATACTTGACCGCGGGACGGACACACTATCAAATTATTAAAGTATATAATCGGGCAGTATTGTTAGTTGCTCAAAACAAATGATTGTTATGGAAAAGATCATGATTGTTAATCATAAGCGTATCGTGATTGTAGGCGGATCCTTCGGCGGGGTTAACGCATCGCGGATCCGGCGGTCCGCACCTTTATCATGGAAATGCGAGGTTTAGCTCAGCGCCAACTTGCGGAAATCAAAGGTGATCTCTATTACAAGGATGCGAATAAGTCATCCATAGTGGAGCTTTCCGAATCAGTGCGTACCAGCGATCAGATTCTGACTTTTTGATGGTGAAAACATGGCAAGCCCAAATAAACACCCAATCTACATGGATTACAATGCCACGACGCCGGTCTTACCGGAAGTTCTGGATTCCATGCTCCCATTTTTGCGTAAGCAATTCGGTAATCCATCCAGCGATCACGTTTATGGGCGACCCACCCGCGCTGCGGTGGAACGGGCGCGCGGACAAGTCGCCGAGCTATTACGCTGCGCGGCAGATGAGATCGTTTTCACCTCGGGTGGAACA
Organism: Planctomycetota bacterium; assembly: GCA_021847065.1. Classification (GTDB taxonomy): domain Bacteria; phylum Planctomycetota; class Phycisphaerae; order WQYP01; family WQYP01; genus JAMDCX01. Next base: position 103 of record JAJZVR010000124.1, on the reverse strand, counting down.
GAGGCCAATAATCTCGCCATTCGTGGAGTCATGGAACTTAGTAAAGACCGCCGCCATATCGTGACATCCGTCGTGGAACACCCGGCCACAGTCCAACCTTGCG
>JAJZVR010000123.1 GCA_021847065.1 Planctomycetota bacterium | reverse complement strand
CGTTATTGCGGGCCGCCCGCAGAAACCAACTGCCAAAACTTTATCACGGCTTACTGGCTCAGATCGGCCGGGGAACTTTGCCGCCCAGAGATGGCCGCATCAACCCACGCGTGGTCAAAATAAAAATATCCAACTATAAGAAGAAAGGCCCCGAACACTTGTCGCCGCCGCAACCCTGTATACCCTTTGATACTGATGTTTTCATCCTTAAGTAAACCGTATTGGGGTTAACCCCTGCTATAACGGCGCAATCGCAGGAGTTAACCCCTAAGATAAAGGGTAAACCTACAGGGGTAAATACTAACCTGCAAGGCTTACCTACAGAGTTAACAGAGGCCTTACGCCAATTACGACGCCGCTCACGGACTGCCGATCTGCAAGCCATGATCAAGCGACTCTGCGCGTGGCGTCCCCTCAGAGCTGAACAGATCGCAAGATTCATCGGCCGGGAGAAGCCATACATAACACGGACCTACTTGGCTCCCATGATCCGCGACGGCGATCTGGAATATTTGTACCCTGACAACCCGGCGCATCCACAACAGGCGTATCGGACGCGGAAATCGGGTGGCAAGAGGCCATAGGATGATTGTAATTGTGGTACATTTATGTGAGTGCATTGGTATGCGTATGGTGATAATTTCGGCGACTGATGTTTGATTTTCAGGATGTATAAGAATCTATGGACGACACCATAAAGAATATTTCAATCGAAGGGTTCAAATCCATCCGCAAGTTGGATTTGAAACTCCATCCGCTGAATGTGCTCATTGGGGCCAATGGGGCGGGGAAAAGCAATTTTGTGAGCTTTTTTCAGTTGTTGCACGAGATGGTTGAACAGCGACTGCAATTGGCCGTGGGCAAGGGCGGTGGAGCGGACGCGTTGCTGTACCTGGGGGCGAATACCACTCGGACTGTTGCGGCCAAGATTGAATTTGGCATTAATGGTTATGCCTTTGCACTTGTGCCGACTGCGGAAAACCGGTTGATTTTCAACTATGAGACCACCGCCTACTTCAAGCCCAAATCCCGCAATTATGTGAAAAATCTTGGATCGGGACACGCCGAGGCTAAGCTCCCAGACCTCCAATACGAACGTGGTTCGAGAGGCTACGGACAAAGTGTGCGGGCCTACGTTTACGACGCCATTTCGAGTTGGGTTGTATACCACTTCCACGATACCAGCGAATTTTCTGGAATGCGCCAGCAAAAAGCGATTAACGACAACGAGTTTCTCCGGCAGGATGCCGAAAATCTGGCGGCGTTTCTGTTTATGCTCCAGAAGACAAAACCGGCAGCGTATGAGAAAATCCGTGATGTGGTCCGGCTGGCTGCTCCATTCTTTGATGATTTCAAATTACGCCCCGTTACGGCGAATCCGGAACTGATTCAGCTGGAATGGACGCATATCGGTTCGGATTATCCCTTCCGTCCCAGCCAACTTTCTGATGGCACGTTGCGGTTTATCTGCTTGGCCACGGCTCTACTTCAGCCGAGTCCACCGGCCACCATGCTCTTTGATGAGCCGGAACTGGGGCTGCATCCGTATGCACTGGCCCTGCTGGCCAGCCTGTTCAAGCAGGCCGCCAGAAGCGGCGGACAGGTAATCGTTTGCACGCAATCGGCAGCGCTGCTTAACGAATTTGAGCCGGAGGATGTGATTGTCGTGGATCGGGAGGATGGCCAATCAACCTTCCGCCGCCTGGAGAAGGCGAATCTTTCCGAGTGGCTGGAGAATTACAGTCTGGGCGAATTATGGCAAAAAAATATCTTCGGCGGCAGGCCGCACGGAGATTCTGGCAACGGGCCGCCAGAACCGGAAACTCCGGACGCCCCGCCATCGGAAATGCCCGATACGCCGCCGCCGGAGGGCGACATTCCATGACGCGAGTGAATATTGTTGTCGAAGGGCAGACTGAGGAAACGTTCGTCAAGGAGGTGCTCGCACCGGCCCTTGGATACCGTGGAGTATACCTGACACCGCGCCTGCTGGGGGCACCCGGCAAGCAGGGTGGCAAGGTGAATTACGCTCGCGTAAGGATGGATATTTCCGCATTCCTTAAACAGGACAAGCAGGCTTACTGCACAACACTCATTGACCTGTACGGTTTGGGAAGCGGCTTCCCTGGGAGCGCCCCGATCCCAAGCGGGGTCCCCGGCCGCCCCGAACCCGGTAGGGCATCGCAAATCGAAGAGGAGGTAAAGAGCGATATTATCTCCACGCTTGGCGACAATTTTCGCGCGGATACCGGATTTTACCCCGATGACCTCTGCTTTTTAAACGAGGTCGGGATGTGAATCCATCGTCGCGTTGTGTCAGAGTTCATCCCGATGACCTCGGCGTAAATAATTGTGATCGGGATGGTGAATCCTCCCCGCCCAATTGCTATTGCTGGTTGATCGTTGTCCGTTGCAACAATATACACATCCTCCCCTCACCTCCCGCAGGGCCTTTTAGTTTTCCCTTTATTTGGCCTTTTTCGTCTTCGTGACGTTCTGGGACAGAACGATTTATTGGGAAATTTGATCAAGTCGGCTCCCGAAAATCCACGCAGTCCTGAAAACTAAAAGGCCCCCTCACCTCCCGTTCCTCTGCGGTGATTTTCCCGCGCGACCCGTTAATCTGTGCCAATCCGCAAAATCCCGATCCGCTCCTCCCGCCGCATCGAGGATTTCGGCTTCCATGCCTCAATCTGTGGATAACAAAACTCCATGCCCTCGGTGTCCTCTTTTTTGCTGATCCGACAACATTCTAACTCCTGCTTCTCATCATTTTTTTTATTTATCGCTGTCGCCTCCCCCCTATAGCACGTCAACGACATCACTGGATTCTGGATTCAGGATTCTGGATTCTAAAGCGATACCGCCCGGCGCTTTCCGAATTTTTGATCTTTGATCATTGGTCATCGATCATTGCGACGGTCCGCGCCGTTTGACATGTGAATAATATGATGTCCCGGCGCGCCGGGACATGGCCCGCTCTCGGCGAAGATTCTCCGCGCTGCGCTGCAGCATGGATGCCGTAGTCGCGATGCGATTTGAAATCGCGTATCGGGGTTGCTCGTTGGTCGTTGCAGTGAACCGCCCGCGCCCAATCCGCGCGCTCACCTGCTCACCTGCTCCAAATTCACCTGTTCTGTGGCGGCAACCGCCGCCCCCCCCCCTTATTACAACTTGAGCATCTAGAGCACCTTGAACCAAACCCGCTAAAATCAAGGGTCCCATCAACATGCTCAACTTGAGCACCTTGCCTCGCTAACTTGAGCATCTTGGACACCTTGAAATTCGCAAAGAACGTTGTTCGTTGATCGTTGAACATCGTACGTGGCCGCATTAGCCGTGCCGTTGTGTCGTTGTGGTAAAACATCTCTGTCCTCGCGTTCAATCCATATTCAATAAGCTGGACTGAAAACCACTTTGAAAGGCAAGTTGTTTCAACAGCCAAGCGCAGCAAAGGCATCGCAGCAATATTATTCGTCGCCAGATGGACCGTACATACCCGGAACCGGAATGTCGTTTAAACGCATATATACACATATTATGGCGCGATGGTGAATAATATGGTTCATCACAAACCCTCGGATCACAGCGGTCCGCGGCATCGCCATTATCGGCTTTCCCGCACTTAGCAGCGTCCAGATTTCGTTCATCTGCTCATCTTTCACTGCGGCAATTACCGTCCGCGTCGCCGCGACGTTTCGGTCGAATATATCGAGGATTTCCCGTCGGCTGGCAAGCGATGGAACCTGATAACGCTCGCCATCGACCGGGGCAATATCCAATGATGGCGTAGTCAATATCAGTTCGAGCCATTTGACGATATCGGCCACATGATTGGCATTCCAGCCAATTGTGTGTGATTTGCCGTGGGGCCGCCAATCAAGTTTGTCATCGGGAAGGCGTTCCAGCACCTTGCGCGTATTGGCCATTTCCTGGTCGAACTCCGGCAAAATGGATTGGGCATAAGTCATGGTGCGCTCCATAAAAGAAGGTCAGAAAAAATCCATCGATAACACAACACTGATAACAAAGCACTACCGCTCCTTTGCGTCATGCCTCATTATTTCCGCGCTCCGTGCGCAAAGCTTCGTCGAGCCGATCCAGATGTTGTGACCAGCCGACGGCGTATCGTACCGTTGCCGCCGCCTTACCGGCAAGTTCCCTTTTTCATTCCTTGGGTCCGCCGGTAAGTGATTCATGCACATAGACCATCCAGTGAACACCAAATCTTTCTGTAACCATGCGGAAACTGGACGAAAAAAAACTTTTCACCGCCATGGAATTAAGGCTCGTAGGCGGGAATCCCGCAAATAAAGTCCCAGCCAGACCAGCACGCCAACGGCAACCGGCAGATAAAACGGCTGGCCAACGCGAACGTGACTGGCCGTGGCACCGCCAAGATAGCCTGTCAGCAGGATGGCACCAAGAACGGCGGTCCGAGGCACAAGGTAAAGAATCACACAGACAACTTCAACACACGCAATCGGTCGAGCCAGGGAGGCGGAATAGCCGAGTTCGGAAAATGTTTTAAGCATAGGCGTTGGGTCGATCAGCATGAACACCCCGCCAATCCCCATCACTAAAACCGGAAGAGCACTGATAATGCGCCCAGCCCAGAGTGCCTTGTTTGAAACCGCATTTCCTGGCGTACCTTCCGACATAGTTATTTCTCCTTGATTTTTTAAAGACACACGACGCTATTATATCTTCGCCAATTGCGCCGTAAGCGTGTTATGACGAGTACCGGTCCGTGCTTGTCCGCGTTTGGTTGGATACTTTCGGCAATGTTTGTTCTCCTTTGGCTGTAGTTGTTCCAGATAGACTTCCAGACGATCGAGGCTTTCCTCCCAGAATTTCCGGTATTCCTCAATCCAAACGGAGGCATCTTTTAACGGGGTTGGGTTCAGGCGACACGGGCGCCATTGCGCTTCGCGACTGCGAGAAATCAGATTGGCGCTTTCCAGAACTCTCAGGTGCTTGGAAATTGCCGGCAGCGTCATGTTAAAAGGCTTGGCCAATTCCGTTACTGACGACTCACCGGCTGCCAGCCGGGACAGAATCGCCCGTCGCGTGGGATCAGCCAAGGCCCCGAAAGTTATGCTAAGTTGATCCATACGCAATCCTATTGAACCACACGGTTAATTAACCAGATAGTAAAATACAATCCCGCGGAAACCCCGTCAAGTGCGTTTAATACTTTTGCAATGGATGTTTTTCAGGACTCCATCGCGGAGGCCGAAGGAGCTTCAACGGCAGGTGCCGATTGTTCCGGAACTTCCGGCGTCAGCGGCACCGCCGTATCCGCGTCAGGGGCATCGGGGTTCATCCGCAGCGCAATGGGGCTGTCGGGTTCCGTTTGTTCGATGATTATTTTTTTCATCCGAATCAGTTCCAGCATGGCCAGAAAAAGCCCGATCATTTCAGAACGGCTTTTGCGGCCTGCGAACATGGCCTGCAGCGTCACAGAGCCGTCGCGCATAAGCCGGTCCAGAATATCGGCCTGGTGCAGGCTGATCGGCGTATCGTCGTAGACCACATCGTGACCAAACGCGGAATGACCAACACTGGCCATGATGGCATTAAACGCATCAATGAGCGTGAATAAATTAATATCATCAATATCCAATGGCGTGCGGCCAGCCTCGCGGCGGCCACTGCGGCCAAAACGCTGCTGCTCAACATCCGCGCGGCGGGCCAGCGCATTGGCGGCGTCTTTAAACTGTTTGTATTGCAGCAATTGTTCAACAAGTTCGCGGCGGGGATCAGAAAGTTCCTGGGTACTTACGCCGGATTGACTTTCCACCACGGGCTGCGGATTGAGCATCCGACTTTTTATTTCCATGAGCGTTGCGGCCAGAACAAGAAATTCGCCCGCAAGATTAATATCAATGCGACGGATAAGCTCAACATGTGCCAGATATTGTGCGGTAATGCGGGAGATCGGGATATCATGGATGTCTACCTCTTCTTTTTTTATAAGAAAAAGCAGCAGCTCCAGCGGGCCGTTATAGACATCCAATTCAACTCGGTAATCACCTTGATTCATGGGTTTTAGGATACTCTTTCATGGAGTTCGCCGCCAGTGCGCGCCAATAAATAAAAAAGAGCCGATGGTAGTAACCATCGGCTCTTACACATTTCAAATGAACGCAACAGGCCGATCAGGCACTGGCCGGTTCAGCAATCTGCGCGGGTTTTACCGGCGCGATGGCAGCGGGTTCCGGGGGTGGCATTGGAACAGGGATTTCCAGTTCCAATTCCTGGATCGGCTCGCCAAGATGGAGAATCTGCATATCCTGATATGGCCGGAATGCTGTACCGGCAGGAATCAGATGGCCGAGGATCACGTTTTCCTTCAGACCCTGCAGTGTATCTTCGCGACCGGCAATGGCAGCTTCGGTGAGCACCTTGGTGGTTTCCTGGAAGCTGGCCGCCGAGACAAACGATTCGCTCTGCAAGCTGGCCTTGGTAATACCCAGCAGGAGGGTTTTGGCGGTCGCCGGCTTCGGACGCCGGGTTTTGGGAGCGGTTCCACCCTTGGCTTCAAGGGCGGCAACGGCCTCCTTCAACTCATCGCGATTGACCAACTGGCCAACGGTATATTCGCTGGTTCCCGGTTCTTCAATACGCAGCATCTTGGCGACCGTTTCATTGTGCTTACGGAACTTGAACTTATCAACAACTTCCGACGGCAGGAACTTGGTGTCGCCGGGGTTTTCAACTTTCACTTTCCGCAGCATCTGAGAAACGATGATTTCAATGTGCTTATCACTGATGCGCTGGTTCTGCGTGCGATACACGTTCTGAACCTCGCCCAGCAGATACTGCTGCAAGGCATCTTCACCCTTGATGCGAAGAATATCGTGCGGCACCAACGGCCCATCAATCAGCGAATCGCCAGCTTCCACCTGATCGCCAGTATGCACGCGCAACTGCCGATCCTGCGGAACATGGTGTTCTTTTTCCACGCCGCCGGGACCGCGGATGATAATGGTCATCTTACCGCGGCGTTTGTCAGAACGCAGTTCAATGGTACCGGAAATTTCCGCCATGATGGCCGTTTCTTTGGGCTTGCGTGCTTCAAATATTTCCGTAACGCGGGGCAGACCGGATGTGATATCCGACGTACCTTTAATTTCCCGCGGCTGACGCGCCAGCAATGTACCGGGCTGAACAATTTGACCTTCGTCCACGTCAATACGAGCCTTGGCGGGCAGATAGTGGAAGTCCAGAATCTTGCCATCAGAAGGATCTTCAATGACGATACGCGGATGGCGTTCGCCACGGTGTTCAACGATTACCAGACGCTTGCTTCCACCCTTGCCTTCACTTTCGGCACGGGCGGTTTCACCGTCTTGAATATCTTCAAACTTCACGCGACCGCCCTTTTCAGCCAGGATGGGCGTACGGTGCTGATCCCAGGCACAAAGCTGCTGGCCACCACGGACACTTTCGCCCTCTTTGACCAGAATCGAGGCACCATAAGGAACGCGGGATTTTTCCAGTTCGCGGCCTTTGGAATCTTTAATGGCGATTTCGCCGTTACGCTTCAGCACGACAATATGCTTGTTGCCTTCAGCATCCACGACTTCAACGGCATTAAGATCACGATATTCAACAATACCGGCAACGCCGGCACGCACGTCATTCTTTTCCAGAATACGTGTTGCCGAACCACCCGTGTGGAAGGTACGCATCGTAAGCTGCGTGCCGGGTTCACCGATGGACTGCGCGGCAATAATACCCGCCGCCAAACCTTCTTCCACCAGCGTATTGGTGGAATGATCCACGCCGTAACATTTGGCGCAGATACCCGTCGGGCTTTCACAGGTCAATGGGCTGCGAACGCGGACGGTTTCAATATTCAGGTCTTCAATCTTGCGGGCAATGACATCGGTGATGATCTGCGCTTCACGGACGATAACTTCATCCGTGACCGGGTTGATCAACGTGTCTGCCGCGCAACGTCCAATGATGATGTCCCGCAACGGTACGTCAATTTGTTCACCCTTGTAAATCGCACTCTTGCGAATGCCGTTTTGTGTGCCGCAGTCATGTTGCGAAACAATGACATTTTGTGCCACATCGGCCAATTTACGCGTGAGGTAGCCAGAGTCGGCCGTTTTCAAGGCCGTATCAGCCAATCCCTTACGGGCACCGTGCGTGGACGTGAAATATTCCAACACCGACAAACCTTCACGGAAATTTGTCTTGATAGGCGTTTCCATGATTTCGCCCGATGGCCGGCTCATCAAACCACGCATACCGGCAAGCTGTCGGAAGTTATCGACGTTACCGCGGGCACCGGAATCCGCCATGAGGAACACGGGATTGAGGTACGGCTTACCCTTGGGATCTTTCGGAGCCATGGGGGTTAGGGTTTTCTCATCACGTGTGTCGTGTTCAAGTTCCAGCATCATGTCTTTGGTGACTTCTTCACGCGCATGCGCCCAGATGTCCAGAAGCTGGTTGTAGCGTTCGCGCTCGGTGATGGCACCGAGGTTGAGGTTTTTCTCAACGCGATCCGCTTTCTTCTGAGATTCATCAATAATCTGGGACTTGCGGGCGGGGATACGCAGATCGGTAATACCGAAGCTTAATCCCGCCAGGGTGGACATCTTAAAGCCCAGTTCCTTCATGTTGTCCAGCAGATCAATGGTGGCTGGCCGGCCCAGCAACTGATAGCAATCCGCGATGACGCGGCTGCCGCCCTTGCTGGAGAGCGTGTAATTGTAGAACGGCATCGCTGGTGCCAAAATGTCGTTAAACATGCAGCGGCCAACGGTGGAGACAATCACGCGGTTGGCCGGGACCGCTTCCGGTGCTTTCCCCTGCCCGGTGACAACTTTGGTACGATTGATACGAATACGAATAGGTGTATGAATACCAATCTGCTTGCGATCATAAGCCAGAAGAGCTTCATGATAATTATGGAACGCCAGTTCCTTGCCTGGCTCACGCCATCCCGGTTCGCCCTGCCGCATGGTGGTAATGTAGTAAATACCCATCACAATGTCCTGCGAAGGGCCAATAATGGGCGATCCGTTGGCCGGTGAAAAAATGTTGTGCGTTGACAGCATCAACATTTGAGCCTCTGCCTGCGCTTCCACGGACAACGGCAAATGCACGGCCATCTGGTCGCCGTCAAAATCTGCGTTAAACCCCTTACATACCAACGGGTGAATTTTAATGGCGTTACCTTCAATCAGCACAGGCTCGAAGGCCTGAATACCGATACGGTGCAACGTGGGAGCACGATTCAGAAGAACCGGATGTCCCTTAATGACTTCTTCCAGGATGTCCCAAATTTCCCGATCCCGACGTTCAATCATCTTCTTGGCGGACTTGATCGTGTCGGCATATCCGTGCTCTTTAAGCTTGCGGATGATAAATGGTTGGAAAAGTTCCAACGCAATTTTCTTGGGCATACCGCACTGATGCAGCTTCAACTCCGGCCCTACGACGATAACCGAACGGGCGGAATAATCGACGCGCTTACCGAGCAGATTTTCGCGGAATCGGCCCTGCTTGCCCTTGATCATATCCGTCAGTGATTTCAATGGCCGATTGGAAGCGCCCAATACGGGACGGCGGCAACGGCCATTGTCAAACAGCGCATCAACCGCCTGTTGCAACATCCGCTTTTCATTACGGATAATAACTTCCGGCGCATTGAGATCCACAAGCTTGCGCAGGCGGTTGTTGCGGTTGATGATTCGGCGATACAGATCGTTAAGATCACTGGTGGCAAAATTGCCGGATTCCAGCAATACCAGCGGACGCAGGTCCGGCGGAATAACTGGAATAACTTCAAAAATCATCCATTCAGGCTTATTTTGTGATTGGCGAATGGCTTCAACAATTTTCAGGCGCTTGGTGAAATCCTTAATTTTCTGCTTGCTGTTGGTGGTTTCAATGCCTTCGCGAATCTGCTTGGAAACGTCCGCCATATTCATGGCATTCAGCAGCGAGCGAACAGCGTCGGCACCCATTTCAGCTTTGAAAGAATCCCCGTATTTCTCCCGTGCGTCGCGATGCTCTTCTTCTGTGAGCAACTGCTTTTTCTTCAGGGGAGTCGTGCCGGGATCGGTCACGCAATAATCTTGATAATAGACCACTTTTTCCAAGTCACTGGTTTTCATATCCAGCAAATTGCCCAGGCGGCTGGGCATGGCCTTGAAAAACCAGATGTGAACAATTGGCGCCGCGAGGCTGATATGCCCCATGCGCTTGCGCCGCACGCGACTGTGCGTTACTTTAACGCCGCAGCGATCGCAGATAACACCCTTGTACTTTGTGCCTTTATATTTTCCGCAGGCGCATTCCCAGTCACGTTCGGGGCCAAAAATGCGTTCGCAGAACAAACCGTCACGTTCGGGGCGATATGTACGGTAGTTAATTGTTTCAGGCTTTTTGACTTCGCCAAAACTCCAGGAACGAATATCGTTCGGGCTGGCCAAAGCGATTTTCACCGCACCGTAGTCATTAATCCGATCATAAACTGCTGTTTCAGCCATGGTTAAAACTCCTTAAAAAGGGAGAAATTATCAAATTTTACCTATCGTCGGCATCCATAGGCAGCACTGGCACCAAAAGAAGATTAGGCGGACGCTTCTCATGCGCACGAATGTCTTCCTCGGTATCCATAAGCTCTTCGCCGTACTCCGCAAAGCGAATTTTACTGGCGTTGGGTTCTACCAGCACATACCAGTAATCACCGGCCCTATTCACGCCAGCAACATTTAATTCAAACTTCCGCGACTGTGGCTGATGGCGTTGAAGGTACTTCCTCACCAGCGAGCGGACATTTCTTTTTGTCCAAGCCATTTTTAAACTCCACAGAGGCGCATCACGGCCGCGGCTTTTTGTAATACCCTACCCGCTTGGCGCGAATCGGGACCGATACCAGGGGAGGTACGGTAGTCCGCATCCAGCCTCGCATCATACAAATAGCGTAATTCCCGGCTTGCGTCCTTTCCCGCCCGGCCATTAAGCTCTCGCGCAATTATTCCAGGGAGCGCTTTATGGCTTGGCGTTTCGCGATATCCGGCCTTTGGCTTCCCTTGTTGTCGCCAATATAGCCAAACACCCGCCGAAAAGGCCGCGTAATACGCCCGGCTGATGCTGCTGCGCGGATGTTTGTCTCGCAGCATCTGTACCGCTTGCAAACAGTCCCAGCTTACGTTTTTCCAACTCTGCACAGGCCGTTACTCCAAGCCTTACTCTTTCCAGCCCACCGTGTCACATTACGCCAAAAACTCAGATTCCTTTCTTCTTCTCAAGCGTAATATTCAGGCCCAGACCACGTATTTCATTACACAGCACGTCAAACGACACTGGCGTTCCGGCATCCAAGGTGTTGGTGCCCTTGACCATGCTTTCGTAAATCTTGG
>JAJZVR010000122.1 GCA_021847065.1 Planctomycetota bacterium | reverse complement strand
GCATAGCGGTGGGTCTTTCGCATATCGCGCGGCGTGAGCTTGAAGTATTTGTGAAACGACGTGCTGAATTGCCGGGGCGATGAATAGCCGGCCTCTTGGGCAATCTGCGCAATGGGCATATCGGAGTCCAGGATTAGTCGCCGCGCGGTTTCCATTTGAATGCGTTGTATTTCCATGGCCGGGGTGCGATTGAGCGCCGCGAGAAATCGCCGATCCATGGTGGGGCGGGAAATCGCCAAATGATCGGCCAGCCACTTCACGGAAAGGCCGTCGCGCAATCGCTGTTGAATAAGGCCCAGCGCTTCGCGTACCATTTGGTCTTCCACGCCGAAGATGTCGGACGATAATCGTGTAATTACCCGTACGGGTGGAATCAGTACCGTGGAAGCTTTGACTTTCTTCCCGTGCATCAGGCGGTAGAGCATCTCCATGGCCCGCAGGCCGATTTCCTGCGTATTCTGCAGGATGCTGGATAAATGTGGCATGCGAAGTTGGCCATAGAGATCGTCATTGTCAACACCCAAAAGCGCCACATCTTCAGGTATCCTGATCTTTAGATGCTGGCAAGCCTCTGCGAGATAGGCACCGAGATGATCGTCCGCCGCAAAAATTGCGGTTGGCTTTGGCAGGTCCTTCAGCCAGCGGGCGGCGGTGCCGGGAAATATTCCGGCACGATCTTCAGCCTCGGCGCTTTCTTTTTGGAAGCACCGCGCGGCAATACCATGCTTACTGGCCTGTTGGCAAAAACCTTCCTGGCGCACGTCCGAGGAATAACGTTGTGATAAGCCGTAGTAAACCAGTCGCTTAAAGCCGCGATCAATAAAATAATCCGCCGCCATGCGTCCGACCATGGCATCGTCGGTAACCAGTCGCGGAACGCTTGACGGCTTGAGTTCTGCGGACACGTCGACCGCCGGTATGCCGCGCTGGGCAATCGTTACCGGCACGCGCCAGGTCGGCGGGCAGCCCGCCACAATCACGCCCTGAACATCTCCCTGAAGAAGTCCCGGTATATCCGCGGATTCAAAACTGTCGGGGAAAAAAACTCGAATCTCCGGCCGGGTGGCAGCGCATTTTGCCACGCCGCGCAACACATCCCGGTTGTATGCGATCATCAGATTACCGAGAAACAACACCCGTTTATCTTTTCGCATGATGCGTCCTTCCACAAAAGCATTTCCGTGGCATTCCCTATTTTACCGCGCCGCACATCGCACTGTCACGATGATAAAAGACAGAAGTTTTTTATGAATAGTGCCCGTACAAATTATCGTGTCCGGACACTATAGTTCCAGGAAATGCAAAAAACAACGTGCCTTTCCGCCGGGCCAGGGCCTGATTCCAAGTCCAGACCCAAACGCAGCATCCATCTGTGCCCCATTGGATTGACGGAACCGCCGGACCTAGGGTGCGTCGAAAACATGCAAAAATCTCCGCAGATAAAAGGTGACATGATGCAAGTGTTGGAATTAAGAATTGGTTAATGTTTTAGCGGGTTTTGTGTTAGATCGATTCCGAAGCAGGCCACACTGGCGTGGTAAAAAACAGAAGTTTTTTTATAAAAAATGGCCTACCAATTACTTTGCCGGGAACTATACTTAAATAAGAAGTGAGATGGCAGCCACAAATCGCCGGTTGCCGTACCAAGGATTGCTGGAGCATTACAACGAGTGACGTGGTGACGTGGTAACGTGTTAACGCGGTAATGCAATTAAATAACGTTCGGGCGGGCTTCCAAGCCCGTTCGCAAAAAGTGTGAAGTGTGAATTTGAAAATGTTTTGCTCCCCGCGAGGCATACTTGAAATTCAGGGACGCTGGCGTGGGCGATAGCTTGTAAGGTTCGGTGTCAATCAGGGTGTCGCTAAAAAAGGAGACGGTATTGCAGAAAAGGTTGCACGGCGGGTTAGCTTGAAAGGCTAACCTGATTGTTCTTGAGGTAATCTCATCTTCATATTTACTAACCTTTTGGTTAGGTGGAGAAGAGAAAAGAGTAAATTCTTGTTTTGGAGTGTTTTAGATGATTACTAAATCTTTTTCAAAGTTCCATGGTTCCCGTTTGGCGGCTGCGGCCCTGGCATCCGTGGCATTCGCCGGATTTGCGGCCATAACGCGTGCTGACACCGTCAATATTCAGTTTGAGGGTGTGGCTACGGTAAGCAGTGCTGATTCGTTCAGCGGTCAGAAAGGGGTGTACACGAGTGATAACGTCGCCAGTCCCGTGTGGAACGTGCTTGCCGGAGGGCAGGGGACACAGAGCAGTCTGGTGGACTCCAGCGGCAATACAACCACGGACGCCGTAAGTTATATCGGCAACGCCACCAGTGGCCCGGACTATAACTTTCAGACAAACCCGGCCAACGAGCTTCTCAGCGGATTCTTGCAGGACAGTACTCCAGCGGCCGTGACGCTCACTGGATTGGTCAATAACGGGTCGTATCAGTTATATCTCTACGGCCAGCCCGGCCAATTTGCCAGTTGGTACGACAGTCATCATCGTGGTGCGGCCTTTTCCATAACCACCGGTACCGGCGGCCCTGTCAGCGGCAGCGCCGCGTACACACTACAGTATAATTCGGGCACGCAAAATGTTTTCCAGGAAAACACCAACTATGTCGTATTTAATGCAACGGCAAGCTCGTCCGGAACGCTGGCTATCACGTGGACCAACACCCCGGCAGAGGTTACTCCGATCGGCAGTAACGGCCAAGATGGAAGTTTCAACGGGCTGCAACTGGTTTCCTCCGCGCCGGTGCCTGAACCATTAACTTTGGGATTGTTCGGCGTCGGCGGCTTGGGGTTGCTGTTATTGAAACGGCGCAGGATGACTTGATTTTTCGGCGGGGCGGCCAATCGCTGAAACGTGCATTGGCCTCCCTTTTTTCTTGTTCGCAACTTTAGGAGATAAACATGAAACGTCACGGTTTTACACTCATTGAACTTCTTGTCGTAATTTCAATTATCGCACTGCTCATCGCGATGCTGTTGCCGGCTCTGGCCATGGCCCAGCAGGATGCAAAAAGCATTCAGTGTCTGGCGAATTTGCGTTCGCAAGGGCAAATGCTTAACGAATATGCCGATGCCTATGATGGTGCGATTCCTTATGACTATGACAATGGAAACTGGCCTGCGGATCCTGTAACCACCAATGACTGGGATACACTTTTGTTCAGTTTCAACCAGGGTATAGATCCCAGAAATTTTGTGCTGGCCTTTTTCGGCAGTTGGACCAATACGAACATTACCCAGCCGCAAGAGTCGACCTATATTGCCAAGTTTGCCAAGATATTTATTTGTCCGTCCGCTTTTTTGCCGGTCAATTACAGCCAGACGATTTCCAATAAGATACAGGGGCCGGGCGATATCACCACGTATGCCGCCAATTGTAACTTCTTTAATGCCTACATTAATGTCAGCGGCGGCTACTCGGGCGGAACAAAACCGCAAACTGTCACCTACAAGCTTTCCAATGTGGCCGATCCCGGCCAAAAACTTGCAATCGGAGATTGCAACCAACTGCTCTCGAATGGCGGCACATTCGCCCCTTGCTTCTTTTGGTTCGAGAATGTTTCCGGATGGACCACCATTCGAACTGGTCCGATGAACGCGCTGGTGTCACCGCAAGGGATCGGTGCGGCGGAAAACTCCAACACCGATTACCCCTATCCTGTTTGGGCTGTGGGAATGCGCTATCGGCATGGTCAAACATCCGCTAATGATAATGGCGGCTGGGCCAACGCGGTGTTCTTTGACGGACATGCCAGCAGCATTCCGATGAACCAGGCTCCGGCTGGAATGCCCGGAGCGCAGCCTGTTATCAACGGCACGCAGGGATTAAGGCTTCTGAATATTAATAATCCCAATTTGTCCGCGACGATTGAACAATAGCGGTGGCGGGTAACAGGGCCGCCCAAGGACTTGCCTTTTGCGGCCCTGTGGCTCCATCGAAACAGGCTTTAGCTGGAAGCGGTGGATGATGGATTGAAAGCTCCGGCTATTGTTTCGTCAATCCGACGCGGAGAGGGTATTATTTGTCTTGTTGTCGCAAAAGAAATAAGCTCATTGTGCCTACTGAATAGCGTTGATGTGGTGGATGAAGCCCGACAGAATCTTCCCGGTGCGGTTAAAAGGATGTCAATGTCTGTAATTACTACGATTCGCCGCAAATCATCAATCCCCGATATTTCATGGCGGTTGAGTATTTATCAACGTATAGTCGCTTGTCTGTCGCGGCCCACACGCCGTGTTGAACGGCGTACGAGAATCATTTTCACTTCGATTTATGGCCTGATGGTGTTGACTTTGGTGGCACTGTGGCCACAGGTAAATGTGCATGAATTGGCAGCCGCGCCGAGCCATGTGGCATCTATGGCGCGTTATCAACTCGGTGCCAGTCATCGCGAACGCGTTGGCATTTATGTGTGTCGGGCGCCCGGCTGGCCAAAAAGTATCACGTCCGCGCTGGCCTCGCGCCTTGAGGCCGCCGGCATGAAGGCAGTGCCATTGTCTATTGCTGAGTTGACCAATCCCGCCATCATCAATGGGCGCGATTTGCCGGCGCTTATTCTGGTGAATCCTGCGATGATTCCCGCAGATGCGGTCAGTACCGTCAGGCAGTACGCCCGGTCCTCGGGATTTCTCGTGGCCCTTGGCGCTCCGGCGTTTACAAATATGGAATTCCGTTTAGGTTCACGTTGGGTCACAGAGTCCCAGATGCAGCGTCGCATAAAGCAGATCATACACAATCACCCGCTTGCTTTGCCGCAGCACGCCCGGCTCTGGATGGAGGCGAGTTCTAGTCCCACGGAACCATCCAAGGTAGTCATGCTCAAGACCACGTCACAGCTTCCGCCGGGTGAGGAATACGGCTATAAATTTCGCTTCCATCTTAACGGCTGGTGTAACTTCCGAAGCCCCGCCATTGCGGTTCGGTCACAAGATCATTATACCGTGTTCTGGGCCAAGGGCGGCCCGCATGCCCGTCAACTTAATGTTGAATGTGATGAGCGTGATGGTTCCCGGTGGATTGCTGTGGTGAAACTGCACTCTCATTGGACGCGTTATGTGCTGCCGGAGGTTGCGTTTCATGGCTGGCCGGATCCTCCGGTGGACGGACGGTTCTTCCCGGGAGATCATTTGCACTTGCCCCGTGCCACGACCATCTCTTTCGGTTTAGCCAACGGGTTTACCACGGAAAAAAACGGTAGGTACTATACCGTTGATGTTGCGGGCGTTGGCACAGCTCGCCTGCCATCGCAAGATGCCCAATCTTTTGCGGCCGCACTTGCATCAAAGTTTCATGGTGCGCCGCTGATCCACATGATCTCGCCGACCTATAAGTTATTTCCCGTAACCGATATGCACACATTGGCCGTTAACCCGCGCCAGGCGATTGCGCCGGTAACCGCTCTGCCAACGCCGGACTCAACGATGGGCTTGTACCCTCGCGCCCAAGCCACAGGATTAGATCTACACATGGCCACGCGTTATATCCCGTTATTGAATTGCGTCGGTACCAAAAGGCGCTTTGTTGCTATCGCGGCAGCGTTGGAACTTCCCTCTACTGCCGCAAGCAAGGGGCAAGGTGCCACATTAAGCATCCCCATTACCGACGGGGCATTTTTCGCTTCTCCATCCGTGCAAGACTGGCTTACCGCGGTGATCAAGCGTGTACAACAGGGCTTATATCTCGCAGAAGGGGGGGCCAGCCGGTATGCTACCTTTGCCAACACCCCATTGAAATTTGGTGCCGTAGTCATGAACAAGGGCCTGGTGCCCCAAACCGTGCAAGTAGTCAGCACGTTTACAACTGCCGGGGGGAAGATCGCATATCAGCATTCTTTCTCAGGTGTTGTACCCTCCGGCACGGCACGAGCGTTTACATCACACTGGATCCCGGCGGTGCCACTGCATTGGGAGCGCGTATACCGGGTGACCACGGTTCTGCAACAGCAAACCACAGGAGCCGCAAAAATCGTAGATCGATTGGTTGGCTCTCTTCGCGTACTGTGCATTCAAAGTCGGCAGCATTTCGTGACCTCCAGTAAGGGCCTTTTCTATCTACGCGGCAAGCCTTGGTATGTGGACGGTGTGAATTTCTGGCCAGAATCATCCATGGCACAGGAAAACGGGGCGCTCTATCAGCATTGGTCCAGCCGCCAATCCTATGATCCACAAACCGTTGAGCTTAATCTGCGGGATGTAAAGGCCATCGGCTTTAATACTATTTCCATCCCCTTTGATCGCGGCGATAACGCTTGGAATGTACTCGATGTGCTGGCCCGTGCCCGAGAATTGGGCCTACATGTGAACCTATCGATCGCCGGGATCGACCAACTCGGCGGTGAAGCGGGAGGGCCAGGTAAATTTAATTTTAAGGCCGTGCAAAATGCAATATCCGAGCTGCACTTGGCTTCCAACGCCACGCTTTTCGCATACGATATTGCGTGGGAGCCTTTCTGGGGTCGTTATAACGCCCGGCGGCGTCTGGACGCACAGTGGCGAATGTGGATTATCCGCCATTACGGTTCGGTAAAAAAGGCGCAGGCGGCTTGGCGTTTTCCCGTACCCCGCCGGCGCGGTCAGGTTACCAATCCGCGCGAAGCCCAGATCCTGGCCGGCCGTAACGGCAAAGCCGCGGCCATGGTGCTGGCGTATCACCACTTTTTAAGTGCGCTACTGGTCCGAACCTATGGCCGCGCGATCCGGTTGATCCACCAGGCGGATCCCCATCACCTCGTGAGTTTTCGCATGAGTATGGCCGGCTATCCCAAGGAACCGCCGGACGATTACTATGCGTTTACCGCTCTGCGGCATATTGTCGATATTTTTGAGCCGGAAGCCTATGGCCACCTCATGAGCCAAGCACCGCTGAGGGTTCGTCGCGCAGCATTCACCATTCAATATGCTCGTGCCGTCAACCCGGCCTTACCGGTTATTTATGCGGAATATGGTAACTCGCAGTGGAATAATGCCCGAGATTCAGAAAGTGCCGGCGCGGCAAAACGCACCGCCAATATTTACGCCGGATTCTATCGCACCATACTCGCGGCAGGCGGCAACGGTGCCATTTGCTGGTGGTTTCCGGGTGGATACCGTTGTGGTGAACGATCCGATTATGGCATTATCAACCCGGATCGATCGTGGCGACCGGTGACTTATGTCATCCACCATTTTGCCGCACGGATGGAAGCATCTCGCCCGCTGCCGGTGCCGCGTGTGTGGATTCCCATTCAACTCGGTGATGGTCAATCTGAATACAGTATTTACAAGAGTGTCAAAAAGAAATTCTGGGCGGCCTATCAGGCTGGTAGACTGCCCGGATTGAAGGCAACTTGGATCCACGGCGTCGTGGCGGTGAGTCGGCATCATTTTGCAACTGGCGGAACACGTTAGAGTCCCCGGTATGAAGTTCTCTTTTTTTCAGGATCGCTCATGACTGACAGGAGTTTTTAAATTGATTACATCTTGGTGCAAATATTTATTGTTTTCCGGAAGTATCTTCGTGGGTGCTGCCGCCATTTCCGCGGGCAGCGCCGCCGCGCAATCCAAGTTGCTGGGGCCGGACAATCCCGGCGAGCTTATGCCGGCCATTATGCACGCCTACCATTCCGGCGCGGGGCAAATTGTCATTCCACCCGGCGTATACAAACTGCCGGAACCCACCGGTGGATTTTATCTGGCATTCGAACACCTCAAAAACTTTCGTATCATCGGTAAAGCCGTGACATTGTTGCGGGCCGATCCCACTAAAGGCGGAATTAATTTTACCGATTGTCGTAACGTAACGCTCGACGGCATCACGTTGCGATGCGATCCAATTCCGTACACGCAGGGACGAATCCTCAAAGTGAATCGCCAGCAACATTTCCTCGATGTCCGCATCAACGCAGGCTATCAGGTCGATTTAACCAATACCTCCCGGTTCAGCAGCGAACCATCCGGGTGTACTATTTTCAATCCGCAAAACTTTCGCATCATGTCGCGAACGCAGGATATTAACTCCAGTAAAGTAACGAAAATCGGCGCGCGGGAGTTTCGTATATACGCGCATAAAACCAAGCCCTTCCTTGGCTCGGCGCGCGTGGGTGAATTACTGGCCTTTCGCAGTTTAATCCGTGAGGATATCGCCTTGGATGGATGCAGCGATATGTGTATCCAAAACGTGACAATCATGGCGGGCACAGGTTTCTGCTACCATGAAATCGGCGGAGGGGGTAACAACCGGTATATAAATGACTCCATTGTGTTCCCGCCCAAGCCGCCCGGCGCGACCATTCCCCCCCTCAAGGCCTCCAATGCCGATGGCCTGCATAGTTCCATGGCAAGACATGGTCCCACCGTCATCGGGTGTCATTTTGAAGGTACCGGCGATGATGGCATCGCCATTCATGGAACATACAGCATGTTGCAGCACGCCAATGGACGCCGTTGGATCGTGTTGTTGCCGTGGCATTTGAAAAGCTATATTCAATCTGGTGATCTTCTGAAGCTATATAATCAACATGATGGATTTCTGGGGCAGGCTCGCGCGGTGACGGTCACGCCGTTGGCAGATTATCAGCCGAAACGCATCCCGGCCATCAACATGGGCTTTGATGGCAAGCCACCGCAATATTGTTATTCTGTCATTGTAAATCGGCCTATTGCCGGTGCGCGATATGCCGATCGCATCAGCGATACCAACGCCAACGGTTCCGGATTCATCGTGCGCAACTGCGTCATTGAGCACAATCGTGCCCGGGGAATGATTATCAAAGGAGATAACGGCGTCATTGAAAACAACATAATCAACGGCTCTTCCGTTGGCGGAATCGAGGTAGCTCCGGAGTTTTGGTGGAATGAAGCCGGCAGCAGTTGCCACCTGCTTATTGAAGGCAATACCATTGAGCATGTGGGATACGCCACGCTGAACTTGCCGTATTGTTTTCAAGCCGGAGCAATGAGCATCGCCGCCCACAGCACCTCCCGAACCGCGGCCTTTGACCATTCCGGAATTGCCATCATTGACAACCGATTTGTTGATAATAATGGCATTAATCTCCTGTTGGCTGATACGCAAGATGTACTGGTTTCCGGCAACCGCTTCATCAACCCCATGCGCAATGCGAACAATCGTGGAACAGGTTTCCATTTTGATGCATCCAATCTGATCTGGATGCAACAATGTAAAGACGTTCTCCTGGCGGACAACCATGTGGTTAATCCGGGGGCGGCAATGAAGAAGATTGTGGGCGTGGGGGCACAGGTCCGTGCAATAAAGGGAGCCAATACCGGCTTTGTAGTGCATGCCGCCGGTCAAATCCAGGCGGCCACACCGGCGGCTGTGGATAAAACACGCAATGCGGCAGCAGCAATGCCAATAATCCAGGCAACGGACACGCCAGTTGCCAAGTAATGTTTTATGTCCGGCTGGCTGGACGCCTCACGCGGGAAAAAATGCGGCGAATTGTGTTCCTGCGTCAGACCGCAGATTATTTTATGACCAATGAAATGAAAGGTAATACTATGCAATCCCAAAACTTAACGCGGCGTCAACTTTTACAGACCGCAGCCGGTGCGGGCGTGGTCGTGGCCCTGACAGGTTGCAGTGCCGATCCACAGCCGACCAGCGCGATGGTTGCACCCACAACAACATCTTCACAGTCGCTGGATCTAAACGGTGATACATGGAACATGCACGAAGAGGGTACGGCGGAAGTCATTTCCGCCATTGTGCCCGGTGCCACCTACACCGATCTGATGCGCGCGAAGAAAATTCCCGATCCCTATTACCGAGAAAACAATGGTCGGGGGGCCAGGGGTGGTTCAAATGTGTGGACGTTTCAATGGGATCAATACATCGGTGAGGTCAATCCGCAGCCCATACAGTGGGTCGCGGAAAAGAATTGGATATACCAGCGCACATTTAATGTATCAGCCGAAATGCTTTCCAAGCCCAACGTCCTGCTTAGGTGTCACGGACTCGATACGCTGGCACGCATCTGGATCAATGATTCATGGGTCGGGGACGCGGACAATATGTTCCGGCTCTGGGATTTTGACGCAAAGCCGCATTTGCGGGCCGGCCAGAACACGATTCGAATCCGGTTTGATGCGTTGACGCACTCGCCGTATGTGGCAAACAATCGGGCCGCTTACAGTAAGGAGTATGGCATAGACCTGAACAATCCGCGTTCATGGATACGCAAGGGGCCATATATGTGGGGCTGGGACTGGTGCCGGCCCTTGCTGACTCAGGGAATCTGGAAGCCGATTGAAATTGTCGCCTTTGACGCGCGGATAACGGATTTAGGCATTCTCCAACACCATCTGGAATCCGGTGCCGTCCGCCTGGATATAGAAACCTCGGTGTCTGGTGCCAGCTCTGGTGCCCATGTCAGCACGCGCGTACTGTTCGGTGAGAACGTAGTAGCGACGGCCTCCGCGCCAGTGACGCAAGGCCTCGCCCGATGTACGGTTGAAATTGCCAATCCGCAGCTTTGGTGGCCCAATGGGATGGGCGAGCATCCGCTTTATACCGTAGAGTCACAATTGCGCCAGTCCACCGGCGGAGTTGTGGAAGTACTTTCTTCCACGGCCAAAGTTATAGATTCCGCCAGCCGCCGTATTGGTCTGCGAAAAGTGGATGTGTTGCCGCCGAAAGATGGCGTCGCCATGCACGTTCAAATCAACGGCGTACCTGTATTTGTCAAAGGAGCCGACTGGATTCCCGCTGACAATATCCCCACACGCGTAACACCCGACATGATTCGCTGGTTCATGCACAAAGCGGTGGAGTGTAATTTTAATTTTATCCGTCTCTGGGGCGGCGGATATTACGAACAGGATGAACTCTTTGATCTCTGTGATGAACTGGGCATCATACTACAGTTTGAGTTTAAATTTGCCAACGCGGTCTATCCCGTTCATGACAAACAATGGATGGATAAGCTGCAAATTGAAATTGATCAGCAGGTCCGTCGTTGTCGCAACCATCCATCCATTGTGATCTGGAGTGGCAATAACGAAATTAAGGATTTTAAAGGATATTATCATTTATTTGGTGATGTCATCGGAGGAACCGTCCATCGGCTCTTGCCGGGGGCATTCTATGAAGTCGGCAGTGGTGCCGCAGGCAGCGGGGACATCCATACTTGGACGGTGTGGCATAACATGGCTCCCTTTTCCCAATATCGTACTGTTGAAGGGTTTGTAACTGAATTCGGCCTCCAGTCCTTCCCTGTTCCAATGACCGTAGATTCCTATACGGACGCCTCCGACCGCTCGAACATTCATTCTCCCGTTATGCGATTCCATTCCTGTGACGGAAGCGAACATGGCATCGGGGACATCATTGATTACAACACTATGTATTTTGGCCGGACGCCTGATAATTTCGATGATACGCTGTGGCTTTCGCAAATCATGCAGGCGTATGGCCTTCGCTATGGCGTGGAG
>JAJZVR010000121.1 GCA_021847065.1 Planctomycetota bacterium | reverse complement strand
TTGCCATCAATTAACCGAGCGGTCATGTCAACTCCTCATTACGCCTGACCATACAGACATGGATCCACGCCGATGGTACCAATCAGGGCTTGAAGATAACCGGGGCCGCTGACGATGGCGAGTTGCTCTTGAGCGCTCTGCAGACGGGCTGAAAGCTGCAAGGCTTCCAATCCGGTTTCACCGCGGGTCTGGTCGATGTAGGTTTTCAGGTATTCAACATGGCGGGTCCACAGTGCGATGTCCACCTTTTGCTTGGCCGCCAGTCGGCTTTTATACCAATCGCTGGCGAGCACCTGATCGCGTGTGAACATGCGGCGAATATCCGGATGCCGGATGTCTTTACCCTCATATTGCCCATAAGCCATAATGTGCAAAAGTGCCTGAATCGGCGGGCAGGCCTGTTGGACCGAGCCATCGTCAAAATATTGCAATGCCACCCGTTGCTGCGCTTCGGCAATGTTAAGTATGCCATCGACAAATACATCCATTCCCTGAAGCTCCGGCTGCAACACCGCTTGATCAAATATGCGGGCCGGATTGTCAAAAATACGCCCCAAAAATGTGCGCATGAACCGGGCGGTGACACGATATCCCAGGCGGCTGGCGGGAATGGTTTTTCCTTCATATTCGAAGTCTTCCATTTTTTCCAGGTAACCACCGGCAATGAGAAACGCGGGATTGCGTTCCTGCGGTTTGAGCCGACACCACAGTTCGGGTATCAGCAGGCTGATGTCATGGCCAAAGCGGCGTTTAGGCCCGGCATATCCAGCCGCGGATGAAAAGCCGGCCAATTCTGTCAGAACATAGCTGACCAGAGCGGCGTTAAGATCAGCGGTAGTTAATAGCGCGTTAAACGGTCCTTTGGTTAAAGCCCCTTCGCTTCCCGCGCCGGTGGTTGATGGACTCGCTCCGGTAAGCGAGCAGATAAAATCCATAAACAGTTCAGGCAGTTCCTGATAATGAATAGGATTGTACACCGCCAATGCGCGAATGCCCGCCTTGGTATCCGGCGGATTGTTTCGGCGGCCCAGCAGTACCGAATCAACTGGGAATACAATGGGGACATCCAACGGCAGCGCCCTGGCCAGGCGGACCCCCATTTTTGCCAGATACGTTTTCAGCGGATGCGCCAGATCCGGGCGATATTGCAGATATCGTGGGTTTTTGCTGGGCTTACCATCCACCAGACGCGGGTGGGCGGAAGAAACGACGTATCCGCGGCCACTGTTGGCGGCTTGCCGCAACATGCGTTTGAGCGGTTCAGTATACGCATCAAATTCGGTAATACGGTCCACAACCGCCTGCACCGCCTGCGCATCGAGGGGTTCATAATTGGAGAGAAAATTGTCATCCTTGGCCATGTCCGCTTCGGTTTGTTTATCCAAACCGGGATAAACCGCATCGTCGGGGCGCTGAAATAAGCGCGTTTCCGTGTTGATCGTAAGTTTGACGGATGCAGCGGTGGTGGAAGTGATGCGAAATGGCAACTGCCGGGCCGGAATTACCGTGGATGCGGTAATATCGTCTTCCATTTGCACCTTGGCCGCCGGGAAAAAATCTTGCCGGACTTTGAAGGTATTCCAGGCGCCATTGGGCAGCAGGCCGACGCGCAAATACGTTCCGGCGGCCTTGCGGTCATCCATTTTTAATTCATGGCCCGGTTCGCCATTGATAATGTCCACGGAAAAATGATGCCGCCAGTTATCACCCCATTCAGGTTGATAGAGTCGCTTAATCAGAAAAATCAGGGCCAGAATATTAACCGGAATGGACGTAAGCCAGCGGTTATAGTCATCCGTATAATCCGCACTGGGCGTCAGCAGCTTGATAACACTGCCCAACGATCGTCGCGGGCTGAGAATCGGACGGCTGGGGGTAACGGAATAATCGTGCGGCTGATTTCCGGCGGTCCAGCGAACGGAATGATCTTTCTTGAGAATCGCTTCCACCTGATTAAGATCCGCTTCCAGATTGTTGATATAAATCGGGCCATAGATCATGTAATCCGCCAGACTTTTGCTGATTTCACTTTTGCCGCCGCCGCTGACGGTGCAGGGCTTATGGCAGAATGTGCCTTCGGCGGTGGTTACAACAATGCGGAATCTTTCCGAGCCGGGATGCTTATTAAGAAAGAGTTTTTCACCCGACGGGGTTAAATAAATTTTATCCGCCAGCAGGGGTATGCGGTGTTCAATGCCGTCCTTTTTCCAGGTAATAAGCAGCTTGTATAGATCCATGTGAACTTCATGGGGCAGATAAATAATATCCGGATAAAGTTTATCAATGCCGTAGCCTTCCGGCATAACGGTCATGATATTGCCATAATCATGGATGACATCATCAAATGTCCGGCCATTCCAGTATTTTTCCCGATGCGTGTATTCGGTTCCCAGACTGTAACTGGCAAAGGCCACAGCGCCGCCGGCATGTTCTTCTTCGGCATTGCCCAGCAAATTGGCGGCGAAGCTGATTTGGGTTTTAACTTCTTTTTTGCAGTAACCGAAATAGTTGTCGGCGATAAGCGTCACCATCACGCCCGCAGCACTGCGGCAGGTGAGCTTAAAAGCGGAGCCGTTGTTATACCGCTCACCTTCCTCCTTCCAGCACATGCCATCGCGCTTCTGCCGTTCGGTGGCCTGATCCCAGTGCGGCAGGCCGAGCTTCTTCTTGGTGCACTGCGTAAGGTGGGGCGCAAGAATCACGCAGCCGGTGTGGCCGGTCCAGTGTTCAACATCCAGTGCGGCGTCATTTTCCGGCAAAGCGGGATCGCCGGCATTGCCAAAAATGGATTCGACAAAATCCAGGTTGCTTACCAGACTGCCCGGCGCAAAAAAGTGAATCTCCATGGTTTTTTCCGGGCTGACACCCGGAATTTCCGGTACCACAATGGGCCGCAGAAGCAGCGAGCAGAAAACCGCCACGCCGCCGGGAACATCGGTGGTATACGGCAGCGTGAGCAGATCTTTGGGCGCATTGAGGGCCTGTTGAAATAGCGCGGCAAAAACGGCGGGGGGTACGGCGATTTTGTCTGCCGGCACCGGCAGGCCGCAATCGGTAACGTGGAAGGTCCCTTTGGTGGTGCGGCGATCACTGCGCGGGTTGTGCAGCACGCCGTTGCGCAGGCGATAGCTCGATACGTAAGGACTTTCAATATGATCGCCATGGCGGGGCAGGGAAAGTTCGCGCGCCACGCCGGGGCGATTCAAGCTGAACGTCAAAGCGGGCAGGCGCAGCGGCTGCGGCAGGGGGCCGAGTTGACGGTTTAAAAACGCTTCGATGCGTTGGTCCACCGGTACGCGATAATCTTTCAACAGTCGGCTTTTCTGCCGAAAGTTGGCCAAAATACCATCGGCTAATTCATCGAGCGCCTCATCGGGCTGATCTTCATTGATCGCCGGCAGCCCCAGAGCCTTCAGTCGCAGGCGAATGTACCCTGCGAGGTTGGTCCGGTGCGATGCGGGAAATAAAGGGGAATCAGGTCTTGCGGTGGTGGTCATAGAAATTAAGCCTTTCAATCAACCCTCAAAACAGGGAACTCCTCTTCACCGCGAAGTCAATATAGTGCTCAGGGCATTGAATTGGCAAGCGCGGGGGCGGCGGCTGCTGCGGCGGCCGCCGCAGAGCAGGTGAGCAGGAGAGAGTTGAGCAGGAGAGCAAATAGGGCTGGCCTAAAGGACAACTGACGATTTCTGGGACAAACCGAACTGCGGTCTACTATCTATTTTCTACTTTCATGCCGCGGCGCGGCACTCGATGATTAAAGGGCATTAACGCTCAACGGAGAGTCGCGATCGTTTTCGATCTTCACCACGGCGCCATTTTCGTATTGGCTTTGCATGGCCGTAGCGGCAGGTTAGAATCCGGGTGTCAGATTCATTGTGCGTTTGCGGGTAGCCCATGGTCGCACTGAACAAAAAATTTCACTACTACGGCGCGCACGGGATAAACTCCTGCACAACGACAAAATGTGGGTGCCGAAGCGGGGAATTTGCGCAACCCAAAAAGCATTTGGACCAAAGGTGCTCTGATAACTCGGTGTCCTCTGTGGCAGGCAATTATTCCAATGGTGGAATCACGGGAGATATTCCCGATGGCACAACAGATTATGTCTGGACGGGTAATCAGGCCATGGAGGAACGCAACCCGTTCAGCGGCAGTGGCTCGACCGATACACGGGCCCGGCAACGCCTCTGGGGCACGTATATTGACGAACTGATCCAGCTTACGACGCTCACTACCCTCGGCGCGCAGAATGTGCCCGCCGGAACGTATCACCTGCTGCAGGATTTGCTTTTCCGTGCCGTGGTATTGACGAATTCCTCGGGCGCAATTGTCGAGGCGTATGATATCGATGCGTATGGGATACCCACGAATGGGATGATCAGTAACTTATTGCGGCGGATGGATTTACCGGCATACGAAAGAGCGTTGTCATGCTGGATCCATTCATGCCGGGTGGCGCTTGAACCGTGCGGGGAAATCGAGGCGATCAGCATCGACGGTAAAACCTTGCGGGGCAGTCAGGGCCACGAGGTTCCCGGGGTACATCTGCTATCGGCTTTCATGGCGGGAGTTGGACTGGTGCTCAAGCAGGTCTCCGCCGGGGCCAACAAGGAAGATGGCGGCGAGATTACCGCCGCATCGGAAGTGCTGATGGGCTTGGTATTAAAGGGCACCGGTCGTATCCATGCAGATATCGGCGCCGTCCAACAACTGCTGCCTGCGGCTGCCGCCTCGGCACTGCCAAGCGGAAGATTCGGATTGGTGCCGACATAAAGCGTCATGTCGAGACACCTCCGCAAGCAGGTTGTGGGTTTCCGCCAGGCGGTGATGATTTCCGGCGACGAACTGGAAGAAGCCAGGTTGCCGCCGCAGAAATCAGTAATCCCGCAACCAGCATCTCAGAGCCAGAAGACGCAGGCGTGAAGGTCGAACTAAACCAGATTACCAAAATACTAATCGGCACAGAAACAATCCGTATTGCCCAGATGATGCGACGTCCGCCCCATATAGCTGCTCCGATGCTTCCAAGCATAAAGAAAATCACAGCCAGGAAGACGGGCCAAGAAATAGGTACCAGGATGCCGAGGGCAAATATGACAAATTGCAGTGTTGAGTACTGCCCTCCTCCAAAATTGGTGCAGAAATCCATTGGGAGGGAACAAAGGACAGTTACCCAACCGAGGATAACTGCCCCTCGACTAATCCACATTCTCCCATCCCATAGGTGGTTTCGGTCGGTGCAGCTGGCCATTACTGCACCTCCACGGATGTCGAGTCCAAGGCACTGGGCAGCAAATCCTCCCAAAAGTTCTGGAGAAGGTTAGCGGGGCTGGCAATTGGAGACCCCAGCGGGCCGATGGTCTGACCGCTGGAATTATGGCCTAAGTCCGCAACTAATGAATAGTTCCACGCCAAGCCGTTCCACGCCCCGGCATAGCCGGCGGTGGGAACTGTATCCTCCCACAGCAGGTCGCTATTGGTATCGTATAGTTTGACTTCATAGGAATCCGAGGTCGAGTCGGTGATCTGAAATACACCGTTAAGGGTAAGCTGGATTGCCCCGGTTGGATTATCCGAAGCCACCACCGGCACCGGCGGTGTGTAGGTTGGCAAGTTCACCTGCGTATCGGGCGATAGGATGCCTCCCAGGCTATGCTCCACCATGGCCGCCTGGGTATCCGGGTCCGCCTGCACGCCGTTTAGGGATGGACCGGTGATACCTGGTTCCACCGATCGCCCCATTTCCAGCGCCGACATCGCAAAGGGCACGTAATCACCAGGCCCGGCGGCAGCTTGCGCTTCAGCGCTTCCCAGCGGAAGAATCGGATTGGCCAACAGTGATACCATCATTCGCCTCCGATGGCTGGGGCGGGGCCTCCGGGGGGCGATAAAGATTTCCGCCGCCGGATGGGGATGATCCATGGTGACAGGCCGATGAGTAGGCTGCCGAATGCGAGAAAAAAGGCCCCGAACCCACCTCCTTCCGACGCGCTCAGGGCCCGACTGGCATTCGTGGCACCGCTGCTAGGCTGGTGGAAAAACGCAATCAGGCAGACCGCTCCAGCAGCGGTCAGATTTTCAAGCAATAGCCCAACCGTCGAAGCGCGACATACCCAAAACAGCCACGAACGCCTCACCCGGTAGCACATCGCACCGGCCATAGTTCCCGCCGCCAAGCCAAGAAAAAGGGGGATGGTAAAGATCACCAGGTATGGAGATGTGACTACTGTCCACGTAGAGTAAACCTTGGCTCCGCCCCAAGGGTAGGCAAACCCGTCGGCGAACATACCCATTGGCAAACTGGCCAACACCGCCATCCATCCCAAAACCAGCAGGATGCGCGCAATTGCCAGCCGCGGCCACAGCTTCTTCTGATAAAGCGCGGTCTCCCAGTCCGTGTTCATCAATACACCTCCGTGCTACCGCGGTGCAATGGATTGCCGGCTTCCGGTATCAAAGGGTACAGCGATCCCTCAAGCGGGCTGGGGATCAGGTTGTTTTCAACAACATCGGCCTTCGCGTTGCCGCCGTTCAATATGGCTGCCGGCAGAGAGGTTAACGGCAAGGTATTTCCAAGGTTAGCCAACTCCACAGTAGTCCCGCCTTCGCTACCGTACTGGACTCCACAATTTTCACTTCCATCCCCAAGTTTGTCGCCGCTCGCGTCGTACAACTTGGCCTGATGGGAATCCGTTGACGAACCAGCCACTTGGAAAGCGCCGTTGAGGATATCGCATATTTCAACTATCGCGACCATGAATTACCCGCCCCCGAAATTCAGCCGATGGCGAAATTCTACCCCGCCGGCGCGGTGGTGCAACACAGCTCCGAAAAAGCGCGGTCCATCATCATCCGCCGCTCCCACTCGGCCCTGCTGGTGACTCCGTCCCGACTTGGCTCTGCGGTTTCACCCGCCTCCGAATCCAGTAGTAAAGCCCGGGTAATGTGCTAAGGAACATCAAGGTAAATCCCCCGGCAAATACGAAACTCCCCCAGAGGGGACGTCCTTGGACAGCTTCCCATGTACGGACGCTCAGCCATGGTGCCACCCACGCAATTAGCAATCCCAATGCCGAAAGTGGAATAAAAAGAGAGTCCTCCGGGCCGTTCGGATGCAATGCCCAAGCGACCGTGCCGGCCAAAGCCAGCAACCACCAACACGCCAATGGGATTGTGATAACCAGAAAAGCTGAGATTATCAGCGTCATAACCACCAGTCTCCAGGTCGGCGAGACTTCCGCGCCCCAACTCCACGTACCGTAATCGGAGTTCATTGGCAAGGAGATCAAAATGGCTATTATCCCGGCCAAGCATGTCCCCCTGACAAGCCAAGCAGCAGCGGGGGGTAATCGCCTCAGGTCCGCGTCGCGACCTGCCGTCGACTGCCGTTGCCCCGTTTGAGGGAATTCACGATCCGGGCACATACGCATCTCCAGAATCCAGTTTCCCGATGACGCTCTGGTTAAGCTCCTGGAACAGGCCATCGTTCCATGGAGCCGAGCCAAGCGGGCAGGCTAAGGCGTTATTTCTCAAACCCCGAACCGAGCATATTGCCGTATTTCAACTATCGCGACCATGAATTACCCGCCCCTGAAATTCAGCCAATGGCGAAATTCTACCCCGTCGGTGCGGCGGTGCAACACAAACTCCAAAAAAGCGCGGGGTCGCATGGCGCGTCCCTGCCCGAATTTCCGCATTAACCGTGCCACAATCCATCCAATTCTTCGTCCAGACGCGCCGTGAAAAGACTTTTGCGTAGCGTTTTCCGAAACAATCCCACAAGAATGGACTTTATCCCGGTGCACCGGGGTGTTATCCGTGCAAGAAGTTTATCCCGCGCGCCGGGGTGGTGTGGTTACAAGAGCCAATGACCTACGGGCGGTAATCGACAATCAGCACCAACCACAGACCATCCGATGACACGGACACGACGGGAAAGTTTGCACAAGGAGGCAGCAGAGGCAGGGGGAGGACGACCAATAACCATCATCGGCCACGGATCAAGGATCACTGATCAAAAACACACGCGGCATCCAACATTGCTCGTTGTTTGTTGCCGCGCTATCCACGGTCTACCACCGTCACTGAATCTACCAATCAATACTGCAGTTACTGCCCAATACTGAAATCGTCGTTGTTCGTTGAAACCTCCCCTCCCTCCGCTACCGGATTTTATCCCGATGACCTCTGCTTTTTAAACGAGGTCGGGATGTGAATCCGTCGTTTCCCCGATAGCCACCGTTACTGATCGTGATCGGGATGGTAAATCTTTTCGGTTGTCGGCTTCGCCGCTTTGGGCTATCTGCGGTTCTTTCCAATCGCATCGCATCGGTTATCATCAGTGCTGATTCCGCGAACGGTCGGAATCATGAACTGGAATTGTTACGGAGAATATTTATGCCGGAGGGTCAGGCATCGTTAGCGCAGGGTTCGCCGGAGAAGGGGCGTTCGCCGCTTGTGATGCGATGGTTCACAAATCTGCGTATTGGATGGAAAATTTTACGCACGCGCATGGCCGATGACCGCACCGGTCAGCAGGCGGCGGCCATGACGTACAACACGCTTTTTAGCTTGTTGCCGGTGATGGTTTTGCTGCTGGTATTGATGTCTCTGGTGCTGGCAAAGGATCAGATCAAGCATGAGGAAATGTCATTTGTGCACCGGCTGGGCTTAAGTCAGCTTTCCAACCGGGGCGGTGGCGGGGCCACGACCAAACCGCAATTTATCGTCCAGACCATTATCAAGCAGATTGATAAAATGCGTTCCGTGCTGCGTTCACCGGGTACGGGAGTGGTGGGGTTTATCACCCTGCTGTGGGCGGCCATCAGTTTGATGAATGTCATCGAAAATGCGTTCAATCATATTTACCGTGTGACGGAAAAGCGCCCGTGGCCGCGCAAGTTCACGCTCTACTGGTGTGTGCTTTCATTAGGGCCGCTGGCGGTGGCGGCATCGCTTTTTGCCTCGGCTAAATTCATCGCCTTGGCCGGATCACTGCATGTTGGTGCGGAGATATTTACGCCATTTGGCATTCTGATCAGTTATGCCGGTGACTGGATCCTGATTTTTGTGATCTATAAGTTAATCCCCAACGCCCGGGTCCAGTGGCGGGCTGCGGCCGTTGGTGCTCTCGCGGCTACCTTTCTGTGGGAGGCGGGTAAATATGGCTTTGGGTTTTACGTTCATGATGTCGCGGGATATGGAAAATGGTATGGCAACCTCGGCTTGATTCCGCTGTTTATGCTGTGGATTTTTTTGACCTGGAATTTTCTGCTTATCGGCCTGGAAGTCGCTTTTATTCATCAGTTTTTCCCGGTGCTTAAGCGGCGCTTCCTCATGAGCAGGGGCCACGCCACGACCTTGACCGACAGCCGCTGGATATTACCGTTGGCAATTTTAATGGTGCATCACTTTCAGGATGGGAAAAAATTGACGGCTGAAGCCGCCGCGAATGAATTGGGGCTGGCCCTTGAACCGGCGGAAGAAATGCTCGCATCGCTGGCCAAGGCCGGACTGGTGCTGGCGGTAGGTTCGCAGCCCCGGCAATATGTCCTGGCCAAAGCACCGGAAAATATTTCCGTGGAGGAAATTATGCACGTTGCGTCTGATCGCTGCCATACAATTGCTGACACCATGCTGACAACGGATGAAACGCACGTGCTGCGCCGTCCACGTTTACGTGAGTTTTACGACCTGGAATCGCAATGGGGCAAGAAGCATACGCTGGCGGAGTTGGCGGCTCATAATTAAATGCCGCTGTTCGCATCGGCACTGCTAGGGGCCGCGTTGCGGATGATTCCTTTGTTCCCCGCACGGTACGATTCCAGACATGCAGATAATTTCGGAGCTTAACGCATGACCAAGGTGAAACATTCACCCATCCGCAGCGGACTGTATATCGGCCTGATGAGTGGTACGAGTGTGGATGGTATTGATGCCGCGCTGGTACGTTTGCGTGGCGGCAGCGACGCCATGAAAGCCACCGTGCTCTTGCACCATCAACAGGCTTGGCCGGCAGAGCTGCGGCGGCGATTGCTGGCGGTTATGGCTCCGGCGAACGGGGCAACTGCGGAAATTTGTGATCTAAATATGTGCACAGCTCGCGAATTTGCCGGCGCTGCCGATACGCTTCTGCAAAAGACGGGTGTCGATAAATCAAGCATTATTGCCATCGGCAGCCATGGTCAAACCATTTGCCATCTTCCGCCAGCACCTGATTGTAAATTCGGCAGCACGCTGCAAATCGGGGATAACACAGTCATTGCCGCTCTGACGGGCATTTGTACAGTGGGAAATTTTCGGCCGGCGGATATGGTTGTCGGTGGGCAGGGGGCGCCATTGGTACCGCTGGTGGATAAGTTGCTCTTGACCGATAGCAAGCGAATAAGATGCGTACAGAATCTCGGCGGTATTGGCAATGTGACATTTTTGCCGCCGCGTGGATCGCCACAGGAGGTGATCGCCTTTGATACCGGCCCGGCGAATATGCTTATGGATGCGCTGGTGACACTATCCACTAGGGGCACAATGACGTATGACCGGGGCGGACGCATCGCCGCGGCGGGAAGTGTTCACCAACCCATGCTGCGTAAGCTCAAAAGGATGCCATACTTTCAGCTTCCACCACCCAAGTCCACAGGGCGTGACCTCTTTGGCGAACCGCTGGCCCGATTTCTGATAAAGCAATTCCGAACTCTAAGCTGCGCCGACTTGCTGGCTACAGCTTTGGAACTCACGGCGTGGAGCATCACAGAAAGCTATCGGAACTATTTGCCGCAGGTGCCGCAGGAAGTCATCCTTTGCGGCGGCGGGGCGGAAAATCCGGTTCTGGTAGCGCGACTGGCAAATTATTTAAGTTCTCTGCGATGCCACCGGGTGCGGAACATCCGCGAATTAGGCATAGTCAACCAGGCCAAAGAGGCACTGGCTTTTGCGGTTCTCGCAGCCCTGACGCTGCAAGATCTTCCCGGAAACCTTCCAACGGCAACGGGAGCAGAATCTCCGGTGGTATTAGGCAGCGTGGCCCGCACCACGGACAATCATCGGCGTTGACAAAAAAGCGGAGAAAAGTCGCACCATTTCGCACCATCGACCAAGAAACCAGAGCCAAATGGACGGGATATTGGTGTGTCAAAGCCACCGCTGGGACTCGAACCCAGGACCTAAGCTTTACGAAAGCTTCGCTCTACCAACTGAGCTACGGCGGCATACAGCAAATAACCGCCGCGGAAATCAATATTTTTCTTATTGATTTCATTGACGATTAGGCGCGTATCATACCAGCCCCAATCGGTACAGCCAAGTGCTAGTGCTCTGTCACGCCTACAAATGAGGATTGATTGGCCGCAAACGCCCCATCTGCAAGGAGCCAGCGGCGAAAACCGGGTCCGTGGGACCCATTATACTCCGCTCCGCCATTGATGATACCTGGAGGCCAAGCCGGAGGAGCACGTAACGCAGGCGTCCCGCCTGCCCGCGTCGTGTT
>JAJZVR010000120.1:7565-11568 GCA_021847065.1 Planctomycetota bacterium | reverse complement strand
ACCCGGCCCTTCCGCGGCCATGGCGGACTTCGCCGCACCGTCGCAAGCCGCCGAATAAATTATCCGCGGCAAATATTGGAAACCGCAAACAATTTGGCCATGGAGCCGGTTTCAACACAACGGAAATACAATCAAGGAGTCCAAATTCATTGGACCACATTATGACAGCGGCGCAAAAAGGGCTTTGAGTTCCTCATCACCGAGTTTCAGCGGAGTTTGTCCGCTGTCATCGAGCAGACCGGCGACCAGTTCGCGCTTGCGCTGTTGCAGGGCCTGGATTTTTTCTTCCACCGTGCCTTGTGTAATAAGCTTGTACACAAATACCGTTTTATCCTGCCCGATGCGGTGGGCCCGATCGGTGGCCTGATTCTCTACCGCCGGATTCCACCATGGGTCATAATGAATGACCGTATCCGCCGCAGTCAGATTCAATCCGGTTCCCCCGGCCTTCAGGCTGATTAAAAACAATGGCACATCACCACGCTGAAAACTCTGCACCGGGGTATCGCGGTCACGGGTGTCACCGGTGAGGCGCACAAAGCTGATTTTCAGTTCACCGAGTTTCTTTTCAATGAGTTCCAACATGCTGGTGAACTGGGAAAACAGCAGGATTTTGCGACCGTCTTCAATCATGGATGGCACGGTTTGCGTAAGCCAGTCCAATTTGGCGGATTGGGTCACTTTTTGTGCGCTGGGCAGCTTAAGCAGCCGCGGATCGCAGCACACCTGCCGCAATTTCAGCAACGCTTCGAGAATGAAAATGTGACTGCGGGCCAAGCCCATGTTGGCGATCTGATCGCGCACATGGCTTTCCATGGTCACGCGGATGCTTTCATACAAATCCCGCTGGGCGCCGGAGAGTTCAATTTCCTGCACCATCTCATTTTTCGGCGGGAGTTCCAGGGCTACTTCGCTTTTTCTGCGGCGCAGCACCAGCGGCGCAATCCGCTGGGCCAGGGCCTTACGCCTGGCACTTTCACCGAGTTTTTCTATCGGATCGCGGTAAAGCTGCCGGAATTGTCGATTGTTTCCCAGAAAGCCCGGCATCAGGAAATCAAAGATCGCCCAGAGTTCTCCGAGGTGATTTTCCATGGGCGTTCCAGTCAGCGCCAGGCGGTGGCGGGTGATCAGTTTTCGCGCGGCTTGGGCGTATTGCGTATTGGGGTTTTTCACCATCTGGGCTTCATCAAGAATAACCAGATGATAGGGCTGCTTGGTTAAAAACTCTTCATCGCGGGCCAGTAACTGATAGCTCGTGACAATCAGGTCATATTGATCAAGCTGTTCAAAATGCTCCTTACGCCCCGATCCGTGCAGGATCAACACACGCAAGTCCGGCGCAAAGCGTTGTGTTTCCTGCCGCCAGTTTCCCATCAGGCTTGTCGGCGCTACCACCAGCGCCGGACGATCCAGTCGCCCGGAGTTCTTTTCACACAGCAGATGGGCCAGCGTTTGCACGGTTTTTCCCAGGCCCATATCATCGGCCAAGACGCCTGAAAGATTGCAATCTCTCAGAAATTGCAGCCAGGTCAGGCCGTGTTGCTGATAAGGTCTCAAGGTTGCGGCCAAGCCCGGTGGCGGCTCTGTGGCCGTGGTGGAAGCGGTACGAATGCGTTCAATAAGCTCGCGCACCTGTGCACTGCCCGACCATTGCCAACCATCCACGCCCGCAAATTGCGCCGCGCGCAACCGATCCGCCCGCAACGGGCCGGTGGCGTTGGCATCGAATAATTCCATCAGCAGGTCCCGAATGCGGTCCAGACGTTCGGGTTCCAGCCGCACATATCGTCCGTCGGGGAGTTGGATTTCCAGCGGGTCTTTCAGGAACCGATCTCTGGATTGTTCCCCCCGGGTGGCAAATATTTTCCGCAGCAGCGGTACCAGACTGATCCGCACGTTATCAACCACAATGCCCAGATCCACGTTGAACCAGTCGTCCTCGGAGTCATCCGCGGCGGTGGTGTCCATAAACCAGTCTTCAATTTCCGCGCGGCGCAGTTTACACGAGGCGTGGTATTCAATTGTCCAGCCCGTCTGCTCCAATGTTTTCATCGGCCCGGACATCCACGCTTGCCAAGTCGCCAGGTTATTGTTTTCCAATGCCCACACGTAGGAGGGGCTGTTATTGTTGGGGATCATCAGCTCGCGTGGATCTTTCAGGCGAAGCTGCGTATCTTTCAACTCTCCAGTGCGTCGCCGCTCCAGGGGCATATTGCGCTGAATAAAATAGCGCTGGCCATCGATAAATGTATCCAGTGTGGTTTCCGTTATACCGCTGGCCACCCGGATCGGACCATACGTAAAATGGACGACGCCCCAATGGACAAAATCATCCACATCAGCGTCCTGCTCGCTGGAAAAGCTTGCCGCACCGCGCCACAGGCCGCTGTGGAGGGTCAGAGTTGTCTCGGAAAGTTCGTTCACGTTTTTGGCTTCCGGTATCGGTGGCGGAGCCGGCAGATGCAGAGAGGTTGAAAAGTTGGCAATGGCATTATGGAAGCGCGGCTCAATGGGCGGGGCGGAGAGCCACTGTTTCGCCACCTTCGCCAGCACGTCCATGGTGATCGGCCCGATGATATTCGCGGCGGTGTCGATATAAATCATCGGCGCGCCGACGAAAACCTGCGCCGGGGGATCAACGGTAATGCATGTGCGTTGGCGAAGATCTGTTTCGGTGATCCAGCCGGCTTTTCCCGGGCGCGCTTCACCCCAGGTAAGTGGCCGCCCGGCAAGGTCCTTGAAATAGCAGCGGCCGGTGGCCACCATTTTTTCCAGTGCCTGAGTTGCAAATTCATCGGCAATAAGTCTTATAGCGTATCCATCCCGCATGTTAAAACCCATGAACATACGAAATATGTATATGTCATCATCTTTTACAAAATTGCCGAATTTCTTCTGAAAATACGGATCATAGGGGCGCGGAGATTTAAGTGTGCCGTTTTTTGAAATCATGGTTCTCAGCACGGAAATTCCCAGGTATTGCGGTTGGTGCTCCATGGGGTCCAGGACATAGACGATCTGCGCTACTTCCGAAGGCTTTTTTCTAATTTCTCCCCGCACATCACCACGTTCCTGAATGTCGCGCAATTGCTTTTGCCATTCCTGAATGCTCCATGGCATGTGTTCTTCAGGTACGGGCGTACTTACGCGCGCATTATCGGCGGGGGGGATATCCATTTGCGCGATTTCCGGCACAACGGTGGGGCGGTCCTCCGGATGGCGCTGGAAATAGGCCTCCTGCTCGGCAATATCTTTTTGAAATGATGCAATCGTTTGCGCACCGCCGATCGCAATTAACAAAGCCGGAACGTGATGGCATTGGGTGCGGGAACCGCATTGGCAGAAGTAAACGAGATGCGTCTGGCCGTTTTTGTTCGTCTGAACCACAATTTTCACGGACAGCAGGGCGTTATCATCTTCTTTAACAATGCCGGAAATAGTGGAAAAAACCGGATCAAACTCAATGCGGCTGACGCGTTTGGCGGAAAAGAACCTCGCCCCTTTGGCGATGACCTCCGGTGCAAAATTTCGGGCAAATTCTCCAAGGTTGGTGGTCATGCGTTAAAAAACATCCTCAAGGGGTTCCAAGTTTTTCCAGACCAAGCAGTTTACGCTTTTCCTAACGCCGTGGCAATTTAGGCCCTCCGACGTTTAGGTCCGCGACGAAAGAAAACCGCGGATAACGCGGATACGGGGAGGATTCGCCATCCGGATCGCAGTTGTTTTAGCCGAGGTTACCTTCGTTTCCGCATCCGAGATCGGCTGGCAATGGTAGAGTTAAAACCGGACCACAGATTGCACGGATAAAACGTTTTTTTTTGGGGGGGGACGGAAAACGCTACTCAAAAAATCTTTGTCCCGGCGCCGGGACGAAGTATATGGCGGATTGTCGCACGGATGGCGCGGACAAGGGGCACAGCAATGCCAGAACCCGCTGCCACATGCCAAGCGCTCTGACTTCCGTGCGGGATAAGCAACAAATAGAGACTGTACCGGCGCAGAC
>JAJZVR010000120.1:0-7465 GCA_021847065.1 Planctomycetota bacterium | reverse complement strand
CGGCAGCACTGAAGCTAAAAAGCTCCCTGCTGATTTTCAAAATCAATTCGCGCGGGGGGCAGATGAGTCCGGCACTTAAAATTGCCGCATTCATCCGTCACAGCCAGGTGCCCACCGTGGCGTGGGTAGACCGGGCCGCCATCGGCCCTGCCGCTTTGATCGCCGCAGCTTGCGAGAAAGTAATTATCTCCAGGGATTCCGCCTGGGGTGATGGCCAAAGCATTGCGCTTGTCGGCACCGCCGGGGCCAAAGTCGCCGCTGATCCAATGGCGGACGTGCCATCGCCGGCACTGAAGTCACTGCAATCTGACGGAGCGTTTCATCCGATACTCATTCTCGTGGGCATGGTCGATCGGAACGTGGCCATTGATGAAGTCCGCAATAAGATTACGGGTATGACGCGCTTTGTTTCCCCGGAAACGCGGGCGAGATTGATTCGCGTGACAGCCACGCTGCCCGGCCATGGCAAGGTGCATCCGTGGGTGTATGTCAAAGCGGATAAACGCTCCGGCACACTGCTGACACTCGGTGGCAGAGAGGCGGTACAGATGGGGGCCGCGTCGGCGGTGATTCATGATCCGGAGACTCTCCCGGCGCTGCTGAATATCACCGCGCCAAGTATTCCGGTGCTGCGCCTGGATTTTCTGGAAAAGGCGTCGCGGTTTTGTTCGACTTTTCAGGTCCGGTTTTTTCTGTTCGTTATTATGCTGGTCTGCGGGTATCTTGAATTCAGCCACCCGGGCCTGTTGATTCCCGCGTTGATCGGATTAACCGCACTGGCGCTATTTCTGGGCGGCCCGATGCTCACGGGGTTGGCCAACTGGTGGGAAGTGGGCATCATTTTTATGGGTATTGTGATTATCGCCTTTGATTTTGTCCATTTTGGCGGCCTGGGGCTGCTGGCCATTCCAGGATTTATCCTGGCCATTATCGGGATGATCGCCTCATTTGTACCAATGGGCGTATCGGCGGTGGGAGCGGAACAGGCCTTTCAAACCGGTCTGGGCGTGGTCACGCTGGGAATGATTACCGCGGGAGTGATTATTGTTGTGTTTATCAAGTATCTGCACATTACACCGGGCTTTCGGAGGCTGCAATTACAGCCGAAACTCGCGGCAGCGCACCGTGGCAGCGTGTCTGATGCGTCGGCTGATCTGCTATTTGTCGGTGCGGTGGGGCGTGCGGTTTCTGAACTGCGTCCGTCTGGAAAAGCGATGTTTGATAAACATCTGGTAACGGTCGTTTCGCGGAACGAATTTATCGCACCGGGGCTGCCGGTGGAGATTGTAGAAATACGGGAAAATCAGATTATTGTGCAAAAAATATCAGATGATGCAGGCCCCCTTCTTGAAGTTGCCGTATAGGATTGGATTGTCATGAACCTGGATTTAACAGTTGCCAGTATTCTATTATTTGTTGGAGCCTTGATCAGCCTGTTGGCCGAATTAGTTGTTCCAGCGCACGGCTTTATGGCGATTGTATCGGCGGCGTTTGCGATATCCGGGGTCATTCTGAGTTTTGTCGTCGGCCTTACCTTCGGCATGATTTGTTTATTTGCCCTTTTGGTGCTGACCCCGTTTGTGGTGACGGGTTTTGTTAAGTTTTATCCCCACAGTCCTGTGGGCCGCCGCGTGTTGTTGCGCGGGCCTGATCCGCGGAAGGTAAATGCGGTATCGAAAAGTCAGCAAATTGAATTAACCGCTCTTATTGGCCGCACCGGAGCGGCCATTACCACATTGCGGCCCTCCGGCACTGGCCTGATTGATGGCCACCGCATCGCATGTATGAGCGAAGGCCCGATCATTGAAAAAGGTGCGCCCATTTGCGCTGTGGCCGTATCCGGCGGCCAATTGGTGGTTCAGGCGATAGAACGCTAACCTGCAGCAAGGGGACGGCAAACTGGGTATAGAGCACGTGCTGAGCCGCGCGGCGGTACGCGGCTTTGTTACCGTTTTGCCAGCTCAAATGAACGATTCGTGCGGCACGGTTTGAGTCTTAAGAGTAGCGCAAAATATTACTGCTCCCAGAAGAACAGATCCGCAACAAAACAAGAACCAATCGGGGCTTTGCAATTTACCGTGGCGATGCCATGATGGCGGGGATGAAAAATGGGTCGCCATGGATTCGTATTCGTCTGGCCTATCCGCGCGTGCTCCATGCGTCGGATGCCCAGAGGCGTTTATTGGCCCCGCGGCTGGTAATTGGTATTGCGGCTCTGGTGCTGGCGGTGCTGGTATTTGCCGGGCGGCTATTAGGGCATATCACGCCCGGCGGCACACCGCCATCGGTGGGACCGCAATGGATTATTCCCTTTGCGGCGCTGCTTATCGGCATCGCCCTGATCCCCGGCATATTTCCGCATTGGTGGGAAAAGTTTTATGCGTGGTTTTGTCTGGGTATCAGCATTGTTGCGGCGTTGTGGTATCTGTGGCGATTTGGCGGTTCAGCGCGGTCGGAATTGGCGGGCAGCCTAACAACCTACACCGATTTTATTGTGCTGCTGGGGGCACTATTTATCATCGCGTCCGGCATTGTCGTGCGTGTTGGAAAGCCCGCCACACCCGCCTTCAATGCGTTGGTTTTACTGCTGGCGGCCATTTTGGCCAATGTCTTCGGCAGCATGGGGGCATCGGTGCTCTTGGCGCGGCCATTCTTTCGGATGAATCGGGCGCATATCAGGCCATTTCATGTCGTCTTTTTCGTTCTCATTGTCGCCAATGTGGGGGCATCACTGACGGCACTGGGTGATCCGCCGCTGCTGCTGGGATTTCTCACGGGCGTGCCATTCTGGTGGATCACCATTCATGCGTGGAAAGTCTGGCTGCTGGCCGTCGGGCTGTTGCTGGGAATGTTTTACATTCTGGATCGGCGGCATCGCGGGTTATTGCCGGACCGTGTGCCCATCAAGCAAGAGCTGGAGAATGCCTCGGTCATTGAGATTGATGGTGTCGAGCAATTGCTGCTTTTGCTGGCCGCGCTGGCGGCATTGTTTCTTGCTCCGCCATGGCGGGACGCCGTTATGGTTCTGGCCGCGGCAATTTCATTATTGATTTGTCCGGCGGAACTGCGGCATGAGAATCGCTTTAACTTCCAGCCGATCCGGGAAATCGGCATTTTGTTCCTCGCCATTTTTTTAACCATGACGCCGGTGCTGAATCTTCTAACCAATCAAGCCCGAGCCGGCCAATTGGTCCATTGGCTTGGCACTCCTGGCAAATGCTTTTTCACCGCAGGAGCTCTGTCATCGGTTCTGGATAATGCTCCAACGTATATGGCGGTTCTACAAGCCAAATTAGCCGAGACCTCCCCAGGTCATACTGTGGGAGTGCCGGTTCGCCAGGTCAGACCTGTTTCAAACAAAGCGGAAACAAATCAAGGCGCTGGGACGGCCAATGCAAGAGCACTGCTGCGCCAGAAGCTTACCAATCCGGACATTTCACTGGCCATATTGGCTATATCCCTTGGATCGGTATTCTTTGGTGGATTAACGTGGATCGGCAATGGCCCGAATCTGATGATCCGTGCCATTGCGCAACAGGAAGACATCGTGTGTCCCGGCTTTGTCGGCTACATTTTCCGCTACGCGCTGCCGGTGCTGTTGCCGGTGCTGATTCTCATCTGGTTGATATTTTTTTGGTAACAGGACGGTTCAAACAAATAACTCCGGGATTTTTTTAATGGCTCATTGCAAACTCACGGTTCAGATACAGGCTGTCCACAATACCGTTGATCCGATGCGGCTCTTGGAGGTATTGGCATTGCAGCGTGGAGATATAGCCATGCTGCACAGCGGTAACAATGGCAATGCGGTATTGGCCATAAAACCCATTGGTGGTGTTTTGCTTAACGTGCAGAAAGGGCAAATAAGACTGCACACCACGGGAATAGCCGCGAATGCGGATGGTCGCAGCGAAGAGATTGGTTCGTGGGCAAATGCGTGGCAGCGGTGGGGGGAAATTCTGTCCGGTATTTCATTTTCCCGGCCAGTGCCGGAGATGCTGGGCTGGCTGGGATTTATCAGCTACCAAGCCGGTGTGATGGCGGAACTTCCTCGCCTGTATGACTTAGATAACACTGAAATTCCATTGGCACATTGGCAAATATTTGAACGCTATTTTATTTTTAATGCCCCTTCGCAACAGTGGCATCTGGCAGCGGTGCACAGAGCCTCTGGATCGCATTGCGATATGATCGCCGATATGCAAGCCCATCTTCACACTGCGGAGAATTCCGCGCTACCGGGCAAACCGCCGGGCAAATCAACACTGTTGCAGCAGCCCGATGCCAGTGCATTTAAGGATGCGGTACGCCGATGCCGAGAATTTATTGCCGCCGGGGATATTTATCAGGCCAATATCTCCGCGTTATGGACAGTGCGCGTGGCGGAGCAGGGGCATAAGATATTCACGCGATTGGCGCAAAATAATCCGGCCCAATATGCGGCGTTCATACGGTTCGGCGAAGATGAAATTATCTGCGCGTCGCCGGAATTATTTCTTAAACGCAATGGCACAACGCTGGAAAGCCGCCCCATTAAAGGCACCCGCCCACGCGACATTCATAGTTCAATGACTGATCAGCAACGCTGCAACGAATTGCTCAACAGCGAAAAAGACCGTGCGGAACTGGCCATGATTGTGGATTTGCTGCGGAATGATCTGGGGCGGGTATGCACGCATGTGCGCGTCGAAAAAGTCAGGGAAATTGAAAAATTGCCCACGCTCTGGCACACCCATGGAATTGTTACCGGTGAACTTCCTCCGCAGGTGAACAATGGGTGGGGGGATATTATCGCCGCGATGTGCCCCGGTGGCTCGATTACCGGTGTGCCTAAAATCCGGGCCATGGAGATTATCCATGAATTGGAAGCGCAGAGTCGCGGCATATATTGCGGCAACATCGGATGGATCAGCCCAGGTGGTCCGGGAGCATTGAATATTGCCATTCGCACCATCCATCTTGCCAATGGGATTGCGAAAATCCGGTCCGGCGCCGGCATTACCGCGGATAGTAATCCGGATGAAGAATATGCGGAAATCCTCGTGAAAGCCGCCGCTCTGCTGCGTTCAATAATTGACGAGCTCTGAAGCGCTGGAGGCGAAGCATACATTTTCAGTCAGTGTGGCTAAAATAAGTGCACGGGCAACGGGTAGCGGCCACTATGTGCGATAATATTTCCCGGCGGTACCAATGTTGCAACCGATTGGGATGATGTATATTGGTACCAGCACCAATGCCGCCGGTTTTTCTGGGTTCGCAATAGCGCCGCATGAAGGCTGCATTAATGCTCGTCGGAGCGTGAGCGTGAATATCGGGTAGAATGAATCACAGGCGGCCTTATGAAACAAAAACGCATACCGGAGGTGATGGATTCACCGGATATTTCTCCGGAATCTCACCATCGGGCCTTGGCTGGGTTGGCGCACATCAATTCATGGAGCAACAGCGCCGGCATTGTCTGGAGTCACATTGAACCGTTGCTGACGTCTGGTCGGACGCTGCGCGTGTTGGATGTCGCCACCGGCGGGGGAGATGTTCCGATTGCCCTGTGGAAACTGGGTCGCCATGCGGGCGGCAAGCTGGAGATTTCCGGCTGCGATAAAAGTCCGGTTGCCATTGAACATGCCAAAGTCAATGCGGAAAAACATGGCGCCGCCATCCGCTGGTTTACCTGGAATCTCTTCACCGACCCGGTTCCGCAAGGCTATGATGTGATTGTGAGTTCTTTGTTTATGCACCATCTGGATTCGGATCAGGCGGTTGAATTTCTGAAACAATTAGCTGCCGGGGCCGCATCGCGCTTGATTGTCAATGATTTGCGGCGATCTGCCGGGGGTTGGCTTTTGGCGCTAAGCGCCGCGTGTGTGTTACGTTCGCACGTGGTGTTTATTGATGGTCCAAGATCGGTTCGGTCGGCGTATACGATACCGGAAGTTGCCGAGTTGGCGGCGAGGGCGGGGTTGAAGAACACAAAAATTGAACCACGTTTTCCCTTTCGATTTGTCATGACGTGGAGCCGGACATGATATGTGCTGCCGCGGGAAATAACTTAGATCAGGTATGGGATGTGCTGATCGTCGGTGCCGGTATTGCCGGGGCCATGGCTGCGTGCCGAGCGGCGCAAATGGGATTAAGTGTGTTATTCATTGATAAAGCTGCATTTCCGCGGGGCAAAGCCTGTGGATGCTGTTTGAACCAGGCGGCGGTGGGCTTGCTTAATGATGCGGGATTAGAC
This sequence comes from Planctomycetota bacterium, assembly GCA_021847065.1. GTDB lineage: Bacteria > Planctomycetota > Phycisphaerae > WQYP01 > WQYP01 > JAMDCX01. The sequence continues at coordinate 1,230 of JAJZVR010000120.1, read as the reverse complement.
GTTGGTACTCTTGGTGCGATTCCGGTAGACCGCTTTGAATTTGCTTGCGGCGGTGCAACGGTGAAGATTCCGACGCCGGCAGGTATGGCGGTGTCGCGGGAAATTCTGGATGTGGCATTGATTCGCCATGCACAAAAGGCCGGAGCGGTATTCATGTCGGGCACCGCGGCGTTGTCGACGGAAGCTTTTCCGGATTATCGCGTGGTTGGTGCGCGGCAAAACGGAATGGCAACTTCGTTGCGGGCCAGAGTTGTGCTGGTGGCCGACGGGTTGGGCGGGCGGTTGCTGAGTGAATCTGGCGGGGTGCAAATCGCCGCGAGGTCGCGCGTTGGTCTGGCGGGAACGTTGGAAAAGGCGACCAATCTCTACGCCCCCGGAATTATCTACATGGCCTGTGGCAAGCGCGGATATGCCGGACTGGTAAGAGTGGAGAACGGACGGTTGCATATTGCGGCGGCATTGGATACATGTGCCGCACGCCAGGCTTCCGGGGCCGGCAATGCGGTGGCGGAAATTATCCGCGAATCAGGATTGCCTGTGCCGGAGGGTTTGGCTATATGTCGCTGGCATGGGGCACCGGCGTTGACCCGGCGGCGTAAAACACTTTTTGATCAGCGACTTTTTATCATCGGAGACGCGGCAGGATATGTCGAACCATTTTCCGGCGAGGGCATGGCCTGGGCCTTAGCGAGTGCCAATTGTGTGCTGCCGCTGGTGGCGCGATGCGTGAAAGCGTGGCAGCCGGAGTTGGGGCGGCAGTGGGAATTGCAGCACCGTGAACTCATCGGATCGCGGCAGCGCACATGCCGGGCGGTCACGTTACTGTTGCGCAATCAGGGCCTTACGCGCGTAGCTGTTGAGGCACTGAAATTGTCGCCGACATTGGCAACGCCCCTTGTGCGGCGAATAAATCGACCATTTGTTTTGGCTTAATTTCGGAGTTCAGATGGGTTGGCATATAGATGGAATGGGGACCGCACTTCCCGATCATGGCATCAGCCAGGAACGGGCCTGCGCTATTGCCCAAAAAGGACTGACGGAAAAACAGTCCCGACTCCTGGCGACGATTTATCGCAAATCCACCATTAAACACCGTCATACCGTTCTTTTGGATCAGGAAGATGGCACAACGCCATTTTATGATTTAGCCAATGCGTCCCATGGCGACGGTCCCGGCACCAAGTGTCGCATGGATCGTTATGCCGCCGAGGCTGTTTCACTGGCCATTCG
>JAJZVR010000119.1 GCA_021847065.1 Planctomycetota bacterium | reverse complement strand
TTGCCGCCAAGGCACCGGTGCGCCGGCAGGATAGGTTCCACCACCAATTCACCCTGCCACCCGCGGTTTAAGAAAATCACGCCGAAAAAATCGCAACCAGTACACCTGTACTTGGCCGGACGTTTACATGACGTGCCCAAAGGGAAAATATTATGCCCAAAAAGAAAACATCCACCTCCGCCCCCACGCCCATTGCGTCCGTCAAACATAAGGACACGCGCAAAAATATCCCCACGGAAGAACTGCGCGATTTTGTGGCCGCCGATGAACAATCGCCGAAATCGGCGCTCTACCCGCGTAACCCGGACCTTGACCCCCAACTGGTCTGGAAGGGTAAAGACGAACAGGATTCAAAGCCGCTGGAAGTGCCCGTCGTTCCCATCTACATTCAGGAAAAAATTCATCCGCAGGCCATTATTGAAGACTTCCGCCGCAGTGTGGAAAAGGATGCGAAAAAAACCTCCAACGATTTTGGCGGCCTGTTTGCCGATTTCAATGGCCTGCCCGCCGATTTTGACCAGCGCGTGGATTTTTATCACCACGATGGCCACTGGTCCAACCGCATGATTTTAGGGGACTCACTGCTGGTAATGAGTTCACTGGCGGAAAAAGAGGGGCTCAAGGGCAAGGTACAAATGATCTATTTTGATCCGCCCTATGGAATCAAATTCGGCTCCAATTGGCAGGTCTCCACCCGTAAACGCGATGTGAAGGATGGCAAGGTGGAAGACATGGTCCGCCAGCCGGAACAGATCAAGGCCTTCCGCGATACTTATGAACTTGGCATCCACTCCTACCTGGCTTATCTGCGTGACCGGCTGGTGACCGCCCGCGAACTGCTGACCGAAAGCGGCAGCATCTTTATGCAGATCGGCGATCAGAACGTGCACCTCGTACGGTGCCTGATGGACGAGGTGTTTGGGGCGGAGAATTTTGTATCACTTATCTTCGTTTCCAAAACGAGCGGTTTTGGCGACACCCTATCCCTGGCGTCCGTCGGAGATTTCTTAATTTGGTACGCCAAATCGAGAGGAAACCTAAAATACCGACAACCTTACCTTGGCAAGTCAAACGACTCCTCTTTCGCTGCGGAGTACCGCTTTATTGAAAGCGCCGACGGGGAATCGCGACGAGGGTTGACAAAAAGCGAAATGGAAAACCCCCGCGCTGCCCCGCTAGGCTGGAAGCAGTATCGCCCAAGCGCGACCACAAGCCAGGGCGCAACGAGTAACGGGAACTTTGAATTCCGCCTCGAGGGAGGCGTATTCCGACTCCCAAGCGACCAGCACTGGAAGACCTCTGAGAAGGGAATGATGCGGCTTGCGGCTGCCAGCCGCCTTCTCAAACGTGATAAGTCGGTTTCATATATCCGTTACCTTGACGACTTCCCCGTAGTCCCTTGTTCCAACAACTGGATTGACCTTCGCTGGGGCTTCGATGCCACGGAAAAACGTTATGTTGTCGAGACTAATCCGGGAATCGTAGCCCGTTGCCTCCTTATGACCACCGACCCCGGCGATCTGGTGCTTGACCCCACCTGCGGTAGCGGCACCACCGCTTACGTCGCCGAGCAATGGGGCCGCCGCTGGATCACCACCGATACCAGCCGTGTCGCCCTGACCCTGGCCCGCACGCGCATCATGTCCGCACGTTATCCCTACTACATTCTGGCCGATTCACCCGAAGGAATCGCCAAAGAGGCGGAAGTTGCCGGGAAATTTCCGCCGTCGCCCGTGCCCAAAACCGAATGCGACCCGCGTAAAGGATTTGTGTACAAGCGTGTCCCGCATGTTACGCTTAAAGCCATTGCCAATAATGAGGAAATCAATGTCATTTATGCCAAATGGCAGCAGGATTTGGAGCCGCTGCGGGCCAAACTTAATGCCCTGCTGAAACAAAAATGGGAAGAATGGGAAATCCCACGCGCTGGCGACGATAAATGGCCCGCTGACGCTAAAACAATCCATTCCCAGTGGTGGGAACATCGCCGCGAGCGCCAAAAAGAAATTGACGCCTCCATCGCCCGCAAGGCGGATATGGAAACGCTTTACGATCAGCCGTATGAAGAAAATAAGAAAGTCCGCGTCAGCGGCCCATTCACCGTGGAAAGCCTTTCTCCGCACCGAACTATCAGTGTGCAGGAAAAGGTAAAGCAGGCCACGGTACCCAATGCGGATGGTGGCACAATTCGTGTATTGGGAACCGATAAGTTTGGCCAGATGATCCTTGACAACCTGCGCACCGCCGGTGTGCAAAACACCCGCAAGGCCGAGCGCCTTAAATTTGATTCCTTGGCTCCCTATGCCGGGCAGTGGATTCATGCCGAAGGAAAATACACCGATGCCAATGGAAAGGAAAAGCGGGCCGCAATCTGCGTCGGGCCGGAACACGGCACCGTCGGCCCGGAACTTATCAAAGAAGCCGCCAAAGAATCTGTGCAGGGCGTTGGCTTTGATCTGCTGATTGTCTGTGGCTTCGCCTTTGACCCGCACGTCAGCGAAGAATCCAAACGCTATGGCAAACTGACGGTACTGCCCACCCGCATCAATCCTGACCTGGCCATGGGTGATTTATTGAAAAAAACCGGCGCTGGGAATCTGTTCATGGTTTTTGGAGAACCGGACATCGCCATTGAAAAAGTCGCCGACGCGCAGGTATGCGTGGAACTCAAGGGCCTGGACGTATACGACCCGACTACCGGTGCAATCCGCACCAGCACCACCGACGACATTGCCTGCTGGTTTATCGACACCAATTACAACGATGAAAGTTTTTTCGTCCGCCACGCCTATTTCACCGGTGCCGGCGAACCGTATGAAAAACTCAAGCGCGCACTGCGTGCCGAAGTCGACGAATCCGCCTGGTCCGCCCTATACGCCACTCGCAGCCGCCCCTTCGATAAACCATCAACCGGCAAAATTGCCATCAAAGTAATCAACCACTACGGCGACGAAGTGCTGAAAGTCTGCGCGGTGCCATAGAGCCGCGACCGCGGGTCGCGCCCCACCCCGTCCCACCAAATTCAGCCGCCAGTGGTCCCCACACAGAAGACCATGTTAATTCGCGCTGGAAGTTTATCCGGCAACGCTGGTGGTAATCCGGCGGCGGACATTTGACCGCGAACAAGCCACCGTTCACACCACACCCAAACTCGTATGGAAAAAAGGGCAATGTCATCACACTACCAGCGGATCTCAGAATAATAAAGGTTAAAAATGAATCTACACGCAATAGGGGCGAACTCCGATCAAGGCGTTGTACCAATAGCTGATCTTATGTGTCCGACCAAGGTTCTCAATGCTCCCACCACTTCGGAGTTTGCGATCTCCGCAATTTCCACGTTTTTCAAGGCGATCATAAATATTTCCGGCTTTGACAGACCTCGATTGAATGAGCATTGGATCCACGCCGTGACGCGACCCGATAGTGGGGCATTCTTGACGCCCGGATTTTGTTTTAAGAACTCATCATAAGCGGGCCGAACCAGTTCCGACTCGCCCCTTGAGGTCAGCCATTGCTTTACCGCCTCAAGATATTTCTGCTCTGGAATTGTGCTCTCAATGTCGGATCCCCTCGGAAGTTGCACGACCGTTATGCCCAGCTTTTCCGCCGCCTTTTTTGCGTCGTCCCCAGATTTGTCCCCATCAACAAGTCCGAAAACAACGCCACGTTGGGACCTCACGAGCCTACAAACCTGCGGGAATTCACCGCCGTTGCCGTTAAGAAAATGACAATTTTCAAGGATGTCTGCAATGCCGGAAAATCCCTCGACGCCGCCTTCGCCCAGCGATACAAGTAAAGTTTGCAGGCAAGTCAATTCAGTTTCACCTTCCACCACAATGCTCACCGTTGCGTACAGCAACGAATCGGCGGGCGTTAGGCCAAGGCTTGATCGCACAAGGAAGTAATTTCCACCGAAGGCCTCGTTCTCGATAATGCTGCCGGGTTTTGCGCCGACCCCCGCGCCTCGCCTAATAACACGGATCGATTTTGGCCTCATGTTGTTAATCATTGAGGGGGAATGTGTGGCGTAGATCACCTGAGTATTTGGCTGCTTTGCCATTTGCTCCAATAGTCGGCGCAGGGAATGCTGTGCATCAGCATGCAGTGATGTTTCCGGCTCGTCAAGAAGTATCAATGTGGGCAAGGCTGGGTCAGTCATCGCCAGATGTCCGAGGATCGTAATAATCTTGCGTACTCCTGCACCGCGCTGCCCCAATGGCGCGTAAACCTGAATTGGGTCAATGACGGTCAAGCTTATTTGGTTCGGGTTTTGGGGAACCTCCGTTAAGAGAAAGGTAAGGCTCATGCCCCTCGGAAGGCTGCCCTTTATCCGCTCGTTGAGCGTACCCGCTGCCCTTTGTAGGCGCGCAGCGCGGGCAATGGGATTTGATAGCGCGGCATGTTGCTGCAGCGAGTACCCTTGGCCGAACGCAAGCGCGAGGAGTTTTTGCTCACCGGAATTCAGTTTGTTCAATTCAATGACATTTCCAATCTCGGGGCCGCCCGCGAGAAGCAATACCTGAGGAAGTTTTTTGATTGCTGGGGGCGTATTGGGTTTAATCTCCCTCCCCGCGCGATAAACCATTCTCAATTGGGCAGTGAAAGAGGTGCTGTTTTTCGCCTCGAATACCAGTTCATCGGCCGGTTCAAAATCTCCGGCGATGAGACCGTCGTTTTTATCATCTGCGTCCGCCTCAATACAGAACCAGCACGCAGGATCGCCTTTTTCCGCACCACCCTGGAGGAGGAGGCTCGAGCTTTGTTCCAGTTCGGGGATCGGTTTGTTTGCGAATACGGACTCAATGGTACGAAGCGTAATGCTCTTGCCAACGTCATTCGCACCTGTAATGACTGTAACCTCTTTGTCAATCAACATTCTTCCGCTGTGCGGTTTTTCACCGTCCAAGAACGGCCCGATATAGGTCGGCTCGATCCATTTCAACTTCATATTCAACAGCTCCATCGAAAACCGGCGCAAACCGCGGGAAGCGTCTGTATAATAACGGATATTGACACATCTGTCTCTTGCTTGTTTAGGGCAGGTCCCTGTTTAGGGCAGATCAATCACCAACGCCTCGCTTCGTAAAAAGTTGGGAATCGCCCAGCAAAACTATCCAATGGCGTCGCGCATCATCCGCGACGCCATTGACGCCAAGCTGATCAATCCCGTAGCCGGGATTGGAAAACGGCCCGGGTTCACCGCGCCGGGTCGATCCTGCTGGCTTCCACGCCTAACGACTTGGCAATCCTTTCAATGGTCCGGTGTGACGGGCTAAGTTCAGCGTTTTCAATGCGGCTGACGTGTCTTTGTGTTTTTGTGGTGAAACCCGTTTTTCTCGGTACAATCCGTGCAGCTCACGTTTCATCCCCGGCCAATAACCATCTTCCCGTCGTATAATAAAAATCTGTGAAAATCCGCGAAAGTAGTTTATCCCGTGCGCGCCGGGATGGTCCCATAAGCGTTACCTCCGTTTACCTCTGCTACCTCCTTGTGAATCCATCATGGCATTGTGTCAAAGTTTATCCCGATGACCCCGGCTTAAATAATCGCGATCGGGATGGTAGACCAACTCCCCAAGCGTTAATCCGTGCCGCAATCCGTCCAATTCTTCGCAGTGTGCAAAGACTTTTTTTCTAGCGTTTTCCCCAAGTAATCCCTCAAAAATCCGTGTTATCCGCGCAAGAAGTTTATCTCGTGCGCGCCGGGATGGACCACCCGGCCCCATTCCGCCGCAGCAGCCCTCCAAAACTTTTCAGCGGTGCCCAGCACCGCGTCTCATTAAGGCCGCCGCAGGTGGCCGTCTCATTATTTCATTGAGCGCAGCGCCGCCTCCGTCACTGGGAAACTACTGAGTAATACTGAAATTACTGCCAATACTGTAAAAGAACTCCCCGCCAGTTGTTCGTTGTTCGTTGCCAAATTGATCCGTGATCAGTGATCAGTGAAAATTGTTATCGCCACCCGCCGCCCCCTATAACGTAAGACTGCATCGGAACCACGAATGATTGTTCCGATGCCGCACAGCGCTTTCCCGAATTCTGATCTTTGATCATTGGTCATCGATCATTGAAGCCGGGAACCGGCGCTGTTTGAAAAGTGAATACCTCCAGCATCAATGGCGCAGGTAAAGGCCTGGTCGAAGCTACGGTGATCGCTCTACCCCCCCCCAACAAAACTCGACCCCGCGCCCCCGCTCTGCTCACTACTTTCAATTTTCTCTGTTCTGTGGCGAAGCCACCCCCCCCTATAAAACAACTTGGCCATCTTGGCACACTTGAACCAAACCCGCTGCCATCAAGCCTTTTCTCAACTTTTCGAACTTGGCATCCTTGCCTCCCGCTGAAAACTCAAAGCGTTTTAAATGCTAAATGCCAAATACCAAATACCAAATACTGGCGGCTTCGCCGCCCTCCCCTCGAAAACCACTTGGCCCTCTTGGCCTCCTTTAACAACACGGGCCAAAATCAACATATTCATCAACTTTCCGAACTTGGCCCCCTTGCCCCAATAACTTGGCCCACTTGGCCTCCTTGCCACCGGCAATCGGAAAACCGAGGACCGAAAACATCCCAAATACTAAATGCCAAATGCTAAATGCTGGCGGCCACAGCCGCCCAAAAACATCTTGAGCATCAAGGAGTCTGTCCGAGTAACCGATGGGCTGCGACGGCGCGATTTTAGGCCTCCATCAAGAAGCGGCGACGAGGGCATACCTGACGCAGACGGTACGCCGAGAAGCTGCGCCGCCGAGGGGGGCCTAAAAGCACGCCGCCCCGCAGGGTGGGCCGGAAACGCACCGCCTGCTTTGTTGTCGCATTTCGATGACTCATCTTCGCCAGAGTCACATCAATGCTCCGCCGCGCATCCGAAGCATTTCCGGCCCATCCCAGTCCCATGGGTTACTCGGACAGACTCCCAGCCTCCTTGAACCAAACCCGCTAAAATCAAGGCTCACATCAACTTGCTCAACTTGAGCACCTTGACCCCCTAACTTGAGCATCTTGAGCAAGTTGAAATTCGCAAAGTCTTCTAACTTCTGCTCTGCTCTAACTTGGCCCTCTTGGCCCCCTTGCCCCGGCGCGGCACTGAAAACTGAAAACTGAAAAACTGCCTGTAACCTGTCACCTGTAACCTAAAACCTCGGCAGCCACAGCCGTCGCCATCTCACGAATCAGGTATTGCTTTGCTTAAGGAGGCGCAATACTTATTGACACGATTTTCGTTTGACCATCCCAAAGGGCTGCAATAACATGATCGCGTGATAAAAATCCGCATGATTAAGTCCATTTGTTCGGGTGTTCAATGACGTTGCCACAATTGCAGGCCCTGCTTCTGGATAATCAAAAGGAACTCCGCGCACTGGAATCGCAATTTACAGTTGGCCAATTTCTCGTGCCCCTGTTGCGCCGCAAAGGAATCCGCACCAATAGTACGCGGCTCTTTAAGCTTCTGAGTAAAAACAAGCCGTATTTTCGGGGCCGCAGTTGGGGCGGCACGCGCTATGTTGGCAATGTGTTTGATCACACGAGCTTGTCCTTATCGCTATGGCCTGATGTTCAGGGGGCCAACTTGCTGCAATTGCAGAAACTATTGCACAACTCATCACGTCCCTGCTACATTGATGTCGGGGCCAATGGAGGCATGTACGCAGCCAATATCGGCACGTTTATTGCCGGCAATGGACAGGTGATTGGATTCGAAGCCAATCCGCAGTTGGCACGACTGGCGGCAGCAACTGCGGCATTGAATCACTTGGAAAATGTCCGGATATTTGCGGCCGGGGTCAGCGATGTTAACGGCACCATTCAACTCAATACGGTGCCGGGACAATCCGGATCATCATCGGTACTCTCGGATCATCTGGCAAAAGAATTCGGACATGACCGCGGGAAAGTCAAAACGGTTGAAGTGCAATGCTTCAAACTCGACGACGTGTTGCCGGAGATGCCCGTTGTGGTCAACGCGGACAGAATTGTGCTGAAAGTGGATGTAGAAGGCCATGAAAAAGCTGTGTTTACCGGAGCTGCGGCATTCATCAAGCGTTTCCGGCCTTATCTGTTCTTTGAGTGGAATCGTGATTGTGTTGCTTCAGCCGGTGATGCTCTGGAGTCACTGACGGGGTATCTGAATTCACTGTGTCACTACGATTTTACAGCGTATAAAGACGCCGGTGATCAAACTACGTTTCCGCCGCCACCGGACATATCCCCCGTAAATATCGCCGCGCGACCCAAGATTTAACGCGTGGAAGGAAGTTTCCGCGCGATATCCGAGGTTCGGCGCGCGCGGGGAAGCAGTTGTGTCACGGCGTCAATAACCTGATCAACCGTTACAGAGGCAATTGGATTGGCCGCAGACGTTCTGGCGGAATCGCCGGTTGTCCCACCGGCAGACGGTGTGACAATTCGGTACGGAACGCCCCAAGGATCAAAGCGTGCATGGCGATCATCACCATGTTCCGCAGAGCTTACGGGATGAGGATCGGCAAACACAGCTACCACAGGCACGCCAACGGCGGCAGCGAGGTGCATGGGGCCGGTGTCATTGCCGATATAAAGCACACATTTCTCCAGTACTGCCGCTGTTTCCCGCAGGGTTAAATCTCCGGCAACATTCAATACCCGCCCGGGGATGTTGCGCTGTATATCAACGCCGGCGTTGCGGTCTGCGGGGCCGCCGACGACTACCACGCCGCAGTTGGGGTAATTGTCGGTGATACATTTTGCCACCTGCGCGTATCGTTCAACGGGCCAGCGTTTCCGTGGAATACTGGCACCGGCGCATAGCCCGATCCACATCAGGATATCGGAGAATCGCGACAGGAGTTGATCGGCTTTGTTTCGATCCTCCGGCGCTATGTGCAATTCCAGGCGATCACTTTCAATGGAGGCTCCTATTGCTTCGAGGAGAAACAAGTTGCGTTTTAATTCGTGCATCGGCGTTGGGTCGGGATGAATTGGATGCGTCAGGAAATGGTCGGTACCGGCGTCGGCAATCGCTTTTTCAAGTGTGGCCGACTGTGAAAATCCAACACGCCGCGTGGCTCCAGTGGCCAACAGAGCCATCAAGCCGCGGCTGAAATCCGCATCAAATCGTGGCAGAATGCCAATATCTGGAACGCCGCCGAGTGCGACGGCAACCGCACGGCGCAAAGCCAGAAGCGCCCGTAAGCGTCCGGGACGAAAACCATATTTAGGCGCAAATGGTAGTACTACATCAATATACGAACATAACTCCAAGAGATTAACGAGTGCTGGACGAACCACCATCGCGATGCGGGCATTGGGCATGGCGCGTCGCAATTCGCGAAGAAATGGCAATGTAAGAATCAGATCGCCAATTTCATCGAAACGAATCACAACAACGCGGGTTGATTCCAACAGTTGGCCTTGCGGCGCAAGGGTCGTGCGGCAGCAACATCGATAAAGAATACTTAACAATGTTCTTCGCACAAGAGGTTTCATTGCCGGAATCCAAATATGTACGCGGGTGCCACATGGCTTCTGAATATCTTTACAACCAGCGGGACAACCGGCGGCGAACGGGGCTGGTGGTCATCTTCCGCGGCGCCTGCCGCCAAAGCGCTTGGCGCGTTTTCCGCCGGTTAGCGGGTCTTTGCCATGTTTATGTTTGCGGCGTTCAGGGTTGCGCTCTGTGGCGTCATGAATTTTTCCCGGCTTGGGCGCGCGTGCCGGTTCGACTTTCCGCAAATGTTTTTCGCCACGAATGGTCGAGCCGTGCTCAATAAGCCGCACTTCCATGCGTCGTGATGAAATATTAACCGCTACGATCTGCACGCGCGCCAGATCGCCGAGGGTGATGCGTCGGCCTGATCGCTGGCCGCGCAGGCAGGCCGTGCGCTGATCGTAAATCCAATAATCCGGGGGCAGATCGTTCATGCGAATCTGCCCTTCCACGAGAAAGCGTGTGGATTGCACAAATACGCCGGAATTATTGACCCCCGTCACCACGCCGTCAATCACATCGCCGATATGCTGCGAAAGCAGATCCAGCACTTTCACGGCCCGCAATTCACGTTCGGCATCCTGTGCCCGACGTTCAGTAAATGAAAGATGGCGCGCCAGGCGCACCAGCGTGTTATAGTCCGGCACGTTGCCCAGCGAGATCGGCATGAGAGCGTTGATTTCAGGACTTGGCGTCCCGACCGCTTTGGTCGCGCGCTTTCTGCCGCGGGACGATTTTTTGGCGGTACGCGTTAACACGCTGTCAAGCAGGCGGTGAATAACCAGATCAGCATAGCGCCGAATGGGTGACGTAAAGTGGGCGTAATTGGCACTGGCTAACGCATAATGTCCTTGTTCCAATGGTGAATATTCCGCCGTGCTGAATGTTTTCAACACACTTAAATGTATGGCGTACGCCAATGGCGTGCCGCGTACGGAATCGAGAAGTTCACGAATGACATTACGATCAATTTTTTTGGGCAACTTGTGTCCGGCGGAAAGCACAAACTGCCGCACGTTTTCACTGGCGTCGGTATCCGGATCGGGGTGAATACGCCGCAGCACATTGAGTTTTTTGCTGGTGAGGAATACCGCCACCGCTTCGTTGGCCTCCACCATGAACATTTCAATAATTTTATGCGTGTACGCGTCATCACCGGGATGGGCGTCAATGACCCGGCCAGTGGGGTCCATCACCAGTTCTACTTCCGGCAAATCCAGAACGATCATCCCCTGATCCAGCCGCCGTTGCTCAATGGCCCGCGCCAGGCGATCCATGTTGACCAGCAATTGGCGTATGGCTGGAGAGACCTGCGGAACATTAGGATCTGGCGGAGATTCCAGCAGGCCTTTGGCATATTGCCGCCCTTGCCCCTTGGCATCATCAATAACCGCCTGCGCCTGCGTATAAGTAAATCGGCGATGGGATCGGATAATCGTATCGGCGCAGCGCGTGGATACCACGCGCCCCTGCCGGTCGTAACGGATAAAGGCGCTTTTTGTTAAGCGTGGTTTATCTTCCTGCAGGGAACAGACCCCATTGGAGAGCACTTCAGGCAGCATCGGTATGACATGCCGAGGAAAATAGATGCTGTTGCCTCGTTTTCTGGCTTCTAAATCCAGCGGACTTTCCACGGGAACAAAATGCGAAACATCGGCAATATGGACACCAAGTTCCCACACCGCCGGCCCGGGACGTTCTGAATGCGCGGGAGCCAGTAAATCTTCCACGGGCTTTTCGCTGCCATGATCCAGCACCTGCAAGGTGATGGCGTCATCAAAATCGCGTGCATCATCTGGATCAATGGTGACGGTAATGAGGTTACTGATGTCCTCCCGATCATCGAGCGATGCGGTATCAAATTCACGGGCCGCTTTACCGGCCTGATCCAGCACTTCGGGGGGAAATTCCGGCGGTAAATCAAATTGTTTGATTACTGAGGCTAATTCGACTTCCGGTTCGCCATGTGGCCCGAGGACTTCTGTAATAACACCTTCCGCCGGTTTGCCGGCACGAGGAAATTCCAGCAGTTCCACGACGACTTTGTCACCTTCAGAGGCGGATTTGGCGGATGCATCCTGAATGGAGATGGGTTGCTTGAGAATAGAGCCGTCCGGAATGACCACCCACGCATTGAGTTGTCTGGCCAGCGTGCCTACGCAGCGGTTGGAACCACGGCGTA
>JAJZVR010000118.1 GCA_021847065.1 Planctomycetota bacterium | reverse complement strand
GTTGCAGGGAATCAAAAAACATCATGCCGCAAACCAGCATACCCATAAAATTCATGCTGTAAGCGGACAGCATAAACAGTGGCACCGCCACGACCATACCGGTAATGCAGGTAAAGTCGACGGACTTATAGGCCCCGGTCATGGGCCAGAGAATGGCTTGCAGCAGATAAGCGCCGTCAAACCAATAAAACGGCAGCAGATTAATGGCAACCAGAAAAATATTGGCCATGCAGAACATATACAACGCGGCCGCCAGAAAATTGGGCGTCAGGGATATGGCCATAAAATCGGGTTGTAACTGGCCGAAGATCGCCGCAAGAAATAGCGGCGTAACATGCCAATTGATATTAACGATGGTACCGACAAACATAGCCGTGGCCGCATTGGCCAGCATACCGCCTCCCTGCGCGGCAAACATGGGCCACGCGGCCGGCGGGTGCATGGGTGGAATCATATTGCCGGCGGGCCACATGAGAAAATCATCATGCCGCCCGCCCACAAGTTGTGCGGTAAACCGGTGGCCAAATTCATGAATTAAAAGCGCCGCCAAAATACCCACGATGGCCAAAAGGGCCAGCGTCAGCGAGCCGGTGTGCAGGGCGTAGAGCAGTTCAAATGCCACCAGCACCAGCAGCCAGAAGCTGGCCTGCATGCGAATGCCCAAAAAAGTTCCCAGTGGCAACGACCAGGTGAGAAGCGACAAAACCCCACCTCCGCCCCAGCCACCGCCGAACCCACGGTTGTAATCACGATCACGCCAATTCATATACGCTGCACACTTTCATTCTGGCACATTCAGACCGGCTTTAACACACCGGAACGGTTCTGTATCAGGTATTTTAACAGAACGGCAATCGTTTTTCCGTCTACAATATCATTGGAGGCAATCATTTGAAGAATTTTGTCCGGCGTAACGGGTTCAGCCGTGATGGTTTCATTTTCTTCCAGAGCCTGCGGGCCGGGAGTTAAACCCGCGGCGATAAAGGCATACATTTTTTCCGTCAAAATCCCCGGCGACGTATAAAACCAGCCAAAAGGCTCAATATCACTGGCCTGATAGCCGGTTTCCTCAATCAGCTCGCGGCCCGCACAAAGTTCCGGCAGTTCGGGTGGTTCAAGCGTGCCGGCGGGCAGTTCCCAAAGCCATTGGCCCACGGTATGCCGCAGGTTGCGGATCATGACAATTCTGCCATCTTTCAGCACGGGCAAAATAATCACCGCGCCCGGGTGCAGCACCACTTCCCGCACCAGACGCTTGCCGGAAGCGGTGGTAACGGTCCGCAGGGCCATATCCACCCGCGTGCCCTTATAAACAATCTGGTCATCAAAACTTTCCGGCTTGGTTACACTCATGATATTGATCCTTTCGTGGCACATTTCATGACACTTCCATTACATCGGTCATATAATAGCAGAGTATGGTACCAATTTCCGACATCAATGATTCAGAATTGCCGCCGCCTGAATCGGACTTTGAAGAACAGATTGTTCAGGAAGTGCCGACTGGTGAAGTTACCCTCCCGTTACCAACCGAGCCAGCCGAAGAACGATTGGCCCGCCTGCACGCCAAAGCGCGGGCGCTGGAACAGATTCCCGGCGTATATCTGCTTAAAGATACGCGTGATGTGGTCATTTATGTCGGTAAATCCCTATCTCTGCGGGATCGGGTAAGCAGTTATTTTCTCTCCAGCACAGATCTGGGGCCGGTGAAGCAACGCCTGCTGGATTATGTGGCTAATTTTGACACGCTGACCTGCGATTCAGAAGTTGAGGCGCTGCTGATTGAAAGCCGCCTGATTAAAGATTTGCATCCGCGTTTTAATGCCCGGCTTTCCGATGGCAAAAGCTATCCGTATCTGGAAATTACCACCCGTGAAGATTTTCCCGGTGTGTATGTCACGCGGACGCCACAAACCAGCGGCACAAAACTTTATGGCCCGTTTATCAGCGGATATGCCCTCAAACAAGCGGTTATTTACATGCAGCGCGCGTTTAAGTTTCGCACCTGTCACCTGGAAATTTATGCGGACGATGATAAGCGCCGCCACTTTCGCCCATGCCTGCTGTATGCCATCAAGCAGTGTACCGCACCATGCGCGGACAAAATCAGCCGGGAACAATACGCCCGTGATATTGATCGATTTAAAAATTTTCTGGATTCCAGCCGGGGTGATGCGTTAAAGCAGATGACGGCGGAAATGGAAGCGGCTTCAGCGGCGCTGGAATTTGAAACTGCGGCGCAATTACGGGATCAGATTAAGGCGTTAAAGTCCCTGGCCCATCGCGGTAAGGGCGCTAAAGCGATGCAGCCGGAATTGTTTTTTCAGGATCATCAGACCGGTGTGCGGCAATTACAGGAAGTGCTGGAACTCGATGAACCGGTGCGATCCATGGAGGCCATCGACATCGCCCATTTTCAGGGTGAAGCGACGGTCGGTTCGCTGGTCTGTTTTATGGATGGTCGTCCTTTTAAGGATGGCTACAAGCGCTTCCGCATTAAAACGGTCACCGGAATTGATGATTTTCGGTGCATTGCGGAAGTGGTTTCCCGGCGGTATCGGGAAGCGGGGCATGGCAATGAGCTGTTCCCGGATGTGATACTCATTGATGGCGGCTTGGGCCAGCTTCATGCCGCGCGGGGGGCCTTTGCCCAGATGGATGTAAAACCGCCGATGGTTATCAGCCTGGCCAAGCGCGAAGAAGAAATTTATATGCAGGGCCGCCCCATGCCCTTTAAACTTTCGCGCACCAGCGCTGCGTTAAAACTTTTACAATTTGCCCGGGATGAAGCCCACCGCTTTGCCCAAAGTTATCATCACCTGCTCATCGCCCGCCGGCAATTTCAGGACACCTTGCGCGGCAGCACGGGCAAAATAAAAGCCCGACGCCCGGCCAAATCCAAAGCGGCAGCCGCCGGGGCATCCGGAGAACCCGCGGCACCTATGCCGGATGAATTTAAGGTGATCAACGCGCAAGACATTCTCGCCCTGCCGGCTAAACAGGGCCAAAAAAAGCCCTAATGAGCGTGGCCATTTTTCCGCAGCGGGATCCATCCGTTATTCTTTCGAGTCCGGCAAATCAAGCAGGAACTTCCATATCGGGAGGACTTCAATGGTTTCCGCGTCGGTTTCAATCCGGTCGCCGTCACCCCGGGTGACCGAATAGGCACCCCGGTTTCCAGTTGAGTCTCGTGAAAGTCCAGAATCATGGCCTTAAGCGTGTCTATCATAGTCGGCATATCAGCCATATTCGTTACCAGTTAAAGCAGATACTGGTAATAAATATAGCCGGTTACCAAAGGTTGGCCATGCCGTCGCGCTTCGGCCCATGCCGGAAAAGATTGATAAGCACATTGATGTACCAGTTCCCCGGGACGCCATGAGTGCGGCGTGTTACCTCCGCTGCCGTCCCGATTGCTACCGGCTGAAACGATTACTTTGCAAGGGGGGTATATCCCCGTTGAAAACCAACGCCTTATCACGGCGCACCGTTATCCTGTCCGCGGTCGTAGCGGAATGTGTTTTCGTTCTGGAATGCTTTTACAAGCATCCGCGTGATAAAATCGCGGCCTCGCTGGCTGTGGTGATATCCAGCCCCGGCGTGGAACTTGCCGAAACGGAGACGCATCTTGCGGCCCTGAAGCATTACACGCAGACAAAACTGTATTTCGTAGACTGCCTGATCGCGGCCCACGCGGCAGCAGCCGGACTCGCCGTGGCCACATTCGATAAAGCCCTACTGAAAATCACCAGCCGGAAGCTGTAACGGATGTTCCAGAGCACTAGACTGAATTTCAAGGTGTCCAAGATGTCCAAGTTAGAGAGGCAAGGTGTCCAAGTTGAGCATGTTGATGAAAGCCTTGATTTTAGAGGTTTTGGTTCACGTTGTCCAAGATGTCCAAGATGTTTTCAAGGCCCCTACGGGGCCAGCATTCAGGAGTTAGGAGTTAGGAGTTAGAATGCTTTTTTGGCGCGGAGTGGGCGCGGGCGTCGATTTTGTTACCGGGTACATAGCGATCCTCATGGCTGAGACTGAACCATTGATGCAGGCATATTATTTACTTTCAAATCCCGGCGGATCGGGATGCGGCGTCGGAACAATCGTTCGTGGTTCCGGCGTCGTGCTGATGCTATAGGGGCGGGCGCGTGGAGATAAGAATTTTCACTGATCACTGATCAAATTGGGTTACAGGTGACAGGTGACAGGGGCATTCACGGATCATTACTGTTTCAATATTGGTCAGTATTATCAGTATTATCAGTATTGGTCAGTGGATTCAGTGATGGGGGGCGGCGGTGGCGCTGCGCTCAACGGTCAACAAGCAACGGGCAACGATCAACATGTGGGACGGGCGAGTGGCCTGCGGCGTCGGCCTTAATGAGGCGCCACCTTGCGGCGGCTTTAATGAGAAGCGGTGCGGGGCACCGCTTAAGGGTTTTGGGACACGGCCAGCGGGCTGGCCGGCTAACCGGCCATGCTGGCGGGGGCGCTGCGCTCAATGGTCAACGAACAACGAACAACGATCAACCGGTAAGGTGGCCGGGGTAATTGGGTGGGATTGCCCCGGGCGAGCCCGGGGCTATTTGGTGGGCGCTGCGCGGTTACACCGGCGGGGGGAATTTCATGCGGAGGACTTCGTCGGTCATTTGGTCGAAGCTGTCGTATTCGAGTTGGGTGGGGTGGACGCGCCAGAGCCAATGGCCTTCGTTTTCGCGTTTGCATTGGACTTTGAGTTCGTCTTTGGCGCGGCGGAGAGTGCGGTAGGAATAACCGGCGATGGCGGCGGCTTCGACGACTTCGGCTTGGGGGCGGGGATTGGGGGCGAGAAATTCGTAGAGCCATTGGGTGCATTGGTCAAGTGTAATCGGGTCGGGACCCGGTTTCCGGCGCGGGGTGGTGATTATGGCGTCGGCGTTTTCGTCGGGGAGAGCGTCCTGGGCCCAGGTGACAGCGCTATTTTCAATGTTGAAGGCCATGGCGGGGGCAATGGGGCTGAGGCTGTTTTTTAGTTGGATCAGGACGCGGCGGTTGGGTTTGGTGTTTTCTTCACGGTGGTCCGGTGAAGCGGCATAAATGATTGATGCAAAGGGTGCCAGGGAATTGATGCCGGGGATGCGGTGGAGTGGGTCGGCACGGCCCGGGTGCATGGGGAGCAGGGCGAGGATAGAGACAGAGTTGGCAAAGAGGTGCTGGTAAAGGTCAAAAAGTTTTGGGGCAATGTGCGGAGATTCATCGTCGTTGGCGACGAGGAATGAGAGCGGGTCGATAATGATGAGTTTGAGATCTTTAATTTGATCGGTGCAGGATTTAAGATTTTCGATTTGCAGATCAGTGGTCGCGGTGACTTTATCAACGTCAGCGTGGGCGGCTTCGAGGCGTGGGCGGATGTTGTCGATGAGGTCTTCTTCGGGGGTGATAATTAGCACTGAGCCACAGTTTTTGGCGTGCTGTTCCTCTGGTGATTTGTTGGCGGTGGCGGCGGCCAATTCAGCGGAGAAATCGACAAGATGGGCGGTGGATTGGGCGGGAGGTGAGGTTGCGGGAGGCAGGTTACAGGGGACGGGTTCGGGAAAACCTTTATTGGTGGTGATACGGGCGGCGATGTCGAGGGCGATGAAGGTTTTGCCGGAGCCGGAGGGACCGGCGAGGAGGACGATTTTGCCTCGGGGGAGGCGGTCTTTCCAGAGCCAACGCGGGGCGAGGGGCGGGAGGTTGGCGAGACAGCGGGTGGCGGTGATGAGGTTGGGCATGGGGGATCCTTTCACAAAGAAGCCAGAACCTTGAACCTAGAATTTGGAATCAAGGTGCCTGCGCACCACTTAAAATTTGCGGAGCGCTGCGGCGGCGTCGTTGCCGCGACGGTACTGTTGCGGCGATTGGGCTATAGACATCCATGTGGGGAGATAAGGGTTTTTGCGGAGCATTCGGCGTATAGCATTCAGCATTGGCGATGGGGGCGCGCTGCGTGGAGGTGTCAACGAACAACGAGCAACTTATGGGGCGGCCTTTCTGGGCGGCCGTTTCCGCTGCCGGAGGGTGAGCCGATATTGGGATTTCCTGATGCGGCGCCCCGCGTCCTTTTCCCGTCTAACCTTGTCTCGAGTGAGGGCCTCGCGGAGGACTGCCACGAGAGGTCCGTTGCCGGAGAGGAATACACTGTAGAGGTCATTATTTTTGTCGGTATGCTTCGTAGCGATGTTGAGGCCAACAAGAGTTTTTCCAGCACCCGGAACGCCTGTAAGCAGGCAGATTGCCTTGTGCCCTTGGGTCCTTGCTGTCTGTATTATTTGCGTTACGCAATCTGAGGTTGCGTTTAGGTTAATTGCGGCGGCGTCGCTGCGGGATATTTCTGCCACCGAGTGCCCGCCGTAGAGGGCCATTGCGGCCTCGACGATGGTTGGCGTTGGGCTGTACCGGCCTTGTTCCCAGATATCCGGATCAATTGGATTTCCTGCAGTAAAGGCCAGTAGAACCTGCCGGATAACTTCTGATAATGTCTCCGTGCCGGTCTTGATCGGAAAAATTAAGCCGTCACGCGTTTGTGTTGTAGCGATAGAAATATTCGCGGGCCGTGCTGCCGTGGCGATCAGCACGGGCGCGATCGTGCAATGGTGACTTGTCTCGTGAAAATTCTTCATGTCTAAGGCGTAATCCCAAACCTGATCGATGGCTTGTGCCGGAAAGTCCTGTTCACCCACCTTAAACTCTAAGATAAAGACTACGTGGTTGATAATGGCGACCACATCAATTCGTTTTCCCAACCGCGGAACAGAATATTCAAAATAGATCCTGCCCTGTCCAATAAATGGCATGAGCGCGGATTTTAGAATCAATATTTCCTCGCTCCAGGCATCGCGCTGGGACGTTTCCAACGCGAAGGTGTTATTGGATTCCATTTCCCCCAAAATTGCAGTGTCAGGCGCGTTGAGGAAATTAGCGATGGCGCTTTTGTAGTAATGTCGGTCCATTTCTGACAGAACTCCCAGACCATCGCGATCAAAACGCCGGGGCCATCTTCGGCCCGCATCTACGCGGGATAAAGAAGTCTATGGGACGATGGAATCATCGGCAAGTTGCGTGATGTGATTATTGTTTTTTTGCAGAGCGACGAAATATTGTCCGGAATAGCGTGCCGATGGGGGTACGTGTAATCTCTGGACCGAACGTTAGTACCCCGCTCTGCCATCCTCAATTTCCAGCGCCGCCGCCAAGGCTAATGCGTTACGCAGCATAAATGTACCATATTCTCTCGCCAGGAATAGCAATTCATCCGCTGCTTCCGGTGTCCAGTCCGATTTTTCCACCAGTGCGGATCGCAGGTGATTCGCAGCGAGTTTATCATTCTGCACTCCCCAGCCAGCGCGTTGGGCTAAAGCCCCGTACTCTTCGGCCAGTTTTGATGCGTCCGTCATGGTGATCGCGATAGGTTAACCCCTTTTCATTTTTGTCCCGCGTGTGTTGGATACCATACAGCTTACTAACCGATGGCGTCAAGTTTGCGAACGGCGGGCGGATTTTTGTGGTCCCATTTTATCGGGAACCCTACGCGGTGTGGTGGCCACTATGTGTTATTTTGGACAGTCGTGGTTTATGGTCAAAGTGATGCCGCGCTCTATAATGCGCGTAGGCTTTTCGGGGGATTAATATGGGCCGTGTAAGGAAACACCACTATTTGCCGCAGTTCTACCTACGTGGGTTTGCCGCAGTGGACGACGGTAAACCGGACCACATCTGGCGGATACAGAAGAAAAAGGATTCCAATCACCACTTCGTCAATATTGCCGATGCCGCTGCGCAGAGCGATTATCATACGGTGTCCGACCGGGCTGGAAACAATGACAGCGCTGCAGTGGAGCGGGCACTCTCGACGTTCGAGGCCGAGCATAGGGAAATGCTTGCCCGGGTCACAACCAAACAAGCCCCGACGCCCGCAGACGGCATGACATTTGCCGAGTTTGTGGCCCTCATGATCTGCCGGACCCCTGGATACAAACGGTTCGTTTGTGACGTAAACACGGCCGCAGCGATGCTGATCATGGATCAGATCATTCAAGGAGATAACCTTGAGCGAGGCCTTGCGGAGCGTTACCCACCCCATATTGCAAAAGCGTTCGCGGACGGGGCACGTCGCATGGTAGCGGAAAATCGGTTACGCGTTGAGGTACCGAATGCGGCGGTCTTGGGCGGAATGTTCAGTGTTGCGGGGGACCCTCGAATTGTGAATCTGATTCAGGGCATGGGCGTAACGCTTTGTGAGGCACCGGGCGGCACATGTCTTGTGGTCGGCGACGCGCCGGTTGCATTTTACTACCCTTCACGACTTGCGCCCGGTCAGGAGGGTGTGGGCGTGGCAGATACCAAAATCGAGTTGACGGTTCCTCTGAGCGCCCGTTTTCTTGCGCGCCTTGGTTGGGATTCAACAGGGTGGCGTTATGAAACTGCGACGATGGCCCAGGTGGCGGAATTCAACCGGCGGACGGTTATCTCAGCAATGGACGCGATTTTTGGGCCGCAGGTGTCGCCGGAGCTTATGGCCGTTGTCCGGTCAAACTACCATCTTCGCGCCGGTAATCGAGTTGTCGAAGTGCGCGATCCGCGAACTGGTCGGCGACGTTCTCTGAGCCGGGCGGTCCCAGTATTCCCCGCTGCATGTTACAGTTCACCAACAATCTGACACTTATTTCATCGCATAGGAACCATGCAAGATCGGCGAAACTTGCTTAAATTTCGTGGGTAGGTGATGATACGAGTATGTCAAATGCGTCCGGAAAAAACAAAAAAGACCCGCACACCGTGGGCTTTTAGGAGGCGATTCGAGACATTTTCGTCGCTATGATAAATAAAGGCCAATTCCTTATTGCTTTGCCGTCCCTGATTGTAGCCCTTGTGATCTATAAAATGCCGGGGAAGGATGTTGCTCGCGTGGCGGCTCAAATTATGGGCGACCTATTCTCGGGTTACTTGGTCGGGTGGGTGTTAGCGATCATTGCTATAATGGGGTGGTACTTCCATGCGAGGTATCAGCGGCGTATAGCTGATAGAGAAATAAAGCGTATTTGCAGCGAGAGAAACCGCTTGCAGTCGGAAAAGGTTGGAAGTAAACTTCCATCCAGTAAAGGTTAGGATATGGCGATTTTTATAATAGTATTGTTTGTCGCCTGTGGCTTGTTGTTTGTTTGGGAGGCAATTATTGCTCCCAGCATACGACTGCAACTGCGATTTCAAATGTTCGCCGAGCGTGATCGGTTGCGTGCGCTACACGCCGCGGCCAACGCTGGTATGGACACTGAGGTTTTCGATTATGCCCACCAGTATGTGAACGCCGGGATTAATTGCATCCACATTGGAAATATTTTTCTTTTGGTGAAGGCGCAGATGGAGTTCCGCAGAAATAAGGAACTTCAAGACCAAATGGCTGAGATAATTCGCCTCTTTGACAAAAGCAACAATGCCGAGTTACGATCCATTAGAAATCGGATATTGAGAATAGGAATATGGGCGGTGTTGGTAAATTCAACAGTCGTCCTCATTTTCGCTGTTTTCGCCATCCAGCTTTTCACCGTTATTCCGGTCGCTGTTAGGGTTCAACGGGTGGTAGCCAATTTCTTCTGGGTATTGGTCAGCCAATCGGGGCACGGTGGTGGCCAAGGCATTCCCAACCCGGGATAGACCGCACCAATTGTTTGGCCCGGTAACTGCCTGACGCCAACCGGCAATTTTGATTGACTCAGTCCGAAGGGGAAAAACTGGGAAACGCACATCATCCGTCTACTTTCCCGGTAAATTTAAGGTGGCCACGTCTGCACCGTTCATCAGTCGTTACATCAGAATCCCAACCCGCGCCGGGACGGTGGCCTTAATGAGACGCGGTGCTGGGCACCGCTTAAAAGTTTTGGACGTGGATATTACCGCAACGGACAACCAGACGGAGGCCATGGGTGGCAATTGGACGGGATTCCACCGGGCAATCCCGGGGCTATTTGCGTTGCGCTTCAGTGAACAATGATCAATGAGACGGCCACCTGCGGTGGGTAACATTGGGAGTTGGGACGCGCGGAATAAATTCCGCGGCTAAGACGGGGCGTGCGTTATCGTCGGGGGTTGAAAGCCGCGGATTAAATCCACGGGCTAACATTTTGGGTGGCGTTTGTGTGCGGAGTAAATTCCGGGGCTGGGGCGGGGGCGCTGCGCTCAACGAACAACGAGCAACGGTCAACGGTCAACGGAGGGCTGCGCGCGACGAACAACGAGCAACAATCAACGGTCGATGGACCACGGACAACTGGCGGGGCTGGGCGCGTGTTGGGAGCGGTGGGTGGATGACCAATACTGACCAATACTGCAATTACCGCCAATACTGTGGAATTCCACTCCTAACTCCCAGCTCCTGCTGGCTGTAACCTAACACCCCGGCCGCGGCCACAACCTGGTTTTTGTGCAACTTGTAATTTTATGGGGATTTTATATACTAACTGATCTGGAATGAACCTGAATTGGAGTTTTGATTATGCCTCATATTTGTCATTATACAGGTCGCAAGACACGCATTGGGCGGCAGTGCACCTATCGTGGTAAGGCTAAATATCTCGGTGGCGTTGGCATCAAGATTACGGGCCGATCAGCACGTAAATTCAAGCCAAATCTGCAAAAAGTACGCGTGATTATTGACGGCAAGCCAGCCCGGGTCTGGGCCTCGGCCAAGGCGCTGAAAAGTGGTCTGGTTGCCAAGCGCGTGGCACGGCGGTTTGTGTATCGCAAGCCCGCCACGGCCGCAGCGGCCTGACGTGTTTTCCAGCCGTAAAAGCGCGGGCACGCTGCTTAGCAAACCGCGATGAAGGTTGAAAAGCCCCATAAAACAAATATTATCCGTATAATACGAGGTCTGTAGAGGGCCTCGTATTTGTTTTGGATGGTGCATCTATGGCTGATACTCTTAATGAAACACAGGTTCGCCACGTCGCGCAGTTGGCGCGCTTGAAACTTTCCGACAGCGACGTGCCGCGGCTAAGCAAGCAGATTTCCTCGATTCTGGATTATGTAGCACAACTGCAGCAAGCCAATGTGGATGGCTTGGAGCCAATGGCTCATCCATTGCCGCTGCATTCCGTGTTGCGTGAGGATGATGTAGGTGAATCACTGACGGTCCAACAGGTCCTGGCGAACGCACCGGGCAAGGCTGGGGCGTTTTTTACCGTGCCCAAGGTTTTGGATACCGGCATGGGCGGCGGTTAAGGGCGTATCGCGGCTGACCGGCAGCCTTAAGCCAGCCATGGTCAGGATGCCCGAATAACAATATTTCGGCGTTGGCAGGTTTGCAAGCAGCCGGGCGTATCGTAAGATAAATGAAAGTTATTGGGGTTATGAATATGTATTTAGTTCGTTATGCGGCAATATTTTCGGCGGCCTTAGGCCTGCTTTTACTGGCGGGTTGTGCGGGATACAATCCACTGGCACACCCGCAAAACAGCTACCGGGCCAATTTAACCAATCATGTTATTTCGGTTCGCGAGTTCACGGCACCATCGCGGGAGTCCGGTATATCTTCCGGCTCTGTGATGCCCGGACAGCTTGAACCCGCCGCTGTGACCGGCACGTATAGCTTTACGGTTCCTTATTCGGTAACGAGTTTTAAGAAATCGACCGCAACGTACCGGCAGTATCTGCTTTATAATGGTCGGCCAACGCCAAATCAAAAGCCATTCTGCATATTAACCGTGGCGGCAAAAGTGGCCAGGAATT
>JAJZVR010000117.1 GCA_021847065.1 Planctomycetota bacterium | reverse complement strand
ACGAATGCGATTTTCATCGCCCAAGGCCCGGAATCGATCGGCCACACGTTCCACAAGTTTCGGATTCGCAACATCAATCATAACACTACATTCCTATATAAGAATAATAGTATCAATAATTAAAACCAAAAGCAATATTTGCGTGCCCTGGCGTGTTTGCGAATTTAGGGTATGCGAATTTAGGGTAGTTGCGATGCCCTTTTGAGAAGTATAGGATATACTCGGAAGGCGTTTCTTCGAAAATATCGGCCCATCAAGAAGTTACAGTTACTCCGGAAGCGACGCAAAGAAGCATCTCACGAAAAGGAAGCAACGATGAGAGATAGCATGGCGAAGCCGAGAGCCAAAATCGCGTCGCGCGCGAGCCAATCGCGCACGGCTAGCGCGCTGAACGATTCCACAATCGCGTCCAATATCCGTTTCGGCGCGACGCTCTTGCAACCGGCGGCAACCGCGAAAGCCGTCGCTTGGACCTTTCTGAACCTGCCCAAGGAAGCCAGTGCAAAGCTCCCCTCGCGAGGCATGGTGTCGGTCGAAGGCACGTTCAACGGCTTGACCTTTCAAGCTACGCTCGAGCCGGACGGCAAGGGAGGCCACTGGCTCAAAGTGGAACGGAAGTTGCGCGAAGCGGCGGGCGCAGAGGCAGGCGACGTCGTCTCGCTGGAAATCGTGCCGGTGGCAGAGGAACCGGAACCCAAGGTGCCTGCCGAGCTGCGGAAGGCTCTCGCGGCCGCCCACCCGAAGGCGCGGGCGGTATGGTCGGACATCACGCCCGTCGCGCGTAGGGATTGGATACAGTGGATCGAGTCCGCCAAGCGGGAAGAGACGCGCTTGAAGCGGATCAAGAATGGCTGCGATATGCTCGCCAAAGGGAAGCGGCGTCCCTGCTGTTTCGACCGCTCTGGAATGTATGCCAAGAGCCTCAGCTGTCCCGTCGCAGATGAAACGTAGGGGCCATTAAGAAATTGATGATTTTACTACGGCCATCATACGACCGCAAAGGGGGAGACGAGAGAAGGGGGGCGGGGGATGAGAGTTAACGACGAACGACGACGATTTCAGTATTGGGCAGTAGCTGTCAGTAGGTTCAGTATTGATCCGTAGATTCAGTAACGGTGGTGGACCATCCCGGCGCGCACGGGATAAACTTCTTGCGCGGATGGCACGGATACGGGGGCAACGATCGACGGACACACGAATCGACGGGGATGGTTTTGGTTTGTCGCTTATGGGTTTCGGTTTTCAGGTGACGGGGAAGAATCACCGGCCCGGTGCGTGGTTGGCCGATGGGAGAAGGGGATTGCATGGGGGCGAAGGAGGCTGGGGAAATCGGATTGGGGTATACTTTGCGGGCAATTGGGCGGCCAAATGAGCAGGTGAATGTATGAACATCATGGATGTCACTCTTTCGGGCACCTGCGTAGCCGTTGCGGGTGCCGTCGCGGTTCGATGTTTCTTGGAGACATGATGAATATCGCTCGTTTTTTGCTGGTATGTGTCATTGGGTGCATATTGGTCGTGGACAGCGGCTGCAGCCGGGCAGCGTATCCGATCTGGGGTTATGAATTTATAAATTTCGGTGGAGAGACAATTTCTGATGTGGTCGTTGCCTATCGTGGCCAGGCGTGGCCGCTGGGCAATGGTTTCCGGGGTGGAGGGGCCGAGAAGGGCATGGGCGGCGATATCGGCCAGATGCCCAGAGCCGTGGCGATCAGTTTCACTTCGAAGGATAAAAGGCGACATCGTATTTACGTGGCCATCCCCCCGGAGCCGAGCTGGTTCCGCCCGGAGTCAACGTCGATTTATTTTGAGGTTCTCAGCCGCTGCAAGGCTATAGCGACATGGCAGAACCCGGATTTTAAACGGTTTCAATTCTCCTGGTCTAATGCGCGGGGGAGGAATGGAATGGCGAAATTTTCAGATGCGAAATTGATTCTTGGCAACGATACTGTGTTCCTTGGAATGATCCCATCGGGCACGACACACGTGGATATCCCAAGACCCGGCTCGTTGAGGGACATGGATGTGAGTTTTCACTCGCAGGATGGCCGGAGGCATCAGGTGCATGTGGTTTTACCGGTGCCGGTACCTCTTAGATCGAAGCGGCCGGTGGACATCCACTTGTTCATTGCGAATCGCGATAGGGTCATCGTGAGGGAAACGCAACTTCCATTAAAGGTCTCGCCACGCTGGTTCTGCGTCATCGCGGACAACGGCAAGCAAGCATTCTCGAATCTCACGGTAACCGGTCATGGTAAATCGTATTCGTTGGGCGGCATCGGGCCAAAGAGTGATGCCTCATTAAGCGCCCTGGGGCCCATGCCCAAGGCATTAACTATCGGCTTTACTTCGCCGGATGGGAAGCGGCATAAAGTTCGCGTGCAGGCGGCCGCGGCGTCAACGTTTCACGGAACGAAGACGCCTGAACTTTATATGCTCATCGGAAACCATACCAAGCTCACCGCTGGCTGGATATGTCCGCCACTATTAAAGTACAAGCCGTCGCCACATTGGACATGCTCAATTTCATACACTGGTGCAGGAACTATCTCGCATGTGACCATTGCCTACCACGGAACACCTCCGTATACCGTGGCCGATGTTATAGGCACCATAGCGACCGGCCTGACGATGAACCCGAAGGGGATTGCGCCCAAGGCAGTGGACCTTGGCTTCACGACCGCAGACGGCAAGCGGCATACGGTGCACCTGATCCTACCGGCGTTTCATGGCTCAGGAACACCGTCGTTCACGTTGACCATCGAAAAAGGTGGCAAAGTTGTCGCCACCGCAAACTTATCCGGTGGGGTGTGGATTTCCAATGTAATGTGGCATCGTTGATGCAGGCTCCCACCTCAACGGACACCAAACGGCCGGTGATTTGAATTGGGTGACGGTTGTTCACACGGAGGTAAGGGAGGGCACTGCGCTCAATGAACAATGAGACGGCCACCTGCAGTGGCCTTAATGAGACGCGGTGCTTTCGCACCGCTTAAAATGTTTGAAGCGCTGCGGCAGCATTGGTTTAGAATTCGGAATCCGGTGTACCGAACACGCAATTCTCTGACGTGAGACTCATGTGTGCTGGAATGGGCCGATTCGGTCGCCCTCCGTCTACCTCTGCCACCTCCTTGTGAATTGGTCTTAAAAGAGTGTCGTGGTAAGCGAAAAGCAAAATACCGTCCCGCTTGCCGAATCCCAATCCAGAATCCAGAATTAACTGTCCAATACTGATATTATCGATCAATACTGATTAGAACTGACATTACTGCAGCTATCGATCAATACTGATTTTTACAAAGAGGAAGGGGAGGCAGCGGAGGACCAACGGTCAACGAGCATGGGATACGAAAGAGATGCAGGATTGCTGCGAACGCTATAGTGGGGACGGTAGCGTATAAGCAAAAAATGAGCGATGATTAATGGGTATAGCGATGGGTGCGATCCACAGATTGACACAGATTTTATGGCAACGAACAACGAGCACCGATCAACACTTACCAGCTCCGAATTCATTGCTCATTGAAACGGACTGCTCAATGCTGAGTGCGAAATACTCAACGCCAAGTGCCGGATATCAGATACCCTTTGCGCCAAGCATATTTGCTCCCTGTTGAGGCTGGAAGCCGAAATATCCCGAAATATCGGGACAGGCCTTTTGCCGCAGGAGCCGGCTAATCGGGGCTCTGCGGCGGCATCCGCCCCCGTCGTATCCGCAAAATCCGTGAAATCCGCGGTCAAATACAACCGCCCCAGAAATCCACGAAAGCAGTTTATTCCGTGCGTACCGGGACGGTCCCACTCCATTACCAACCCTACCGACCAATACCGGCAATACAGAAATCACCACCTCCATTACCTCCCCCACCTCCTTGTGAAAAAAACAATTCCTTTTGCCGTTGTGTCCGAGTTCATCCCGAAGGCCCCGCTTAAAATACTCGTGGTCCGGATGGTGAAATATCTCCGTTCAATCGAATTGATAATTGCCATAATGATCCGTGAATTCTGTCAAAACGCCCGGCTCCCCTGCATGAAAATAGAAAGTAGACCGCAGTGGGGTTTCCCAGAAAGCGTCAGTTCCACGTTGTCCCAGCCCTATTTGCTCTGGGTTGAGGCAGGACGCCGAAATCTCCCGACATATCGGGACAGGCCTTTTGTTGCAGGAGCCAGATAATCGGGGTTCAACTCTCTCTTGCTCAACTGCTCTGCGGCGGCGGCCGCCGCCGCCGCGTTACCTGGTCTAATGACCTTATTGAAAAACAAAGTTTTCTCCTTATCTCCGGGTTGCCGCGCCTACAGCGGGGCAGTCGGATGTGACCGGCATGACCGGCGGTCTCGAGATATCGGGAACCGCGGCACTGTCTGGCGATCTGTCAACGGTTTTTGCTTCGAGTTTTTTTTACAAGGACACACCATGAAAGTTAAATTTCTCAAGGATTATCTGGGGCAGAAAAAGGATTCGGTTATTGATCTGCCGGAAGATCAGGCCAGGGCCGCGGTGGAAACCGCTGTAGCCGAGGCGGTGGCCGCGGACATTAAGGATCTTGATGAGGCGGTGGCGGGAATTCAAAAGTCCATGACCGAACAGTTGGAGGCCGCAGCGCAAAAAATCACCACCCGGGTCATTGAGCAGGTATCACGCGGATTAAAAGGCGTGCGGCCAACGCTGGTGATCGGCCCGGATCGGGAAGATCTGGACCCCACGGGCGGATTTAAAAATCTCGGCGATTTTGCCCAGAGCGTGCGCAAGCATTTCACCCACAAAGCCAGTGATGAGCGCATTAAACGCATGATTGCCAAGGCTGATGGCATGGATGAAACCGTCCTGGCGGATGGCGGGGCGCTTGTTCCCACGGAATATGCCAATCAATTGTACCGCGATGTTCTGGCGGAATCGGTGCTTTTTGATAAAGCCCGAAAATATCCGATTAACATCGGCAATTCGCTGTTTATTCCAGTGCGGCAGATTTCGACATTGGGACAGACCAATGCGACCGGAAGCTCGTTGGGCAGTTGGCTTAACAGCGATGGCGTGGGCATTACGCCGCAGAAACCGGTTTACAACCGCGTGCAGATGACGCTGAACCGCTGGGGAACGCTGCTGCCGGTAACCGATGAATTGCTGCAGGATAACAACGTGGCATTGTCCAATTTCATTTTTGATGAAGGTGGCATCGCCCTGGCATGGGATCTTAATCAGGCGTTTATCACCGGCAACGGCGCAGGCTCAGCGCAACCGCAGGGAATTCTCAACAGCGGTTCGCTGGTAACAGCACCGGCGGATGTCAATCAGCCCGGGTTCACCATCAGCTACAGCAATCTGGTCAATATGAAGAGCCGGCTTTGGACCATTCGCCCCGGCGATACCGGCAATGTTGTGTGGATTGCCCATCCGGACGCTGAAGCGCAGTTCGAGCAACTCAAGGATGCGTCCGGGCGTAATTTGTATTTTGCGGCGGGTACCATTCAGCAATCACCGCAGGCGCGGCTATTTGGCATTCCGGTGGTGTATAGCTTCCATTGCTCGGCAGTGGGCACGCCCGGCGATGTGATTCTGGCGGATTTGAATCAGTACCTGGTATCGACGAAAGTTGGCGGCGGTATTGAAGCGGCCATGTCCATGCACCTTTACTTTGATGCGGCTGAAGTGGCGTATCGGATCATTTACCGGGTGGACGGCAAAACCGCCCGGCAGACACCGCTGGTAATTCCCAACAGTGCCAACAACCGCAGCGGCTTTGTGGCACTGGCAGCGCGGACGGCGATTGTCTCGTAATTGAGGTGACAGGTGATAGGGGACAGGTTACAGGCAACTGTAACCTGTAACCTAAAACTTGTGGCTGCTTCAAGAGGAAAATTCAAATGCTTGTGCTGTGGACTTATGTGCCGATGTTGATCGCTCAAAGCGCCGGGAGTCTTGGCGGCATTCAAACGTGGTTGCCAATATTTGCCACAGCCTCGGTAATTGTCGGGCCGTTAATGGGGTGGCTGATTGGTCATGAGCGCCGCATAAGCCGCACGGAACAGGCGCTGGTGGAAGGCGTGCGGCGCATGGATGCAGCCGACCGTGATTCCGCAGCCTGGCGGCAACGCCTGGAAACCAAACAGGATGAGCAATCCGCCAAGCTGGATCAGCTTCTCGGTGAATTACGGGAGATATCCCATGTTGGAAAAGGCGGCGCAACAATCCACTGACTGGTCGGCCATAATCGGCCTGGGCACAGCGCTATTTGGGTTTATTGTGGCGGCAACGCAGGCCCGACGGGCACTGTGGCATAAGCGGGCACGAATAAAGACCCACCGGCGCCTGCGAATATGGCGAAATCGTGCCCGCCATGCCCGGATGCGGGCAACATTCTGGAAATACATGGCCAATCAATTTTAGGGTTTTACTTTTACATTTAACCAAAGGAGTTTTCAAATGAGTTATCAAAAAAGAATCGGTGTGATGGCGGCTGTGGGTATTGCGGCGCTTGCGGCCAGCGGATGTGCGGGCATTCAAACGGCCCGTCTGGCGGTGCCGCCGGATTTTTCTGCGGTTGAACATACCGCGGGCCTGGCGAATATGGCGGCTATTGAAACCGTGCGGGATTCCAGCGATCTGTTGCATCAGACAGAGCTGGAAGCGCGAAGGGACACTCACATTGCGGCCCTTCGCCCGGCAGTGGTTACAGTGGCACAAGATGCACAGCAAACGCGCAGGGCAACGATGGCCACAGTTGCGGCGGTTAAACCCGCGATGAAAGCCCAGCGGGTGTTTGTAAAATCTGCCCGGGCGGTGCAGGCCGGCGAATTGCATAATGCCGTGCGGTATCGCGCGATTTCCCACTCCTTGAGTTACAAGCTGGGGCGATTCATTGTTGTTACGGTGTTTCTTCTCCTGGTTGCTGGGGGTCTTATCCTTTTCAGCGAGTCTGGCTGGGCCGGCATTATGGGTGTGAAGTTCCCGATTCTTGCCGGTGCGCTATTTGAACCACTGGAATATTGTGGCGCGCTTTTGGGAAAACTATGGGGATATATTGAGGCCGGTGCAGAAAGCCTGTGGGAGGCGGTGGTACGCAACTTCATGCCCGGGGCAAAGACAATTTCATAAGCATGGGTAAATCGCACCGGGCGCGGAGATAAAATCTCCACGCCCGGTCGGCGGTTTAAAGACGATTGAAATATAAACGGGATTATCAATGAACATTCTTGTTAAATGGCCCACACGCGGCCGGGTGAATATGTTTTTCCAAACCCTGGCGCAGTGGAGGGCTTTGGAATCGCGGCGGCATCAGGTGGTGTACCTGATAGCCATAGATGCTGATGATGCCGCGATGAACAACCCGGTCATATTGCAACGTCTAGCAAAGATGCCTGAGGTGCATTATCGCATCGGTCCCGCGGGCCGCAGTAAAATTGACGCCTGCAACAGTGATCTGGCGGATGCCGCGGGGCTAATCGGCATGGAGCCGGATGTGTTAATTCTGGCCAGTGATGACATGATCCCGCAGGCGGGGCATTGGGATGATATTATTGCCGCGACCATGCGGCAGCAATTTCCGGCCATGGACGGGGCGCTGCATTTTGATGACGGTTATATCGGTTCCAATCGCCTGATCACGTTGAGCATCCTGGGGTGGAATTTATACCGCCGCATTGGTTATGCCTATCATCCGGCATATCGCTCGATGTTTTGTGACAATGAATTTACAGATGTGGTGCGGCACATCGGTAAATATTACTATGAATCGCGGGTGCTGTTTCGGCATTGTCATGTGGGCCAGCGGCCTGATGCGCTGTTTATTCGCAATCAGCAATGGTGGGACGCCGATAAGTCGATGTATGACGTGCGAAAAGCGGCGGGGTTCACAATAGTTCAGCCCCTATTAAGCATTCTGATTCCATCGCTGCATCGGCGTTGCGGGACGCTGACGGAGTTGTTGAAGCAATTGCACGGGCAGATTTTCGCGTTGGAAAATCCCTGGCACGTCGAAATTCATATCGCACTTGATGGCGGTGAAAAGCCGGTGGGGGAAAAGCGCGATCAATTGCTGCGGCAGGCGCGGGGGCAATTTGTCGCATTTATTGATGATGATGACATGGTGGCGGAGAGTTATATCCGGGATATTGTTCATGCGATTCAAGCAGCGCCGCAAAGCGATTGTGTGGTATTTGCCGGGCGACTGGAAGTTGATGGTGTATATGCCGGGCCCTTTGATTATTCCATTACGCACAAGAAATATTACCAGGTCGGCAATGCGTATTTCCGCACGCCCAATCATCTCTGCCCGGTGAAACGGGAATTGGCGTTGCAGGTGGGCTTCAAGGCGATCAACTGCGGCGAAGACACCGATTATGCGATGCGGTTATATCCATTATTGAAATCAGAAACCTCGATATCGGATCCGGAGCACCCCGAAAGCCGCAAATGCCTGTATTTGTACCGCTTCAGCCCCACCGGCACCGCAACGCAACGGAAGTAGAGCTTTTGGATGGATTTCCTATTTCGCTGACTTTTCTGGGGCGAGAAATTTGCATTTACTCAATACGTTGAGTAAAATTACTCAACGTATTGAGTAATTGAATTATGGACTATATTCGCCCATACGCTGATGTTCTTGCCCGTCGCCTGGCGGAGCCGCACCGGTTTATTCAGGTTATTACCGGCCCGAGGCAGGTTGGCAAGACCACGCTGGTGCAGCAAGTCATTGAACGCTCCGGTTGGCCCGCCCGTTTTGCCAGTGCTGACGAGCCTGCCTTGCGCGGTGGCGATTGGATTGAACAGCAATGGGAAGCTGCGCGGGCGATGCCCAAAGTCCGGCGGCATTGCCCCGTGCTGGTGCTTGATGAGGTACAGAAGGCTCCGCACTGGTCCGAGACCATTAAACGTCTTTGGGATATTGACAGCCGGGAAAAGCGTTCGATGTGCGTCATTCTTCTCGGCTCATCTCCGCTGCTGATTCAAAACGGATTGTCCGAAAACCTGGCAGGTCGATTTGAAGTGATTCATTTGCCGCACTGGAGCTACAGCGAGATGCGAGCCGCCTTTGGCTGGGGCATTGAGCAGTATCTCTATTACGGCGGATATCCCGGAGCAGCCCCGCTGATACCCGAACCGGATCGCTGGAAACGATACATCAAAGATTCTCTGATTGAAACGACCATTTCGCGCGATGTGCTGCTGCTGTCGCGCGTGGACAAGCCAGCCCTGCTTCGGCGGCTTTTCGAACTGGGATGTCGCTATTCCGGGCAGGTGCTCTCGTATACCAAAATGCTCGGCCAGCTTCAGGATGCCGGCAATACCACTACTTTGGCGCATTATCTGGAATTATTAACAGGCGCGGGGATGTTGACCGGGCTGTCCAAGTTTGCCGGTCAAACTGTGCGCAGCCGCGGCTCAAGCCCAAAATTACAGGTGTTCAACACGGCGCTGTTGACGGCGCAGTCTGATTGGACCATGACTGAGGCGCAAAACGACCGTGAATTCTGGGGCAGGCTTACGGAATCCGCCGTTGGAGCTTACCTCGTCAATGCCGCCGCCGAAGGATGTTGTCAGTTATTCTATTGGCGTGAAAATAATCAGGAGGTGGATTTTATTCTTCGTTCCGGACGCAGGATCCTTGCAATTGAAGTCAAAAGCGGACGCTCCCCGGCCACACCGCCGGGCATGGCCGCGTTCAGCAAAGCGTTTAGCCCGGCCAGGAAATTACTTGTCGGCGGCGATGGCATTGCGGTGGAGGACTTTCTTTCCCAACCGCTGAACCATTGGATGTAAATTCCCAATGCAATTGCTCGGAGCCTGTCCAAGTAATGGCGGCGATTGCGATTCCTTGGACAGGTTATTTGTATTTATAGCGGGGAAGACGCCGATTACGCCCGGCGATTGTAGTTTTTGCTGAAAACAGAATATTTACTTTGTGATCACGAAAATCCGGAACATTGCAAATGCTTGTATTTGTACCGCTTCAGCCCCACCGGCACCGCAACGCAGCGGAAGTAGAGCTTTTGGATGGATTTCCTATTTCATTGACTTTTCTCGGGCGAGAAATTTGAATTTACTCAACGCATTGAGTAAAACTACTCAACGTATTGAGTAAATGGTTTATGGCCGATATTCGGCCATACGCTGATGAACTTGGTCGCCGTCTGATGGAATGTGGTGATTAATCTCAGTTCACGCGGGGAAATATTAGTCACCGCGACAAAATCGGGATTCTCCAGTCCCGTGGCCGGTTTGGCGTTGATAATGCTGCCTGCCCAAATGCCAACGGTTGGGGAAACCGGGGTGATCCCTCAGCGTACGAACCGCGGTTTGAGCTTCACAAACATTTGTTCCCATGCACGATAGATCGCCTGGCCAATGCTCAGGCGATGTTTGCGGGCCAGCCGGACATAGTCTTGCAGGGTATAACCGTCATAATGACCCAGCCAGCCGCAGGCGATGGCACGGGATTTCAACAGGAATTGTTCTTCTTCCGCGGCTGAACAACTCAGCGGAAATGTCTCTTCGATCACCACCGGTTTTCCCACAGCACATTTCCGCAACACCACCATGGCCTGATGCAAGTGCTTGGCCTGCGGATAAATATGTATGCTGATAAAGTCCACATTCGGTGCGATGATCCGCGGCACAAAGCCGGAAAGCCATCCCCAACGGGGAACCCACGGCAAAAGACCCACGGTGATGAGGGTCTTTTTATCGCGCGAACGGATGGCCACAGTCATGGCGGCAATCCAGAGCGCGGCAAGTTTCTGGCGATCGGTATTGTTGGGGTTCAGGGCGATGTATTGTAAAAAGTCATAACCGCCAAAGGAACTCTTCGGCTGCCAATGTCCGGCCGGCTGGGGTCCCGGTGATATCGGTTCATTAACCAGATCGTAGCAGAACACAGCGTGGCTGCGGGCGCAAGTGGCGGCCACGGCCTTCCAGAAATTTTCCTGCGCCGCCCAGCGCTGTTTATCATTCATTGCGTTGTACCACTTCGGCACATCGGCGACGCGGTAACACGCCAGCCCGGTAAGATCAAGATAGAGCCTGGTGCGTTGCGCCAGAACCAGCAGGCGGGAAAGCATTTTGAACGCGGCGGCATTGGGTTTATTGGGCGCAAGCATGAATTTGCCATATTGCAGATGCACGCGCACGACATTAGCTCCCATGGCCTTGATATTCTGGAAATCTTTTGTCACAGTGGGCCAGTGCCTGTCCCAGAAGTCTTCAATCAACCGGCCCCGATTGCCGTAATTGAATCCCCAAGGATGAAATGCCCGGCCAGATTTTACGCGGATAAATCCCCGGCCATTGGCCGCCACCGCGATACGCTGCATGGGTGCCGGCGATGATGTGGCCAGTGCCGCGGCAACTGCCGGGGTGCTGTTTATCTGCACGGCGTAAAGGCACAAAACAATCAGCGCTGCAACAGGCTGACGGGAGGAAAACAGCAGCTCCTGGCACCGCCGCAATGTCAGTGCGCCAATCGCGCGGCGAAACCCGCACGATACGCTTGGCGCGGCAGCTCCGATGTGTCGGGCGCGTTGGCTAAGTGGAAATTGCAGTATACCCGTATACATTTCCTATATTTATAACCATTTGCAATCCAATGGGGTAGTGGCTCCAACAGTCGAACCTTCTGTCGCGCTTGATAACGGCGCCCGCTGGGCTACGGGCGGTTAGGAACGGATCCGATATGACTTCCCGAATCGCGCTGCAATCGAAAATGCAATTCCGGCGAGCCGGGACAGAGCCAGCGGCTATGTGAG
>JAJZVR010000116.1 GCA_021847065.1 Planctomycetota bacterium | reverse complement strand
TGATCGGATCAACGGGCTGAACGATTAACAGGCGCGAGCCAGCCATGGAAGGGTGCTTCCTGGTTGCGGTTACTGCGCCTTTTACCATGGCAATAAACATATAAGAGCCTCGTGCGTCGGCAATGCGCCGAACTTGTTTCAACTGCGTTTGAAAACCAATTGGTCATTGGCGTCGATACGATCTATCAGGGCGACTACCACAGCGTCCGTGGAGGTACTTTTCATACTGGGAGTCATGCGGGCGGAACTTCCCTGCGTGAGCACGACAAGTTCCCCTTCACCGGCGCCGAGATCATCATTGGCCACCAGCATGGTCTGCCCCGGCACAAGCTGCCCGTCCTTGAGGACATGCGCTTGCACCAGCACCAGTTTTTTCCCGTCAAAACCAGCATCTTTCACCGTTGCTACAACTTTGCCGATAACTTTAGCGATAATCACAAATCACTCCAGTGCAGACCTATCTTTCAAAACGAATTATCGCACGCGAAGGCACGTTTGCCAAGGCCGATGGCCGATGGCGCAACAAGCGCGAAGCGGGCATAGCAGGACGGGATAAAAAAAACGCCCGGTCGATTTTTTGTCGACCAGGCGTTTATTCATTTAAGAGTGTTGGTGACTGATCAGGTATTGACGATCATTTCAGACTCGCCAAGACTTCATCCTTCACATGGTTGGGCACTTGCGCGTAGCTGTGCGGTTCCATGGTGTAGTTGGCCCGGCCCTGCGTGAGCGAACGCAGAATCGTGGAATAACCAAACATGTTCGCCAGCGGAACGGTGGCATCAATAATCTGGGTGTTACCACGGTTTTCAGTATTTTCAATCATGGCGCGGCGGCTGGAAATATCACCCTGCACCGGCCCGGCAAATTCAATGGGGGTGGTGACCTGAAGCTTCATAATCGGCTCCAGCAGAACTGGTCCGGCTTTCTTGCAGGCGGACTGCATGGCCAGAATACCGGCCTGTTCAAAGGCGATCTGCGATGAATCGACATCATGGTAGCTGCCGTCAAACAATGATACTTTCATGTTCAACATCGGGAAGCCGCCCAACACGCCGGATTTTGCGGCCTGCCGCACACCGTATTCCACCGATGGAATGTATTCCCGCGGAATGGCACCGCCCTTGATGTCATTTTCAAACAACAAGGTATCTTCCGAATCATCACCTTCCACGGGAATGTAAGGCGCAAGCTTGATCCAGCAATCGCCGTACTGACCGCGACCACCGCTTTGCTTGACGTGTTTACCCTGCGCTTCGGCAGCCTTGGTAATGGTTTCTTTGTAGGCCACCTTGGGTTTGCCGACCGTGACATCGACTTTCATATCACGTTTGAGCTTATTGGCGATAATTTCCAGGTGCAGTTCGCCCATGCCGTGGATGATGGTTTGGCCCGTTTCCGGGTCAAAGTTACTGCGGAACGTGGGGTCTTCCCGGCGCAATGTGGTAAGCGCTTCACCGAGCTTATTTTTGTCATTGGCACTTTTTGGCTCAATGGACATGCTGATAACCGGCTCGGGGAATTCCATTTTTTCCAGCAAAATCGGATGGTCCGGATCGCAGATCGTGTCGCCGGTAAGACCGTACTTAAAGCCCACGACACCGACAATATCGCCCGCTTCAGCGTATTCGCGCTGAATACGATCCGCAGCGTGCATTTCCCAGATACGCGAGGCAATTTCTTTTTTGTCGCGGGTGGAATTGATGATACGCGCGCCAGATTCCAGCTTGCCGGAATACACGCGAACATAGCTCAAATCACCGTGCTGATCGCTGACAATCTTAAATACAATTCCGCAGAACGGCTCGTTAATATCCGCGTTACGAATAAGTTCTTTGGATTTTTCACGCACATCGTGACCCACCATCGGCGGCTTGTCCAGCGGGCTGGGAAGATAATAGACCACGCAGTTCAGCAGCAATTGCACACCCTTGTATTTCAAGGCCGATC
This sequence comes from Planctomycetota bacterium, assembly GCA_021847065.1. Lineage (GTDB taxonomy): Bacteria > Planctomycetota > Phycisphaerae > WQYP01 > WQYP01 > JAMDCX01. The sequence goes on along the minus strand of JAJZVR010000116.1, from coordinate 9,791 downwards.
CGCACAACACGGGGTTAATTTTGATCGCACATGTGCCTTTGCGAAGGGCCGCTTTAATTTCGTCGTTGCTCATGGGTTGATCGGAAAGATATTTTTCCATCAACTGATCATCACATTCCGCCGCTTTTTCAATCATGTAAGCACGGGCCTGATCGGCTTTGGCTTTGAATTCGGCGGGTATTGGAATTTCACCCCAGGTGCGGCCCTTGGATTCTTCATCCCATTGATAGCCCTTCATTTCCAGCAGATCAATGACCCCGGCGAAATTTTCGGCGGCGCCGATGGGAATTTGAATTGGCACCGGGTTGGCACCGAGGCGGTCATGAATGGTTTTTACACAGAATTCAAAATCGGCTCCGACTTTGTCCATCTTATTGACGAAGCAGAGCCGCGGAACGTGATACTTGGTCGCCTGCCGCCAGACCGTTTCCGACTGTGCTTCCACACCTTCGCGCCCGTCAAACACGGCCACGGCACCATCAAGCACGCGTAAAGAGCGTTCAACTTCAACGGTGAAATCCACGTGTCCCGGGGTATCAATCAAGTTGATAATATATTCCTCACCGTCTTCCTTGCCGCTTAAGCGCCAGGGGCAGGTGGTGGCGGCGGCGGTGATGGTGATGCCGCGCTGCTGCTCTTCTTCGAGGTGATCCATGACGGCCGTGCCTTCATGCACTTCACCGATTTTGTGTGTTTTACCGGTGTAAAACAAAATACGTTCAGACACGGTGGTTTTGCCGGCGTCAATGTGAGCGGCAATGCCGATGTTACGATAATGGGTTAAGTCGTGAGCCATGATATGTACCTCTGCATCCTAAAAGAGTAAAAACTTCTGAAATTTCAGTTTCTTAGTATCTCTATAAACAACAAGCCCGCCAGAACCGTCCTTCTCCGCCGGGCGATATTATCGCGTTGGCAGGGCGTTTCTCGCGGGCACAGATTTCGGTGGTCACACCACACCGCACCGTGCCGATGTTTCACCCATGCCGGGCGTCGCATCGGCCGCGGGGCATGGGCTTAGAAAATATCTATAAGCAGTTTCACCTTTCATTCCTTTTTTTAACTCGGCTTTCGAGCCATGGTGCCCGGCCAAATTTACACGCCGGGAAAACTGCGTTCCAAGACCCACTAGGATACCAATAACCGGCTATAAAATGCAAGCAAAAACAGATATTTTTCGTATTCGCGAAACAAGATTAATCCTTGGCATCGCGGCATACCCGCCATGTCACCGGGTCTGGGCGCATGCAAGCAGTAAATGCCGTCGCCGTCGGTTATGTTAGAATCCTATCTCAGATCCGCGCAATCCGGCGGATGTTTGAATGGTACATCAACAAGGTTCAGGTATCCACAGCTTCGCAAGGAAGCATGAAAACATGCCCCCCACCGGGCCTGTCGAAATGGAGACGCGACATCGCGCCGCGTTGGAAAGTCGCTGGAAGTCGTCTCTTTCCTACTTTGCAAAAATATGGCCGCACCCTCGCAGGCCCGCAGGCACGCCATCTGCTGCAGATTTTGCGATCACGCAAATCCAAGCTATAATATCGAGTCGTTTAAGCTTCTTTGAAAGGGGGCGAAAGGTATCGACCGGACAGTAGTGTCGATGATGGCGTGCCGACCTGCCAAACAAGTCGTTAAACTGAGTGGCAAAAAATCAAATGCTGAGAACTTCAAGTTCCCAACAGCCGGGGGCGCAAGCCTTCGGTTGGCTGCCTAATTAAACAGGCAACCCGGTTCCCGCAGGAAGTCCGCGGCTTGCGACGAACCGACGACTAGCGGATTGCTCAAATGGCAACGTCTATCGGCTATTTGCTAAGACCCAGGATGGGCTGGAATTTCCGGAAGTCAGACTGTCGGCGTCCGGCGATTTGAGATTAACATGCAGTCTACGCACGTAGAGGTTGTCTTCAACCTGCCACGGGACGAGGGTTCGACTCCCTCCGCCTCCAAGTTTACGCCGGGCCAGTCTCCTGACTGCCCGGCGTTTTTTTTTTTACAGAACGCGACTATCCGTAAAATCCCGCGCACTGTTGAACCACCAACTGCGTGCCGGGAATCCCGTTATTTTCTCAATGCTCACGCAGCCATGCTCAGTGCGTGAAATACAGTGACGTTGCCACCTGGCTTGCGGTGGCGACCATCTGAGTCATCGCTTTGACCGATGCGGCGTCGTACATATTACGCTGATAAGCTCGCAATAGTTGCTGGTACATGCGCTGTCGGAGCAACAGTGCAATGGCCGCCTGCTCCTGCCCGAATGGAATTACATGATGGCGGGTAACCGCTCCCACACGGATAATGACCACCGCATCGCCGCGCGGATTGGTTTTATTTTTAATCAACAGCGGAGGTGCCATGGTGTGAGGCTTCAGAGAAAAGGCTGTTTTTTCAATCAGCGGGTTGGATAATTCACCGCGCCGCGTATCGGGCCAATGGCCGCCGTTATCAGCCGCCGGATCGGAAGAATTATTCTCCGCCAGAAGTGCAAAATTGGCACCGTGGCGGATTTCACTTTCCAACTTATCACAATACGCCAAAGCTTTACGCCGGGCCACGGCAATTTGGGCTTTGGTGGGATGGGCCACGGGCTGCGTGTGCGTTGGATCATTAGGGTCCCGCGGCCACTGATTAATAACGCGATATGTAATGGTATAAAGATCCACGGAAGCGTGCTGCGTATATTTGGCGATATGCGCCTGATAATAATGCCACAACTCGCGCCGCGTGCTGATGAGTTTCGGATATATTGTGTGATTGAAATACATGCCGATGATCGTCTGATTCCTAATGCCCTTCAGCTTCTCCTGAAGCGAACTGCCCTGTTGTCGCAATGCACGATCCGCAAGCTGTTCGGATCCCAAATATTGCGCGACAATTTTTGCTTTTTTGGCGGCCACCACGGCCGCGACTTCCTTCATATCATCCTTATTCAAATATCGTTTAGCCTTGGCCAGAAACAGAATGTCATCAATTTTTAAATTCAGTTCGCGGGCGATTGCTTGTTCCGCCTGCTGTTGAAAATACTCCTTGGTTTTGCTGATGGCCGCAGCATTCTTTAACTCTTTGGAAATTGGCCGCAGCACGTCCTGTACAAATATCGGCTTGCTGTTGACCGTTCCAAGCAGTGCGGCCACAGCCAGATTGGTTCCCGCAGCAGGTACCGCCGCTTGAATATTGGCCTCTTGGCCCGGCAGTGTACCGGCGGTCAGCACACTGGATTGGGTAATCGGCGCATTTAGGGGTACCAGATCAGCCGCCGGAGCGGATGTCGAAGGCAAAGCTGCTGCCGGATGGGAAACTGGCACGCCCGGGCGGATAAAAGCTGTTGCCGGAATGGTGGTCGGCCCTTGAGAACCACTCTGTGTGCAACCACCCATGGCCACTGCCAGCAATGCTACCCCGACGGCAATCGCCGGAGCGTGAATAATTTTGCTGCTCAACATTTCAGTCATCCAATTGTTCCTCGTTTGGCACACAAATTTTTTGTGTCAACAAAATCTTCGGCGTATTTTGGGGCACCGTCATGGCACAAAACTGCCAAGGGTTAATCGCCGGAGAGCGTATTGGAACATAAAACGCGCCTAAAACAAAACGTGCCGGACGAAGATACGCTTTTGCGAGCCATGCTACTTGTGAAGCGGCCCCGAGTAGTCGTCAGGTTGTGGCAACGGTTTTACAACCAGCAGCAGCGGTTATTCCACGCCCGCCAGTGGAACCAATACCTTTACCAGGTCGTTCATGGTGTATTGGCGGTCGAGGACCAATGGCAGTAAAACGCCATGATTGTGTGAAGAATCGACAATTAACATATTTTTACCCAGCAAGCCAAAGCCGCTCTCCTGCATCTGATGGCCGCAGATAAACACATCAGCCCACCAAAGCTTGCTAAGTGCGGCAAGGGTCTGTTCGCTTTGGGACCGGCCCCAGACCATCTTGTATACCGAACCGTTCCGTTGATAATCTGCATCCGTCAGGGTGCGTCTTACGATGCCAGCATCAAATGAGGGCAAATCGAGATCGCCAGGCAGGGAATGACTTAAAAATATGCCACTGATGGTTATGCCCGCCAGAGGCATGCTATGTACAAATTCACGAAAGGCCGCCGACACTTCGGCAGCTCTACCGCCATAAAAAACACCAAATCCACGATTAAAACGTTCGGTAAGATCGTAACCATCCTTCATAATGGGAATAGCCTGAATCTGAGCTAAATCATGATTGGCTAAAAGGAAATGGACGCGCCCCGGGTACTGAAAAGCCCAGTCAATGGCATCCAGAAGCATTTCAATGCTGTTATCTTCTCCGTCCGGGCCTAAAGCCCCGCCATGAATGAGTTCCTGCAGAATCACATGGCGTTCGGGAAAGCGATCCAGAGCGGCAAACATTTTTATTTTTTCATAATTCCGCCAATGGTTGTGCAGATCCCCCGCAATAACCAGTTCACCGAATGCCGGAAAATGCAGCATGTGGCCGCTGCGCAACGAATCTTCACGATTCAGTGCCGCACCCTGGCGGAGATAATCAATGGTTTGACGGGCGGACATAGGTTCCTTTAGTTCTTTCTCATCATAGCACGCTGATTTGGCACATCGTCGGCCACGCAGCACGCACGCTGTAAAACGCGTGCCACATTATTAAGCATCGGCCAAATAGGGGCCAATAATTGAATCCAAAACGGAGGATAACCGGATTTACCGAAAGGATTCAGGTTACCGTGTCTGCATCCGCAGCCGAGCTCGTACCGCTTGGATTACCGTCAGCAGCCTCGGCTATCTGACTATCACGGGCCGCGTTGGCACGCTGCAGATAAACCGCCGAGCTTACGCTTAACACCAACTGCAATCTTGCATGGACTTCTTCCATGCTGGGCGGACGATCGGACGGGCGATTTTCAACGCACTCAAGTATCAGCCGCGATAATTGCGCTGGAATGCGCGGATTAATTTCGTGGGGCGGAATAAGAGTGCGGGAGTCAACACCACTGGCACCGGCTTTTTTCTTTGGAATTACCGTCGGCACATGTCGATCCGTGACGCACCAGTAGAGACTGGCACCAAAATTAAAAACATCGGTTGCTGGAGTCAGCGGCCCAAGGGCAACCTGCTCCGGCGCAATGTAATCAGGCGTGCCCTGAATCCGGCTTTTAACCGTGCCAATGGCACAGCTTTGGCCGAAATCAATAATTTTGCAATCGTTATTCTGGTTAATCATGATGTTATTGGGCTTGATGTCGGCATGAACGTAACCCATTTTGTGCATTGCTGAAAGCCCCTCAGCCACGCGGCATGAAATTTCAAGCAGGGATTTTAGACTTGCGGGCCGCTCTGTATCCAAAGATACGCCGTCAAAAAGATCCATCAGCAGATGCAATTCGGTTGTGGAGAGAAACCTCCGGCGACGAATGAGACGATGACTTTTTCGCAAAACCGGATGAGTAAAGTGACTACTGATGGCGTATTCCTGCTCCGCCTGTTCCAGAAACCGATCATCTTCCGGGCTGCGCCGCAAGACCCGCTTGAGCGCGTAGACCTGCCGCGTGCGGATTTCACAAACCGCATAAATCGTGCTCCTGGCCCCGTACCCCAGACAGGTAAGCACTTCAAAATCAGGAATTTCGGGCAGTACTTCCATTACCCAAATCGAACCTTATTACAGAGTTCCTTCTTACCGGCTGGCCAACCCGCATTCGCAAGCTGCCGCAACAGCGATTGTAACTGCTGCGCCCCTCTAAGCGACGAATATACTATTCGCTTTTGCCGCGTTTTGCCAGCCTGAAAAGATATGAGCGGGATCACCAATCGTTCAACGCCGCAGCAGGTGATGAAATTCACGACCAAACGCGCGCTCACGAGCGGTGGCTTGACCGCGAATTTCCCATTGCAGTTTGACGCAGGAACTCGGAATGTTCAAATGTCGCTCCAACGCCCGCACAAGCGATACGGTGGAACGAATCTGACTGGCGGAATAATTCTTGCGGTTGATATCTCCGATGATACAGACACCCACGGCATTGGCATAAGCAGAGTAATGATGGGGTGTTAAATAAGGCCAGGAAAAATACGGTGCTGTAGATAATTGTTCCTGCCAAGCCAAGCCTCGTTGCACATATCCGTCGGGGTTACCAATTCCGTTTCGGGTGTTATCCACCACAAAATGAAAATTTGCGCCCTGCGTCGTGTTGCCCGCGTTTTGCGGCCTGATTATTCCTCCTACATCTTTGCCCTCCGAGAGCTCGGCAGAATTACCGGACTGACTCCCGGACTGATAGACGATGATATAGTTCCAGCGGCCTTTCTGCAACGGGGCGGACGCACGGATAACGGAATTCCAATTTTGCGTGTTGTTTGAAAGATTCATCATGTAGGGACCCGCGCTGGTAATGGGTTGCCCCTCCAACAACAGGAGGATACCAGCGGTTAAAGCCAGGGTCGCCACCAAAGATGATAGAACCGTAAAGACACGGCGATGATTCACTGCCGTGTGGGCCTTTCGGGATGAAGTTTTTGAGTTTGAACTCATCATTACACAAAACCCAGTCTACTTACTGTGTATCGGCCCATAATTCAGTGAAACTTGAAAAATATTACAAATTTCATTATTCGCATAAGATTACAGTTTATTGTCGAAAATGCAATCAAACGCCGATATAACACGCGGTGAACGTACCGCCACCCTCGCGGGGGCGATGGATTGTGGTTGCCGGCACTGGTGCTCATGGCATTTGCCGGCCTATAATACCTTTTGTTGACGGTACTTTTTGTCGGCGATAAACTCGCAAGTATGCTCGACTGCGGGAAAATTTGGCCAAAAAGGCTGATTTTCACTCCAGTCGCCCTTCGGCTGTCCTGCGAAGACATACTTGCCATGCTGCAAGCCAAATTTTTTAGGAGATCGACGTTATGAACTCTGAACACCTGATTAAACGATCTCGGTGGGCGAGCCTCATCGCCACAGTCGTTGGAGTGGCTTGTCTAATTGGGGGCCTCGCAATGCTGGCCGCCGCTTCGCACGGTATTAAGGCGGTCGTCGATACACCGCAGGCCATGTCGACCATGTCGACCATGACGCCCGGCATTCTACTTCTGGGTGTTGGCGTTTTAATTTTAACCATGGCGGGCATGATCTATATGGCCGTGAGCTTGAAAATTCAGTCTATGAGTGATGATCATTGGCAATACGAACAATTGCGCGGTGCCCTGGAAACACACCGCCAACTCCTGGAAGGCATCCGTGATAGCGCGGCACTTTCGGATTCCGCCAAGCAAATCGCGTATCGCCACAAAGATCGCGATGCCCTGCGCCACGCCATCCGTGAGGATATCGACAAAAATGATTACGACGGAGCCTATTGGCTGGCCGCGGAAATGGAACGACGCTTCGGCAATCGCCAGGAAGCGGCACAGTTCCGGGAAATGGTTGAAACCGCCCGTAAAGGATTTATTGCACGCGAAGTTCACGAGGCTCTGGAACATTTTGACCAGTTGCTCAAGAAGTTCGACTGGCCCGCGGCGGTCCGGGAAATGGAGCAACTCACGCGCACATTCACCGGCCATGCGGACGTGCAGCGATTGCCGGAACGCATTCAGGCCGCCAAGGAAAATCATAAACGCGCCTTGCTGAAAGAATGGAAGGATGCCGTGACCAAGGAGGATGTGGACCGCAGCGTGGAATTGCTCAAGCAGCTGGATCAATACCTTACGCCGGGCGAAGGTGAAGGATTCAAGGAAATTGCCCGCGACGTATTCAAGAAGCAGTTGCAGCAACTTGGCGTGCAATTTGCATTGCAATGCAACGACAAGAATTGGGGTGAAGCGATCCGTATTGGAGAGCAAATCACCGACCAATTCCCCAATACGCGCATTGCCGCGGAAGTGCGGGAGGTTATGCCTTCGCTGCGCGAAAAATTCAATCAACCGGTAGGCGCTATTTAACCGCTGCGGTATGTTGATGCGATGAAGATACTTTTTCTTGGCTCCGGCGCTTTTGGTCTGCCCACACTGAAAACATTAATCCAGGCCGGTCATGACCTGGCAATGGTTGTGACACAGCCGGATAAGCCCGCCGGACGCGGACGCCACAGCACCCCCACCCCAATTGCCGCTTATGCCGCAGAGATTGGTTTACCGGTATTAAAAACCGCCAATCTCAATGGCCCGGAAGTTATCGCCGGCCTGCAGGCTCTGACACCGGAAATTTTAGTCGTCATCGCGTTTGGCCAAAAGATTGCCGATAACGTTTTGCGTTTAGCATCGCATGGCGGCATAAATCTACATGCTTCTCTGTTGCCGGCCTTCCGCGGAGCCGCTCCGATTCAACGCGCCATACTCTCTGGCGACCATACCACCGGTGTATCGGTTATTCGCGTGACAAATATTATGGATGGCGGCGAAATACTCGGGCAAATACCGACCCCCATTGGCGATTCAGAAACCGCCGGGGAATTGCATGATCGGCTCGCGGAGCTTGGCGCACCTCTGATGCAACAGGTTATTGAGCAAGTAGAAAGCGAATCCGTACGCGCAGCAATACAAGATTCCACGCGGATTTCACAAGCCCCAAAATTATCGAAAGACCTGGCCCATGTGGACTTTTCACAGTCCGCCCGGCTTGTTTCTTGCCGCATTCGTGGACTCTCACCTTGGCCCGGTTGCCTGGCGGACCTGCTGACGCCCAGTGGCGATATCCGTGCTAAGGTAACGTTGCTTAAATGCCGTGAGGTTCCGATGGCTGATCATTGCGGAGAACCCGGAGACGTTTTGCCGGAACTGCATATCGCCTGCGGTACCGGGGCGATTGAAATTTTAACGCTTCAACCGATTGGCAAACGTGCTATGAATATGCGATCATTAGCTAATGGCTACGGCGTTAAGCCAGGCTGGCGTCTGCTAAGCCATCCGCAACAGCCGGAAGGAGTCGCATGATGGACAAAAAAAAGAACAAAGCATCGGTACGGCAGGACACACTTGATGCCTTGCAAAACTTGGAGAATTCCGAGCCGCCATTGAAACCTGCGACCGAAGACCCGCGCAGTGCGACGGGTTTTGTTGCCATGCTGGCGCAGGGGAACAATCAACCGGACATTTTCTCCCCCCTTGGCTCCGTGCTGGAAGCGGATATGAAAGCTTCCCGCGGAAACGTACCGCCGCCCCGCCCGCAGCCCATACCGCGACCGCAGCCCCGCAAAGATGTAAACGCGGAAATTCCCGAGGCCAAAGTCATTGAAGTCCGCGGCGATGAGCGTTCAATCGCGCCGCCAGCGCGACCACCTCGGCGTCCCAACGCCGGCAAACCGAACGATTGGTATCGTGTGGCCATACCGCTGATGCTGGTGATGGGGAGCCTGCTGGTGCTGATTGGTTTTTGGGCGGTAGCCTCTTTGGCCGGAATGCCAAACGTTTTGATCCCGCATAACCATTATGGGAGCCGCTATCACGCCGCGATTTCTCTGGCATGGAAGATGCTTATTGCCCTGCCCGTTGGCGCAATGCTTGATACCATGGCCGTTTATATGCTCTATCGCCTGAAAAAGCGGCGATGATTTGATCGTAGCATAACAGGGATTGCTGGACTACAGATTTGGCGGCCCGCCTACGCTCGGAATAATAATCCGTCAGCAGACGGTAATTGCCGGGTAACGCGCCACAGAGCATTGTTCCAGACACAGCATCCAGCAACCATTGCATCATGCGAAATTATCTCTGCTGCCGCCGTGGAGGCACTGGATCGTATCCACCTTTTACAAATGGATGACAGCGCAGCAGCCGCTTCAGCGCCAGCCACCCGCCGCGCCA
>JAJZVR010000115.1 GCA_021847065.1 Planctomycetota bacterium | reverse complement strand
ACGCAACTTAACGGGCAAATGGGCGATCTGCCGATGGATTTGCTGGTGGTTTTTGTTTCGTCATTGCTGCAGGCGGATTTCTCCCGCATTACCGGCGGACTTACTGAGCGCACACATTGTCGAACCCTTCTGGCCTGCACCGCCGAAAGCGTTTTGGGCGTGGATCGTGAAATTGAGAGAAAACCGGCGGTCTCCGCCATTGGCTTTTCCATTCCCGGCGTGACGGTGGATCATTTCCGATTTGCCGATGAGGAGTGGTCCGAACTGCTGGGGGAAAACAGCACGCTGCGGGCACGTCTGGAAGCCGGCCCGAATTTGCGGCTCTTTATCATGCTGGCTGATCCGTTTACCACGCCGGTGGTGCAGTTGCTCGAGGCCTGCTCCAAAGAATTTCCCAACGCTCCGGTCGTTGGCGGCATGGCCAGTGGGGTTCAGAGACCCGGTGAAACACGACTGGCCATTAATAATCACATTTTCAACAGCGGCATGATCGGCGTATCGTTTGCCGGGCCGCTGGAAGTCGATTGCGTGGTTTCCCAAGGGTGCCGTCCCGTAGGCCCCACGTTTACGATCACCCAGGGCCATGAAAATATTATTGAAATGCTCGATGGCAAACCGGCCATGACCGCGGTACGGGATATGATGTCCGGCCTGTCGCTGGAAGATCGGGAATTCATCCAGATGCGAAGCCTGCTGATTGGACGCGTTATTGATCAGCGTAAAGGGAATTTTGGCCGTGGTGATTTTCTGGTACGCAATATTCTGGAAATTCATCGGGCCAATGGGAGTATTTCAATCGGTGATTTCGTACAGCCGGGCCAGGTCATTCAATTTCACCTGCAGGACGGGCGTTCCGCGGATGAAGATTTACGATTGCTCCTGCAAGGTGAATTAATGCTTGCCGAGGTACCCCATGGCGCGCTGATGTTCAGTTGCAATGGCCGCGGAATCAATCTTTTTGGCACACCAAATCATGACATTCAGGCGCTTCGCGAGGTGGTGGGATCCATCCCCGTGGCCGGCTTTTTCTGTGCCGGTGAATTGGGACCGGTTGGCGGGCGGAATTTCATTCACGGGCAAACCGCCATTATTGCCCTGTTTCGGTAAGCATCAACTCTTTACAGGAAACCAGAGGTCATGACCACACCGCAGCATACACCGCATGAAATAGAAATTAAACTCCGAGTTTCCGGCGATTACGAGATTATGTCCCAGCGCCTTTGCCACGCCGGCGCACAGTACCTCCGCGATGTGCGGGAAACAAATATTTTCCTGGACTCTTCCGATGGCCAACTGCGGGCCGTTCGCGCGGCTCTGCGCTTGCGGCATCAGATAACCCGGGAAGGCCAGGAGCTGCCCAGCGTGGTAACTTGGAAAGGCCAGAGAACCGGCAACCAAATCAGCAGCCGCCCATCCATTGACTTTTCCGCCCAACCCCCCGCTATGGCCGAATTGTTATTTTCCGCTCTGGGTTATGTAAAAACCATGGAATTTCAAAAACGCCGCCGCAGCTATACATTCCGCGATTGTCTGGTGGAACTTGACGAAATGCCGGTATTTGGCTTTTTTCTGGAAATTGAAGCCCCGACGGAAGCGGCCGTGGCTGCGGCGCGGCGCGATTTGGCCCTGGAGGATTTATCCGTTGAGGAAACCAGCTACTTTGCCATGGTACGCGAATATTTGCAGAACCATCCGGAACTCGCGGGGAAATTACATTTCCCATAATGCCGGAACTCTGCGCCATCACGCATTATTTCAGGCCGGTAGTGGCAATGCCGCGAATAAACGTCCTCTGCGCCAGAAAAAACAAGATCAGCACCGGGGCAACAATCAGCACGGACGCCGCCATAAGCAGATTATAACTTGTCCCGCCGGACCGGCTTTGATACACCTGCAATGCCACCGATAGCGTAAAACTGCTCTGATGCGTCAAATACACCAGCGGCCCGAGAAAATTATTCCATGCGCTCATAAATGAAAACAATCCCACCACCAATAGCGCCGGCCGGGTAAGCGGTATCATAATGCGCCACCAAATTCCAAAGTGCGAGCAACCATCCATCACCGCCGCTTCTGAAAGTTCTCTCGGTATGGTCAAATAGAACTGCCGCAGGAGAAAAATGAAAAATGGAATACCAAAAAACGCCGGAACCCACAGCGGCAAATTCGTGCCAATCCACCCTAATTCACGAAAAATGCGATACAACGGAACCATAAAAACCGGAAACGGAATCATCATTGATGCCAGCACAATACCAAATACCAATCCACGGCCCCGCCAGCGTATTTTGGCCAGACTGTACGCCACCAGCGACGATGATAGCATCGCGCCCAGAGAACTCAGCGTCGCAATGATCAACGTGTTGCGGGCAAAAAGTGAAAAATCAAACTGTGGATCACGCAGCACATGGACATAATTTTGCCAGCGTACCGGATGCGGAATCAACACCGGCGGAACCTGCACGGCCTGCACTTCATGCTTCAAACTTGTGTCAATCATCCAAAGCAGCGGTGCCAGATACGCCAGGGCGGCCAGCAGCAGCAGAACGTGCGTCAGCAATCGGGGTTTGCGGCTCATGCGTAATAAACCCACTTTCTCGCCGATGCAAACGCCAGTACCGTCAGGAAAAGAATAATCAGCAATTGAATCCACGCCATGGCACACGCCGGCCCCATGCGCAACTGGTTAAACGCCGCTTCAAATATATACATGCTGTAAAAAAGCGTGGATCGCCCAGGCCCGCCGCCGGTCATTACATATGGCACATCGAATATCTGCCAACTGCCGATAATCCCCATGATTAAATTAAAAAATATCACCGGTGAAAGCATGGGCAGTGTGATATTAAAAAAGCGGTGAATTGCTCCGGCCCCATCCATTTCAGCCGCTTCATGCAATTCCTGCGGTACATCCTGCAGGCCGGCCAGAAAAATCACCACGGTCTGACCAACGCCCCAGAAGCTGATGAAAATAATCGCCGCCATCGCCCAGTGCGGATCACCCAGCCATACCGGCGGTGATAGATGTCGCAGCGATTCCATTGTCGCATGACCCGCTCCCAGCGCCGCGGCCAGCGGTGCGAGCACGGCTTTCCCCAGTATGTGCAATACGGGCCGCAGCGCTGAATTAATCAGCCCCTTGTCAGCATTAAAAAGCCACTGCCAGATCAGAGCCGATGCCACCAGAGGCACCAATGAAGGCAGAAACACAATCGTGCGGTAAATGCCTTGGCCGCGCGTGGGTTGATTCAGCAATAACGCCAGCATCAGGCTTAATGCCAGCGTGAACGGAACGGAAATGGCCGCGTAAAAAATGGTATTCCACAGTGCCGTATGAAATGCGTGGTCCGTCAGCAGATGGCGATAATTGGTCCAGCCAATCCAGATCGGTGGCTGCAACATGCTGTAATTGCAGAAGCTGTAATACAAACTCATCGCCAGCGGAAAAACCAGAAAAGCCGCCACGCCAATAAGATACGGAGCCGCAAACGCCATTCCCGCCAACTGCTCCCGCAGAGTAATGCGATCATTCACGGCTGCAACTCCTGCTTGAGCCGCAAAGCCGCAAGATGATTTTCCCGTTGCACCCATTGATCGGCCAGAAATTGCGCATGACGAATTTGACTGATTACCGAAGCGCCCATCCAGATGCGGTTGGCCATAACCGTTAATTGACCGTTGACGCGCGGCCAAATTGGACTTGGAGGCAGCGACTGTACGTTGGGATTACGTGAAATGCGGTCAAAAACCCGAATATAGGGATTGGGATTGCGACGGATATATGCAGCGCTGGTTTCCATTAAGGGGGACGGCTTGGCCTGTTTGTCATTGAGATATTCCAGATTTTTCTGCTGAATGAAAAATTTCAGCACCTGCAACGCCGCCTGCACATGCTTAGCGCCGCGCGGTATCACCCATATATCGCAATCGCCAAAAGTGGCCGCCCCCGGCGGGCCGAAGCTTGTGGGGAATGGTGCCACACCATAATTTCCGATGAGTTTGGGATTGTTGCGATTAATGAAGTTCGCCAGAAATGGCCCCTGCAATTCCATGGCCACCTGCCCGTCAATAAACGGATTCAACGGCGAATTAAATTGCCCGAACCCGCTTTGAAAACTGTCTACCTCCTGATATCCCAACCGCTTGGAAAAACTCTGCATCCAACGATAAGCGGCAATCTGTTGCGGGGTATCAATATTGAAATATCCCGTCTTAAAATTGTAAATATGGTTGCCAAAATAGATGCCCCAGTCCGGTGCGTACCAGTTAGGCTCCATGGGCAGAAAGCCCGCCTGCTTAATGGTGCCGTCAGGTTTGACAATGGTCATTCGGGCTGCCATTTCGTTGAGTTGTTTTAATGTTGTCGGCGGCTTATCCGGATTCAATCCCGCTTTGGCAAAGAGAATTTTATTCCAGTACAGCGCATTGGGATCCGTTGTTGCCGGAAGTCCATACAGCCTGCCGTAAGGGGCACAGAGTTTCCAGGCAAATGGCACAAAAGTATGCGGCGTTACCACATGATGCCGCACCAAGGTATTAAGATTCGTCAGCGCATTATAGGCAATAAATTGTCCCATGATGCCCGACCAGATCGTAACGAGATCCGGCGGATCGCCACCAGCGGTGGAAATCAGGGTTTTAATATTCACATTGCTGACTTCCACCATATTGATAAAAATATGATGCTGCGAGGTATTAAATTCATTGACGATATGCTCCATAGCCCGGCCTTCAAAACCGGTCCATTCCTCCCAGTAACTTACCACGATGCGCTTATGAATTCGGGCGCCATCAGGCAATACATGCGTGCTGGGCCGGTCGCCAAACACATACATGGCCGCAGCGCTGATGGCCACAAGCGCAATGGCAACCCGATGCGCAAAGCGCGTAAACCGGGATGAGTCCTGTGCTTCCATCAGATCGCCTTATTGCTTCGTAATAATCTCCATGCCGTTCATGTAAGGCTTCAGCGCTTCCGGAACACGAACCGATCCATCCGCATTCTGATACAACTCGAGAATGGGAATTAAAATCCGCGGACTGGCCACAACCGTATTATTGAGCGTATGGCAATACTGCACCTTTCCGTTTGCATCACGATATCGCAAATCGCACCGCCGGGCCTGAAAATCATACAGCCGGCTGGCGCTATGGGTTTCACCATACGCCCCGCGGGATGGCATCCATGTTTCAATATCGATCATCGATGCGTTCTTCGGGCCAAGATCACCTGTGCAGCACTGCATGACCCGGTACGGCAAATTCAGCCGTTGCAGCAATAGTTCGCTGTTGGCCAGTATCTGCTGATGCCAGCGGATGGATTCTTCCCGGTCATTCTTACAGATTATAACCTGCTCAACCTTATCAAACTGATGAATACGATACAGCCCGGAGGTATCCTTGCCATACGTACCGGCTTCCCGCCGAAAGCATGTACTTTGCGTGACAAGCTTCCGCGGCAACTGCGCTTCATCGAGAATTTCATCCAAATGAAATGCCGTCAGCCCCACTTCACCCGTGCCGGTGAGAAAGCGTTCATCTTCACCGGTTTCATTTATCTCCCCCACCCGGTATGCCTGCTCCCGCCCGGCCGGGAAAAAGCCCGTGCCACGCATGGCCGCTTCCCGCACCAATACCGGAACGGTCATGGGCGTAAAGCCCTTTTCAAATACCATCATATCCATCGCCAGCCGCAGGACCGCCTGGTGCAGCAGCGCGCCGGCCCCGGTGAGAAAATAACTTCGCGACCCGGCCAGCCGCACGCCACGCGGAACATCAAACAATTCCAGCTTTTCGCCCAGTTCGATATGACTGCGCACCGGAAAATCAAAGCTCTTAACGGTACCCCATTTCCGTAATTCCACATTGTCCTCTGAAGATTTCCCGCGCGGAACATCCGTGTCCGGAGGCAGAGGAATCGTCAGTAAACGCGCATCAATTTCCGGTTGCAGTGCTTTGATCTGCTCCTGAAGCTGGGCCGATTCATGCTTAATTTCCGTAGGCCGTTCCCGCAGGGCGACAGCCTGCGCTTCCAGCTCCGCCCGCCTCGCCGAATCTTTTTCCCCTTTTAACCGCCCCATCAACGGGCCGATTTCCTTATTAATCCGGTTCTGCTCGGTGGCCAGTTCCTGCACCCGCTGGTGCAACGCCCGCGACCGCGCGTCGAGTTCCAACAAACCATCCAAATCAACAGCAATATTTTTCGCCTGCGCTCCGTCACGAACCACACCGGGATTTTCCCGGATAAACCGCATGTCCAGCATAATAATCCGCCCAAACCCTTGAACTCAAAATCAGGCGGTATCATAACAATTAATTCAAAATCAGTCGCCGCCGCCACAACGCTATCCCGCAGCCGGGGAAAATGTACCAAAAAGCTGCAACAATATGACGGTGCGGAGTGGATCCACAGTCAGTCATGTCCGGTGCTCCGGACACCTCGGAGCATGAAGATAGGCGGGGGAGGGGCGGTTTATATTGCTGAAGTTGGCTGGCCCGATGGTCGGGCCGTTTTCTTACATGCGGAGATAAGGTCGCCCAACCAGTAGCGTTCGCAAGGATTACAGCCATGGAAATGGATGCGTGTGCGTGCTGAAAAGAATGGGAAGCGGTTGGGAAATATTGCTTCTGATTGCGGACATTTGCGAAGTTCCTCTAATCCCATCGGCCATACGGATCATTGGTGGTGCTCCGCATCCTGACTACGCCATTGGCGCAAAGCGACATCAAAACCGTCACTAAGGTCATCCTGTGGCCAGATACCTCTGATGCTGTCAACGTCGGATACTTCCGGGACGCCCTGCGCGGTGGCGAGCTGATCGAGCGTGTGCGCCAGCCAAAATCCGTTGGGGGCATCCGGAATCTCGTATCTTTGAACGTTCAGATCTCGCCACTGGATAACAATCCGTTTAGCACCGCTGCGTCGATCCATTGTCCATTCAATGGGTATTGGAAGGGCGCCCGCATACGCGGAGCTCAGCGGCTCGAAAGGAAATCGCCCAACGAGATCGTAGTGCGTAAGTGTATTAATAGCAGTCATTAAGGTACACCTCCCTAATCATATTCCGGCTCTAGCAGGCCAATGGTTTCCTGCTTTAGTATATCAAAAAACAGTGCATGGTTGGAGTCATGCGCTGCGCCCAGTCGCGATTCAAATCCATCCCAGAATTCCTCCGATGTTGCCGGGAAAATTGTATCAATATCGATGAGACGCCCCTCGGCGGTCATTTGTTCAGCCTGCACGCGAGCCGGGGCCAGCAGTGTGATGACGTGGATAAAATCACCGTCGGCTAGCTGCGATTGTACCTGCAGGGGCGAAAGGCCCAGGTTATAGGCCCCGACTCTGAAATCCCCCCTAAGCGGGGCTAAATAATCCGGCGCGGCTGCGGGGATCAGGTCCACATATTTCAGGGAAAAACGCTCTACTGCCGCAATCAATCCGGTTTTTCGCACACCCCCAGCGAGTTTCATAATCTCGCGTCTAAATTTTCCCCAACCTGCGTATGGCCGCCGACAATTTAACGTGATCGCACGCGGTCCAACCTGAATGTCGTAGCAGGAATTCTCGTTTTTCCCGCCAAAGCGGAACATCGGCGTGTAATTCAGAACTGGCTGTTGGGTACGGGCGGCCAGTGGAATGTCGGCGGCGGGTAGCCGCACAGGTGGAGCAAAGAGATCTCGCATCTGCTCGTAGATTATCCCAGAAAGCAGGTTCTCCACCGTGTCGGCGGTGCTTTGGAAACGCAACTCCCGAACCGCTTCGAGCAGTGGCTCTTTTCTGAGCCGTTTTGGGATTCGCTTTTCTGTGTGCTGAGGCATAGGTACATCCTGTTCCATTTCCCGCTTTAGGTATTCTACCGGAGTTTTGAGAACCTGCGAGGGCTGGATATCCAGTGCTGCCTCCTCTGGAGCCAGTTATGTATCCGGCGATGTCCTTGATCGCGGGCTGCTCCCGCTGATACCGCGGCCTTCGAGATAATTTTTCAGCCATAGGAACTTCTGACGCACATTATCCTGCCGGTCTCTCTTAAGCTCATTCAAAACCCAGCCGTAGCCCGCACGCAGACTCTCCTGCGTTTTCCTGTAGGTTGGATCTCTTGAATTTGCGCCTGTCGCTTCCAACCTGGCGAAATCCACCGCCCAAACGTCGCCGTCTGGGGTAACGTTGAAGCCGTTTTTGCTTTCAAGCCGCATGAGCAAGCCGAGCGCCTGCTTGGCATTGGGGGCCCACGCATCTCGGAACCGTCCATTTCCGTTCGCTGCCTCGTTCAACAGTGCGACGGCAGCTTGGCCGACGAACATCCCCGGCGGCGACCCGGATCGCGACGCCAGGTCGTGGGCTGCTATATACGCGGGTCCAGCGATGTCACCCTCGGAAAATCGACCGTATTCCAACGGCGGTGCCGTTCGGTCAGGCATGGTGAAATAATCGGCCACCGGCCGGATAGCCTGTGCGATTCCAAGCTCGACCCCCGCACGGAATAATATACCATTCTCAAGAAGACCCGCAGACAGCGGAAGCATTGTCGTCAATAATATTGACAGCGCCATTGGCTGAGGAACGCCAAAACGATTCACCAGGGGCGACGCGATGACCATCGTGTCAGCGAAACCGAACGTTCTGAACTCACACTCCCGTGTCTTTGTTATATCCGGCTTATTCCGGCTGCGCTTGTCAAGATTCCGATTGATGGCCGACAACAGTGGATGCGTCAACATACTGCGAAATTCTGCAATCTTATCGCGTGTGCTTCGCGGGTTGCTCCAATCGCGCATCTCCTGCTTTATGCCCAACAGATCGTAATAGGCGACCACCCACTCCCGATCTTCTTCCTGCGCCGCTTTCTGGCCCACCATATTTTTCACTCCCGTAGATTTTCCCGCCAGCGGTATCTGTTTTAACTTCCGAGAACATCCGCAGCAATAAATTGCTTTATCCGATCGCGCTGGCCCAGTGATGAAAACTGCTTACCAACCACGTCAGATATCTGCGCCAACGCCCGGCTCGCCAGCGATTCCTGATTTTCGTATACCACCGCTCCGAAAAATGGTCGCTTGAGTTTCTCAAAGTGGTAGCAGGTGATCGTGGCATTCCGACACTGGTCGTTGTTGGCCACTGCGAATACAAACCAGTCACCCTTAGCCCCGACGATCCGCGAATCCACCGCGTATGTTCCGCCGGGGTCATGGATGGGATCCGCATAATCAAATTCCAGTTTGTCCCCAGGCACAGACTCTCGCATAAGTGCCTGGAAATCCTCCCGAAAAGTAGAGCTGACGCGCTCACGCGTCCACAGCGCGGTACTCTGCACACGGTTAAGCACCTGCAGGTATGAAAAAAGTGCGTCCCCGAACTGTTCATCCGGCACGTCCAGAATAAGTTCTCCGGAACGGTTTTCTAAACCCGACGCCATGAGCGAGCCTTTGACCAACTCGCCACGCTGGCCCGCGAGCAGGTCTATGCCGCTGTAGCTCAGGTGCATGAGGGTGTGCCCTTCGTCCGTAAGCACCCATTTATTATTTTCGCGTTTAAGCAGGACCACGTAGTGGTCGCCGTCGTCAAATGCAAACGGGGTGTAAATGATGTACCGATCCAAGCCCTGCTTTTCGATCTCAACCTCGCGGCAGACCTTTTCCTTGAACGCCTGGAGTATGTCATGATCGGTCATGGTTGGCTGCCTCCCAATGGATCAAGCAACGGAAATTTGGCCGATGGCCGCGTGAACTTATAAAAATCCAAAAACGTCCGCAGCGCGATTTCGAATGAATTATACACGTTTGTAGGCTCCGCATAACCATCTATAGCCAAACCCGCCAACTGGTAACGCTCGGTCGCACGATGGATGTGGTATGCGTTACGGAACGACACGTTGGGTTTCCCCTCCCGTTTTTCAACCTTATTTGTGTGGTCCGACGGGTGGCGACCATTAAACCTGGAAAGCCGGTGTTCGGTTCCGTCCGCGTCCTGGCAAACGAGAATAATTGAAAAATCTTCCGCGTTATTTATCGCTTGACGAATAACAATGCGGAAAATCCTCCCGGATATGCCTGGCACAGGTAACTCGCGCTGACGGAATGAAACGTTCTGCTTGGCACGCGTCACCAATTTACCTTCCCAGCCTTCCGGCAGCGGCTTTTCCTCAATGAGAAGTTGGGCAATTTCCCCGTCCTTCAGTATCCTTGGCATAGCCTACTCCAACTTCTCCACATTCATGACTTCATTACCCCGTGGGTCGATGACCTTTACTGCAGCGCGTTTGTGTTTCCCTGCTGGGAACGGCAGGCTTACGGTGGCGGAGAGGGCTTCAATGCGGGTGGCGTCAATCACGCCGTTTTTGCCGTTCAGCGCCCGGGAGGGTTTTTCCCAGGCGTCGCAATCCACACCGGGATTTTCCCGGATAAACCGCATGTCCAGCATAATAAACCGCCCAAACCCTTGAACTCAAAATCAGGCGGTATCATAACAATTAATTCAAAATCAGTCGCCGCCGCCACAACGCTATCTCACAGCCGGAGAAAATGTAGCAAAATGCTGCAACGATACAGGGGTGTGGGTGATCCCCAGATTTCACCGACGGAGACAGATTAACTTGCGGTGAGCGGAAGGTGTCAGCGGAGCGACTTCATGGTGTTTCAGCGGTACACTTTTTAGGTTTCTTGAATGGCCGATATGTTAAATTTAGCTTGCGGCGTGCGACTTTTATCGAATGTTCCAGCATGATGCGGTGCTTCGCACAGCGATATCAGGCTGTAAAATCAACGCTCTTTGCGTCTTGACGGCAGCTTCTTTCTGGTGGCTACATGGACGCCACGGTGCGGGAGTGCTCGGGGCAGGATCACTTCAGCCAGTTCCAGCAACCGCTGCACCGATGCCCGCGGATGCGGGATGCAGTTACACAGCGGCTTTCCCTTCATAACCATCTGCGTCGTGCAGAGCGTTTTGAGTTCGTCCAGGCCCTTCTGCACCGTGGCATCGATGGCCTGCCATCGCCGGGCTAATTCCTGCACGATCTTGTAACCGTTTGCGGCCCTTCAGTTCCGGCCCGCCGCACCAGTTCGCTGAACTTCATTTTAGCCGTTTGTAATTGCCATTCCATAGCTACACTCCTGTCTGGTTAGTTTAGTGCTCTGTCACGTCTACAAATCAGGGTTGGCGTAACAGAGCACTGGTCAAAGTTATAATATACAAAAGTTGAAAAGCAACCCGCAAAATGGTGATTTCTATGGGCGCTATTCTCCAAACTATGGGGACATAGTTTACTGGACAGCTATGTCAAAACGCTGGCCGGCGCGCAGACCGGCAGACTCACACGATATGTGTCATCCGCCTGTCGCTGCGCTTCAAATTTCAATTCCATAAATCGGGTAATAACGTCCATGTTGGTCAGTGTGTGCTGCGTGAGCGATTGGGCGCGGAACTTTCCCGCTCCGGCGAGAGCCATGGGAATTAAAAGCTGATCCGCCAAATGTTCGTCCACCGGCGCTCCGGCGGACAAATACCTCCGCACCTGATTGCATACAGACTCCGCCACCGCTTCGGCCCCGCGCCCCTTCTCCCCAAAGCTGGTGAAAATGGCTGTGACCGCAGCGGATTCGAGCTTGGCCACAACAGCGTTGCCCGGGCCGGAGCTGGCGCGGAAATCCTTAATGGCCAGCGATTCCATCGGCCAACCCAGGCGTTTATGCAGCACGGCCTTTTCGCGTTCGGCAATACTCAAGGACAATCCGGATGTAAGTACAACCGC
>JAJZVR010000114.1 GCA_021847065.1 Planctomycetota bacterium | reverse complement strand
GTTCCACCACCGGCAAAGCCGGTGCCTATGTGCCGTCTCCACCACACTGCCCCATGGCCCGGAAAAATTGCCCCCGCCCGGAAATTGCCGATGACGAAACGCGATGACGGATCGCTATTGTCATTTATCGCTGATAATGGTAGGATTGTTGGATTGTCAGGGCATGCAAACTGCTTTTATGCGGCCTTGATTACTGTGTCGGAGCTTTAACAACAGAGGAAATCGGGTTTAACACATGACGACCATAACCGCTTCCCCAATCGTAAATACATCCACGCCTCGTGACGCAAGCAAGGCGAAATCTCTTTTTGAGCAGGCCATGAAAGCCGCGCACGCGGGCAATATTGTCCAAGCCGCTGAAAAGCTGGAAGAGGCTTATCAGGCCGATCCGGAAAATGAGGATGTGGCATTCAAGCTCGCCTATTACGCCGATCTTCTCGGCGATGATGAACTGTCGCTTTCAATTTATGAATCTTTGGCGCAGCATCAACCCACCCGAGAGGGCGTGTTGCTTAATTTGTCCGTGCTTTATGAAGATGCCGGTTATTATGATGAGGCGGAAGAATGCCTGCATCGGCTCTTGTCAGTTAAGCCCAACAATCCGCATGGCCGGATGTACTATGAGCATGTGGACAGCTCGATGTATATGGAAGTGCAGGATGATTCTGACAAGCGCATATTGCCGCGGAATATGCTTCTGGAATTGCCGACTACCGATTTTGAACTTTCCGTGCGTGCCCGCAATTGCCTGAAGAAAATGAATATCCGTACGCTTGGCGATCTGGTGCGGACCAGTGAGGCTGAGCTTATCAGTTACAAGAATTTTGGTGAAACCAGTCTGGATGAAATCCGGGAAATGCTTTCCAAGAAGGGCCTGCGTCTGGGGCAGGCCGTGGATGAAGCCCGGCAGCAGCAGCGGCAGGAACTTATCAAGCAGGTAGCGGCGAAAGTGCCGGAAGCGGTTTTGAATAAATTGGTTACGGAAATGGACCTTTCGGTTCGTGCGAGCAAGGCGCTGCAGCGTTTGGGAATTAACACATTGGGCGATTTGGCCAGCCGCACTGAAGCGGAACTTATGGGCGTGAAGAACTTCGGTCAAACCAGCCTGGAAGAAGTTAAACAGAAGCTCACTGAGTTTGGTCTGTCATTACGCCGCGTTGAGTAACGTCAGCATGGATAGCCTTCCGGATTGTCGGATGCGGCGGTGCTTTTGGCTGTAAAACATTGTTGAAAAAACATCAATGTTCAATGGATTTTACTGCAAAGAGGTCATGGATGATCCGCATCGCTTTTGGCCGGCGTTTACCACTTCCTGTACTATCGATTGGCGCATTGCTGGCGGGGTTGCTGTTATGCGGTTGCCAGACGGTTCCAACAAACGTTTCTTATAACACGCTTCCACCGCCGCCAACTGTCGGTTCGCTGATTTCAGAGCCTGCCCCGGCTCTGGTTTCTCCTATTGCGCCGCCCGCTTTTCCCGCTGTCCCGGCCATATTGCCCAAGCCGAAAATTCTCGGGCCGCTGTATCCCGGCATTATCCCTGTTGCTTCCTCAATGCGCCAGCCATGGATTCGCGTGCGCATTACGCGGGAGTCCACCACGCCTCCGTATATTAATCCGCATCTTTATCGTGGAATCGTCCGGATTGTTCATCTGGCGGATGGGAAATATGCGGCCATTAACAGCCTGCCAATAGAAAGTTATCTTGCCGGCGTGCTATCGCGCGAATTATATCGAAACTGGTTGCCTGCAACTTATCGCGCGCAGGCCATCGCCGCCCGCACGTATGCGTTGTATCAGATAGTGACCTTTGGACGTACACACGCTTGGGATGTCACCGGTGGGCAGAATTCCCAAGTATATGGTGGGAAAAATGCGGAAACACCCCGCGCCTGGAATGCGGTACGAGCGACCACCGGCGATATAATGGAAACGCGCGATCATCAGGAAATGGGTCTGTTTTGCGCGTTCTACTCGGCGTGCAATGGTGGCGCTTCACAAAGTGCGGCGGAAGCTTGGGGCGATCCGTCGGTTCCTACTCTGGTCAACCGCGTGTTTGGCACACTGGATGCAAACTGTCCGGAATTTAACTGGCCCACCATGGCGTTTAGTTTGCAGCAAATTACGCAGGCCGTGACCTGGTGGGGACAGAAAAATGATATTCCCTATCTCGCGGAATTAGGCCCGATTGTCTCGGTTCGCATCACGCAGCGCAACGCCGTTACGCGCCGTCCGATGATTATTACGCTGATTGATGCCGCCGGGCATGTGGGTAAAATGCGAGCGGAGGAGTTTCGTTTGGCTTTGGCTCTTGATCCGATGCGAACTGTGTCGGCTCCGCCAAGCAGTTTTTTTAATATTCAGTCGGACGGCAATAATATTGAACTGGTTAATGGCCATGGTTTTGGCCATGGTATTGGATTATCACAGTGGGGGGCGCAAACGCTGGCGGAGCGTGGATGGCGGGCGAGATCGATTTTGCAAACCTATTATCCGCACTCATGGATTCACAAGGAATGGTAAGCGGTGGAAATTCGACGCGGCCGTGGGAATAGCAAATAAAAAAAACGGTCAACAAGCTGGCTCGTTGACCGTGTCAAATGTGTTGTTCTATCGCCGCGACTACACGTCCAGATTCTTTACGTCCAGCGCGTGTTCTTCAATGTACCGCCGACGGCGCTCAACATCTTCACCCATCAGTGTGCTGAACATGGCTTCGGCGTTAGAGGCCCCTTCAAGCGTTACCCGTAAAAGTGTCCGTCGAGCGGGGTCCATGGTGGTTGCCCAGAGTTCTTCGGCATTCATTTCGCCGAGACCTTTGAATCGCTTAACTTCAATACCCTGTTTGGCGATTTCCTGAATGGTCGAAACGATATCCGAGAGTCCGGCAATATCGCGTTTGAAATCGCTTCCGCTTTCCACAAGATAGCGGGTCATTTTGCGCTCACCGCTGTCGAGTTCTTCAAATTTAAGGAAGTAATCTTCGATGGCTAAATCCATGGCTTTCAGCTTCTCGAAAATCTTTTCCAGTTCGCGATTTTCACTGAGTTCCTCATTTTTCTCCAGCCGCCGCTGGGCCTTCTTTTTGGCTTCCGCCGCCTCGGCTGAAAGCTTGCCGCCGTTGGCGGGATTGCCGGAAGCATCGGCGGTTTCAACCGCTCGCGCGATGGCCATAATTTCAGCGATTTTGTTGTTCTCACAGTAGGCTTCATATTCTTCCAGCGTGTAGAAGAACGATTCGTGCCCATCAAGAATAACGCGGTAGTGTGGAAGCGTGCCGCGATCCTGTCGCATGTGGAGTAATTTTGTAAATGGCAGCCCGCGGCGCTCGGCCACCAGAGCTAAGTCCTGCACTTGCTCAAGCAGTTGCACTGCCTTTTTCAAGTCGGCGCCTTTAATGCGGGATTTTTCGCCGCCTTTCTTATCACGAATCACCAGGCTTGTGCCGTCGGTGCCGAGTTCCAGATACGTTTTACGCATGGCTGGTTCATTACGCACATATTCAACGTGCTTTTTGCGTGTAACCTGGTAAAGCGGCGGTTGGGCAATATACACCCGTCCGTCGCGGATCAACTGGGTCATTTGCCGGAAAAAGAATGTTAAAAGCAGCGTGCGAATGTGCGATCCGTCCACGTCGGCGTCGGTCATAATTACCAGTTTGCCGTAGCGCAGTTTGGCCATGTCCATGTCATGGGCACCGATGCCGCAGGCCAGGGCCTGAACAATGGTGCGGATTTCCTCATGGCCGAGCATTTTATCAACCCGGGCTTTTTCCACGTTGAGGATTTTTCCCTTGATTGGCAAAATGGCTTGAAATACGCGATCTCGCCCGGCCTTTGCCGTGCCGCCGGCGGATTGCCCTTCCACAATGTACAGTTCTGTGGATTCCATATCGCGGCTGGAACAATCGGCAAGCTTGCCGGGCAGACCACCGCTGGTTAGCGCCCCTTTACGCGTTAGTTCACGGGCCTTGCGGGCCGCTTCGCGTGCCTGTCGGGCCAGTATGCCTTTCTGTATAATTCGCTTGGCATCGCCGGGATGTTCTTCCAGCCAGATTCCCATCGCCTCGTTGACCGCGCTGGAAACAAAACCTTCCACTTCGCCATTGCCGAGTTTGTCCTTGGTTTGTCCTTCAAATTGCGGGTTGGGCACTTTGACGGAAACGATGGCGGAAAGCCCTTCGCGTAAATCATCTCCGTTGGGCATTTCCTTTTCGTCTTTAATGAGGTTATTGGATTTGGCGTAGAAATTCAGCGTGCGGGTCAGAGCCGTTTTAAACCCGGATAAATGGGTGCCACCACCGGGCGTATTGATGTTATTGGCGAAGCTGTGCAGGCTTTCGGCGTAGCCGTCGTTATATTGTATGGCTACCTGCACAGACATCGGATTTTCCTTGCCCTGTTCTTCGCGTTCCAGATAAACCACCTGGTTGTGAATGACATCCTTGCCTTCGTTGAGCTGTTTTACGAACTGGATGATTCCCTTGGTGTACTTAAATTCATCTTTTTTGCCGCTGCGTTCATCTTCCAGATAAAAAGCGAGGCTCTCATTAAGATAGGCCAATTCGCGGCACCGCGCCACAATACGGTCGTAATCAAAAACAATTTCGGGAAAAATTTGTGGATCAGGTTTGAATGTTACTTTGGTGCCGGATTTTTGCCGCTTGCCGACGACTTTGATTTCTCCGGATTTTATGCCCCGTTCAAATTCCATGCTGTAAACTTTGCCATCGCGGCAAACTTCCACAATGGTCCATTCCGACAGGGCGTTGACCACCGACGCACCTACCCCATGCAGGCCGCCGGAAACTTTATATCCACCGCCGCCGAATTTGCCGCCGGCGTGCAGATCGCACATGACCACTTCGAGAGTGGATTTTTTCTCGGTCGGGTGCATACCCACGGGAATACCGCGGCCATCATCGCTGACGCTCACTGAGCCGTCAGCGTGAATGGTTACCCAGATGCTTTCGCAGAAACCCGCCATCGCTTCATCGACGGAGTTATTGACAATTTCCCAAACCAGATGATGCAGGCCGCGCGTGGTGGTATCACCTATGTACATGCCCGGGCGCTTTCGAACTGGGTCCAGTCCTTTAAGGGCCTGGATGGCGGATTCATCATAAGCATGTGAAACCGGTGATGGGGCGGTAAGCGTTGCTGTAGACGGCTGATCCGTAGCCATGAGTACTCCTGAATGTGGCGGGTTTACGGACGGCCAGGTAACTCAAAATAAGCCCGATTTTTCCGCTTTCCTCGCCAAGAAATCAAGAACACAGTATACCGTAAAACTGGCATTTTTCCCAGCGCGGTTTTAAGGTAAATTAAAATAACTTGCTTTCTTCATCGAGGAACTTTTCCAGCGGTACGGCCTGGGTGTTGTGAGCAAGCATGAAGGTTTCCGTACCGGGATATATCACGATTTTTCGCGTTGCGCCGATATCCTGGCAACCCGTGTGAAATCCCCGCGCCGGGGCCGGATTGTTGATGGATCGTTTGACCTCAATGGCCCAGATCTCCCTGGCGGACAATTCAAGAACCAGGTCGATCTCCGCGCCGGCGCTGCTGCGATAAAAAGATGCCCGCACCGATGGCGGCTGAATTGCAAGAATATTCTGAATTACGAACCCTTCCCAACTCCAGCCGGAAATGGGATGGCCGAGTAGCTCTTCCGCATCGCGAATGCCCAGCAGCGCATGGACCAGGCCACTGTCGCGGACATACACCTTCGGAGATCGGGTTAAACGCTTCTTGGTATTTGTCAGATACGGTTCAAGACGACGTACCAGCAGAAGATCAACCATAATATCCAGATATCGTGCGACGGTTTGACCGCTGATTCCGTTGGCTTGTGCGAGCTGTGCCGCATTTAGCAGTTGTCCCTGGCTATGGGCAAGCATCTGCCAGAACTGGTGCAGCGTTTGGGCGGCAATGCGCGGGCCGAGGGCGGGAACGTCTCGCTCCAGATAGGTTTGGATAAATTGCGTGCGCCACTGAAAACTCTCTGAATCGGTCGTGGCCAGAAAACTTTCCGGGAATCCGCCCCGCGACCAGAGCACATTTGACGCTGGTCTCTCCGTAGAGGCGACCTCGCTGGCTGTAAGCGGAGAGAGTTCATGATATGCGATTCTGCCGGCCAGCGTCTCTGCGGACTGCTGCAATAAATCCATTGACGCCGAACCGAGAATGAGAAAATGGCCTGCCTTTGATCCGCTCCGGCGGCGGCGGTCAATCAGCGCTCGCAGGGTTTGAAATATCCCCGGCAGGCGATGTATCTCATCAATTATGACCAACTTATCGGTGTGCTGCTGAAGATAAAGTTCCGGCTCCTTTAATTTGGCTAAATCCGATGGCAACTCAAGATCAAGATAAATCGCGCTGCGATTTTGCGACTCCGCAATCGCATGGGCGAGCGTGGTTTTGCCTACCTGTCGCGGACCAAGCAAGGCGACGGCAGGGAACGTTTTCAGGAGTTCCGTCAACCGAGATTGAGCAATTCTGTGAATCATACCTTGTAATTATGCCACAACGTGGAAGATTTGCAAGTTTAAATATGAAATATATCCCATTTATTCATTACTATGAATAAAATAAGCCCTCTGTTCTAGACGCGATTATCCTCAATGACGGCTTTTGGGCCCGCGCTTGAACTTGGTCTGCTGTGGCTTGGCGGTGGGGCGGTTGGCCAGCCTGTTGGCGATACCTTCATCAATCGCGGCGGCCAAGGCGTGCTGATGTTCCGCATCTTGTTGCGTTGCCTCGCTCGTGCCTCCTTCAAGTGCTGGTGCGGACGGACTTTGCCGCGCGACGTTTAGGTCCTTGATTCGATCCCGCAAATCCGCGGCTTTTTCAAATTCCAGATTATTGGCCGCCGAGAGCATTTCCTCTTCCAGCATGCGGATCATTTCCTGCTGATCAAATTCAGATTCCGATTCAGAAAGCATTTCCCGCGCGGTACGCCGGGCCTTGAGTTCCAATTCAATGCCATGCCGAATCGCCTTTTGGATTGTCTGGGGGGTAATTCCATTGGCCGTGTTCCAGGCCTCCTGAATGCCACGCCGCCGGAGGGTCTCATCAATGGCTCGCTGCATGGCCGGGGTTATTTTGTCGCCGTAGAGAAAAACTTTGGCATCCACATTGCGGGCGCAACGTCCAATCATCTGAATCAGCGATGTTTCGCTGCGCAAAAAGCCCTGTTTATCCGCATCCATGATGCCCACCATGGAAACCTCCGGCAAATCCAGGCCTTCCCGCAACAGATTTACGCCAATGAGGCAATCAAAAGAACCTTCCCGCAGCTCACGGAGAATATCAATGCGATCAAATGTTTGTATCTCGCTGTGTAAATATTTACAGCGCAACCCCGCCTGCCCCAGATAATGTGACAAATCCTCGGCCAGACGTTTGGTCAGCGTGGTTACCAGCGTTCGCTGCCCCTTTTCCGCGCGGGCTTTGGCCTCTTGCAGCAAGTCCGCCACCTGCCCCTGGGCCGGTCGAACTTCAATGACCGGGTCAATCAGGCCGGTGGGGCGGATAATCTGCTCCACCACTTCGCCGCCGGTAAGTTCCAATTCATATTTCGCCGGCGTAGCGGATACAAACAGCACCTGATTCCACATGCCCACGAATTCCTCAAACCGCATCGGGCGATTGTCCAGTGCCGACGGCAGGCGAAATCCATGTTCCACCAGCACCTCCTTACGGTGGCGATCAGCGGAATACATGGCGTTAATCTGCGGAATAGTGACATGCGATTCATCAATCATCAACAGATAATCTTTGGGAAAATAGTCAATTAATGTCGATGGTTTCGCCCCCGGGGGTGAGCCGGAAATATGCCGTGAATAATTTTCAATGCCCTGGCAGAATCCCGCTTCCAGCATCATTTCCATATCATATTTTGTGCGTGCAAACAGACGCTGGGCTTCCAGCAGTTTGCCCTGTTGCCGCAACTCGCGGCAACGCTGTTCAAGTTCCTGCTGAATATCATGCACGGCCCGCACCATGGTGGTGTCATCGGCGACGTAATGTTTGGCGGGATATACAAACGCCGTTGTTTCTTCGGTGAGCCGCTCTCCGCTGACGGGGTGAATATGCCAGATGGATTCAATTTCATCGCCGAACATTTCCAATCGCAACGCGGTAATTTCATAGGCCGGAAAAATTTCAATCACATCGCCGCGCACACGGAAGGTGCCGCGTTTGAATTCAATGTCATTGCGTTCATATTGCACATCAATCAGCGCCCGCAGCAGTTCTTCCCGCCCCAATACTGCCCCACGCTGGAGGGAAATGACTTTCTTTTTATATTGTTCCGGTGAACCCAAGCCGAAAATGCAACTCACCGACGCCACCACCATCACATCCCGTCGGCTTACCAGCGCACTGGTGGTGGCGAGGCGCAGACGATCCAGATCATCATTGCGGGCGGCATCTTTTTCGATGTAAATATCGCGCTGGGGAATATAAGCTTCCGGCTGATAATAGTCATAGTAACTGACAAAATAATTCACCGCGTTGTGTGGCAGAAGTTCCCGGAATTCTTCATAAAGCTGGGCGGCCAGCGTTTTATTATGGCTGATCACCAGCACCGGTCGATTAAGCTGCGCCGCAACATGGGCCATGGTAAACGTCTTGCCCGATCCGGTAACGCCCATGAGCACCTGCTGTTTTTCACCGCGTTGAAAGGCCTTGGTGATCTTTTCGATAGCCTGCGGCTGATCACCGGTGGGCTTGAAGGGGCTTTCTATCTTATATTCCTGCACGGGCATTGTTTACATCCAAAACGCAATAACAAGGCATTATATACTACGAACATCCTATTTTATTAAGATCAAGCCGGGTGACTCTGACGAGATGATTGTTGGACAGACTCCTAGACCTTTGATTCTCGATAATGAGAACGGGAATCAGAATTTGGTTTTGAATCCCATGGCGCGGATCATGCACCATGAGTTTGCGGCTTCAAACAACTGCATGGCGCCACCCAGGCCACAGCCGACGACGGGCCACCAAAGCCAGTTCCAACCGGTGAACCAGGCCAGGAGGGCCAGCATGATTCCCAGGGCCATAAGAATTGTTCCGCTGATTCCGCGAACCTTGGAACCGCGCTGGTCAATATTACAAGATAATTTCATTTCTGGTCCTGTTCTGAATACTCAATGCACTGTTGCGACGCGCGGCAATGGCACCAGCGATTTGCCGCCAGGAATCATTTCAACCGCTAATTGCCACGACTGGGACGCCGGCACGCACAGTCCTTGTGTGCCATCGGTACAATAGGCGTAATATATCTTGACGAGCCAGTGCGAGGTCTGTTTATCCATCGGTTTTGCCATGGCGAGCATGGCTGGTGTAATGCTGAAATTGACAGGTGTTTTGCCGTGGGCATTGACGGATTCTTCGGTAATAACATGCGATCCTGAAGTAATTCGCAGGCTGATGGGAATATCGGGAGTCAAGTGCGTCAATGGTGGCAATGTGGGATTAAATTGGAGCGTCAGCATTTTGCCGGGATCAAGCTGAACTGCGATCGCGCGTCCAGATGGGGCGGCGGATATCGGTATTTTCATGTTGCCATCCATCAGCGGCGGCGTCAGGCCGGCGATGACAATTTGATGCCAAGCTTTTGTTTTGGCATTGATTTCGACAATGCGCTGGTTATTGGTGTCGGCGACGAAAATGTCATGTCCTGAAACGTTCAGTCCACCGGGTTCGTTGAGTTCCAAGGGGCCGCCGGGGCTTCCAGTTCCGGGTTTTCCACTGCCGGCGTAGGTTGAAACGATTCGTGTTTTCGGATTGATGAGCCGTAATTTGTCGTTGTAGGTGTCGGCGACAAGAATATTTTTGCCGAATATCGCCACGCCGAGATCATGTTGGAGTAGGGCGGTATTGGGGCCTCCATTCTTATCACCAAAATCAAATAGTCCGTGCCCGATGACGGTGAAAACTTTCATGGTGTTTAAGTTTAAGCCACGGACGGCACTGTTTTCGCTATCGGCAAAATATAGGATATTGCCATCAAGGACCAAGCCGGAAGGCTGCGCCAGAAGAGCCTGGTCGGCTGGGCCATTTTGCAGTCCTTCGCCGCCGGTGCCGGCAAGTGCGCTGGCTTTATCGGTTTGCAGGTTCATCTTCCAAAGCTGATGCTCGCCCGCCATGGCGATGTAAAGTGTATGGCCGCGCGCAACGAGATCCCATGGTGAATTAATTCTCTGCTGCGTGCCGGTTCCGCCGCCTATGGTGTCGTAAACCTCATGGCCATTTCCCAGCACTGTGGAAACGTAGCCGGTTCGCAGGTTGATCTTGCGAACATACTGCCCCATGGTATCCGCGACATAAAGACAGCCATCATCCACCGCAAGTCCCTGCGGTGCATCCAATTCGGCGTGGCTTGCCGGGCCGTCGATATGACCGGGGCGGCCATTGCCAAATATTTCCACGCGTTTGCAGTGGCCCAACGCATCCGGCCAGGTGGTTTCCACAATTCGGTTATGGCCGGTATCCGCTATAAAAAGCCGGTGCATGGCGGGGACGGCAATGATTTTTCCGGGAAACAGCAATCCGCTGGCGGACACCAGTGTATGCTGCATGGGTAGATTCAACGGATGTGCCGCCAAAGTGCCGGATTTGCGGTCGGCGGCAATTGTTTTGGTAATGGCATGTTCAAGTGAGTGGTAACCCGCCTCACCGGCGACCGATCCGACAACATGGCCTGACGCATCGACCAGAATAAGTGTGGGCCACGCATTAACACCATACATGTTCCAGATGGTCATGTTTTGATCGACCACAACCGGATTGGTTATGCCATAGCGCAGCACCGCATCGCGGACATGAGATGCGACGGCCTCATTGGTGAATTTGGCACTTTCCACGCCGATAATTTCAAATGGTTGTTTTGCAAAATGGTGCAGCAGCCGCTCTTCCGTGGGAATCAGGTGAATAC
Source organism: Planctomycetota bacterium (assembly GCA_021847065.1). Taxonomy (GTDB): domain Bacteria; phylum Planctomycetota; class Phycisphaerae; order WQYP01; family WQYP01; genus JAMDCX01. The sequence continues at coordinate 830 of JAJZVR010000114.1, read as the reverse complement.
AGTTTATGCAGCCATAGGTCCAAAAATCCAACAGTACTACCTGGCCTTTTAGCTGATGTTGAAAACTTAAAGGCTCGGGCGTGTTGATCCAGGTGAAATCGGCGGGGAAGTCGGGTGCCATGACGCCTGATCCGGCATCGCCAAGAGCCGGGTTATCGTTGGCTGTGCAATGGTTATAGAAAAGCAATGCAACAACCATAAAACCGGTTAGCATCAGGGCGGTTAAGATACGATTGAGTTTCTTGCTGATCATGTTCCATCCTGCCAAAAACCCAGTAATTCAAGCGCAGGCTGCCAAGCCTGCGTTAAAACCCGCCGCCCGCGCTTGTTATTGTACGCAGGTCAGTGTGCTCACGGATCATTGGTCGTGCGAAACCCCGCCGTCTTACATAAACGTGCAGTTGTTGATTACGGGATTGCTGTGCAAATTATGCGGTATGTTCGAGGACAATCCGCATATCGCCCGGCATGCTGCAATCCAGATACAGGCTGAAAATTTCCGGGGTTGGCGGGGTCCCCAGGTGTTTAAGAATCTGCGAGCTATGCAGCAACATCATAGGCCAAATGGCTTTGCTGTCCGATTCTGGAATCGGGCGGTTTTGAACTTCTGAAATCGGCACCCATTCGAGTTGCCCTTCGGGAATTTCCAAGTCTGTCAGTGTGATATTGCGGGTAATTTCAAAGCAGAACATCAGCCAATGTGTGGCACCTTCATAAGCCTTTTCCGCTACGAGGCCACAGAGTCGGATATCGTTGTATTCCACAGTAAGGCCAATTTCCTCATGCACTTCGCGGATGGCGCATTGATAAGGTGATTCGCCGATGCCGCG
>JAJZVR010000113.1 GCA_021847065.1 Planctomycetota bacterium | reverse complement strand
GTGATGCCGATTATTTTTGCCAGTTCTCTGATTCTGATTCCCAATGTGCTGCTGGGCTGGCTGGGGCCCCGTTTTGGGCAATTCTACGTATTTCAGGTGATTCAAGAATCGCTTGAGCCCGGGCACTATATTTACATTGTGCTGTATGTCATCATGATTTTCTTCTTTTCGTATTTTTGGAATACAGTCCAATTTCAGCCTAAGGAAATGGCCGATCAATTGCGGGATTATGGCAGCTTTATCCGAAATCTCCGCCCCGGTCCGCGCACGGCGGAGTATCTGGAGCAGGTCATGACCCGCATTACCTATTGCGGAGCGGCGTTTCTGGCGGTTATCGCCTTGATGCCGACAATTGTGGCTCGCTACATGGGCGTGAGCTTTATGATCACGCAGTTTCTCGGTGGAACGGGTCTGCTGATTGTGGTAAGCGTATTGCTTGACTTTATTTATCGCGTTGAAGCCAATTTGGTTATGCGGAATTACGGCGGCTTGCTGGAGAGCGACAATTCAGTGGCGGCTCGCAAGAAGCCATCAGCCGCACAAGGCGCCGCAAAACCATTGCCCGGTCGTGACAATATTAAAGGATCCGCCGCATGAGACTGGCCTTGCTGGGACCCCCTGGGGCGGGCAAAGGCACGCAAGCGATTCGCATTGCGCATCGACTGAAATTAGCCCATTTGTCCAGTGGTGATATTCTCCGCTCGGAAAAATCCGCTGGCACGCCATTGGGACTGAAAATCCGCGATTTTATAGATCACGGCAAACTGGTTCCGGACGAACTGATGATCCGAGTTATGGAAGACCAGGTGGCCAAAATTCATGGCGGTTTTGTCCTGGATGGTTTTCCCCGCACGCTGGTGCAGGCGGCAGATTTAGCGGGCTTTTTGGATACCATTCATAAACCGCTGGATCTGGTGGTAAATTTTGTGCTTGATGAACAGGTATTAAGCCGCCGCTTTGAAGGTCGTCGCGTTTGCCCGGTATGCGGTTCGGTCTACCATTTGGACACCATGCCGCCGGAAGTTCCAGGATTATGTGATCAGGATGGACAGGCGCTTGTAACCCGCCCGGATGATCAACCGCAGGTGGTGCGGGAAAGAATCAAGACGTATCGGCTTAGTGTTGAACCGCTGGTTGATTTTTATACCAGCCGCGGAATTTTAGTAACGCTGGATGCCGCTGGTGCCCCCAATGACGTCACCGCCGCGGTGCTTAAGCTCATTCGTGAGCATGGTGTTAAAAAACGCCATAACGGGAATTAATGCAATGGATCGCCCCGTGGCATCCACAGGAAATCGGTAATGAAGATAGCATTAAAATCACGCAGTGAAATCGACCAGATGCGCTCTGCCGGGCGCGTGGTGCAGCAAACGCTTTTGCGCTGTAAACAGGCTGTGCGACCGGGCGTAACCACCGAAGAGATCGATCAGATTGCATACCAGACATTCACCGCCGCCGGGGCTGAAGGACTTTTTAAGTACTATCCGACGTATGAAGCGGGGAAAGGTTTTCCCGGCAATACCTGCATTAGCGTCAATGAAGAAGTGGTGCATGGGATTCCGGGTTCGCGGGCCTTGGTGCAGGGCGATGTGGTAAGTGTGGATTGCGGCATTCGTCTGCATGGCTGGTGCGGCGATTCAGCGATTACTGTTGGTGCCGGTACCCTGTCTGTCGAGAATCAAAAGCTCATCCGCGTGGCGGAAGAGACTTTGCAAATTGCCATCGACTGCATCAAGCCCGGTGCACCCTGGTCGGCCGTGGCCCGGAAGATGCAGGCACATGTGGAATCAAACGGTTTTTCATGTGTGCGTGAATTTGTCGGCCATGGCATTGGTCGCCGCATGCATGAAGATCCCAAGGTGCCGAATTTTACCTCACGCGAATTTGAGCGCCATGGCGATTTTTATTTGCAGGTCGGAATGGTCCTGGCGGTTGAACCGATGGTCATCGCCGGTGGGGCGGAAGTGGTGGTTTTGGATGACGGCTGGACGGTAATCAGTAAGGATGGAAGTCCGGCGGCCCATGTTGAACATACTCTGGCGGTAATACCGGGCGGGTGTGAAGTCTTGACAGATGGGCAATAATAGTGGAAACTATAAGGTTTGCTGAGGAAACGAATGCCTAAGGAAGACGCCATACGCTTGGAGGCCTTGGTAACAGAGGCCCTGCCGAACGCGATGTTTCGCGTGAAGCTCGAAAACGGACATGTGCTGCTGGCGCACATATCCGGAAAAATGCGGGTTAATTACATCCGTATTCTGCCAGGGGACAAAGTGACGGTTGAAATGTCGCCTTACGACCTGAATCGGGGGCGTATTATCACGCGGAATTGATCTGTTTCGCCATGTCACCGGGTGTGCCGGAAACTGGTCGCGGAACTTCGGACGGACCCGAAGAAAAGTCGTTCCCGCGGTAAGATAGGTTATTGAGAGCACTGGATTAATTTTATATTTTTGGTATAGTAAAGAGTTTGCCCCTCGGCTGGTAAGTTCCACCGGGTGGAAGCGAGTTTGGAGCACGCGATGAAAGTGCGATCTAGCGTTAAGAGAATTTGTGAACATTGCGTCGTGGTACGCCGAAATGGTGTGTTGCGCGTCATTTGTAAGGCTGACCCGCGGCATAAGCAGCGGCAGGGTTAAGTGTGCATGTTCACCGGGCAGCGTTGATTGTGTTGACTTGCAGCGGCGGTCAACAAATATAGACATTTGCCTGTGTCGGAAACCAATAAGCCTGTTGAGGAGTTTGTATGCCCCGTATTTCCGGTGTGGATATTCCGTTGGACAAGCCAGTTCGCATTAGCTTGCGCTATGTATATGGCATTGGACCGGTCAATGCCATGGGAATTCTGAAGGAAGCCAATATTGATCCGCAAAAGCGGGCCAAAGAGCTTACTGAAGATGAAGTCGCCCGTATCAGCAATATTATTGACCGCAGCTTTGTGGTGGAGGGTTCGTTGCGCCGGCAGGTGCAGCAGAACATCGCCCGACTCAAAGATGTTCAATGTTATCGCGGATCGCGCCATCGGCGCAGTCTGCCCACACGCGGCCAGCGCACCCGCTCCAACGCCCGAACCCGCAAAGGTCCGCGCAAGACGGTTGCCGGTAAGAAGGGCGTTAAGGAACTCCACGGCTAATGTCCGCTGACGTTCCACTGTGGTAAGATGGGGTGTTGGACGGAACTTTTAAAACATTGAGGTTATATCATGGCAAAAACGGGTAAGAAAAAAGTACGCAAAAATGTGGGCCGGGGGATTGCCCACGTCAAAGCCAGCTTTAATAATACGCAGGTGACCATCACGGATGTGAATGGCGAAACCCTGGCTTGGGATTCGGCTGGCACCGTCGGCTTCAAAGGTGCCCGCAAAAGCACGCCATTTGCCGCCACTCGCGCCGCGGAAAATTGTGCCACCAAGGCCAAAAAATTTGGCGTACAGGAAATTGAAGTCCGGGTCAAGGGGCCGGGTTCCGGTCGCGAATCGGCAATCACGGCCCTGCAGAACAGCGGATTGAAAATTACATCCATTGAGGACAACACCCCGCTGCCGCACAATGGTTGCCGCCCGCCGAAAAAGCGGCGCGTATAATACCAATTGCTTCAGCGGCCAGGATGCCTGATGTTTCAGGTATCCATGGCGGTGATGTCATAATCACCTTCCGCCGCAATGAATTTCCGAGGCGTCGGGATTTCTCGGCGGAAAAAGTTTTGAATCGTTGATTTGTTCCGCTGTGACAGATGCCTTGTGGCGATAATCCTGCGGAATATCAGTTAGGAGATTTTTATGCGAATGCGTTGGCGTGGTCTGGAACTCCCGACCAAAGTTGAAATTGATAATTCAGTTGTCTCAAATACCTACGGGAAATTCATCGTAGAACCGTTTGAACGCGGTTTCGGAACCACTGTTGGTAATTCACTGCGGCGCATTCTGCTAAGCTCGTTGGAAGGTGCCGCAGCGGTTTCCGTGCGTATTGCCGGAGCGGAGCACGAATTTGCCCAGATTCCCGGTGTGGTTGAAGACGTTACGGATATTATTCTCAATGTTAAAGGCCTGATCGTATCGCTGGAAGGGGATATTCCCAAGACTTTAAGCGTACAGAAAAAAGGCCCCGGCACAGTAACCGCCGGCGATTTGAAGGGCGATCCCGCCCTGACCGTGCATAACAAAGACCTGGTGCTTGCAACACTCAATGCCGATACCAGTTTTGATATGGAGCTGGATATCCGCAAAGGCCGCGGCTTTGTCACGGCTTCGGAAAATACGCCGGAAGAGCAAATTATCGGCGTCATTCCGATTGATTCGATCTATTCTCCCGTGACGCGTGTGCGTTATAAAACCGAAGATACCCGCGTGGGTCAGAAAACCAATTATGATCGTCTGCTTCTGGAAATCTGGACCAATGGGACTATTTCTCCGGAGTTGGCGCTGGTTGAAGCCGCCAAGATTCTGCGGAAGCATCTCAATGCGTTCCTGCTTCATCTGGACTTGGGTGAAGAAGTTGACGCTCCGATGGAAGTTGATGAGCCGACAACTCCGGTTGAGCTTAATGACGAACTGAAGGGCAAGTTGGATCAGCCTCTGTCAATGATGGAATTATCCGTGCGGGCCAGCAATTGCCTGGAATCGGCGAAAATCCATACCATCGGCGATCTTGTACGCCTGACCGAAGGCGAATTGATGAAAGTCCGCAGTTTTGGCAAAACCAGCCTGCGGGAAATCAAACGTAAGCTCCAGGAAATGGGCTTCTCGCTGGGTATGCAGGTGCCCGATGAGGAAGAAGAGGTACCGGAAGCTGAAGCTGCCACTGAAAAGGCATCTTGAAGTTACGGTTGAATGTGTTTGTTGGTCTGCGGCTCTAAAAAAATTCGGCCGCCTTATCCGCGAGGATATTTCCATGCGTCATCGTGTTGTTGGTCGAAGACTTTCCCGTACTGCCGCGCATCGCAAGGCTATGCTGCGTAATTTGGCTCAATCCTTGTTTGAGCATGGGCAGGTTGAAACAACCTTGCCCAAAGCCAAGGAATTGGTTCGATTTATTGAACCTATTATCACACTGGCAAAGAAGAACACCTTGGCCGCTCGTCGGCTGGTGATCGCTCGCCTGCGTGATCGGCTCATGGCCGATCCGCAGGATCTGGACATGTTGCTTGATGACAGCGTGGTACAGAAGCTCTTCAAGGATATTGCGCCGGTCTATGCGGATCGTCATGGCGGCTATACCCGCATTATCAAAACCGCCAAATGGCGCATCGGTGATGCCGGTGACATCGCGGTGGTTCAACTCGTGGATATTGCTAAAACCAAAATGCGATCATCCGCACGGCCCGTGGCCGCAGCGGCCACCTGATTTGCCGCACGACTGATATATACAACTATCAATGAAAAAGCCGCCGGAATCCCCGGCGGCTTTTTATGTTTCCCAACGGTGGGTTGGACAACTGGTGTTGCACGAGGGTTTTCATGCGCGGCGAATCTGCTCCAATAATCGCGGATCTTTAATCTCCTGATCGCGCGCCAGCAGTAGCACCTTGCTGATGACTTCCGCGGTTTTGGGATCATCATCTGCAAATGGTAGAAAAATCCGGCCACGCCCCTGTGCTTGAACCGCCACAATTTCCAATGCGCCGCCGGGTTGCATTTGAACATTGCCGCTGCCTAAATGAACATTGTATCTGCCGAGTTTCCCAACGATAATCGCAAATCGACCTTCCACTGTCACATGATGCAAATGCAGCAGCAGCATGGTTTCATTAATCAGTTTGCCGCGCATCTCCACCGTCGAGGCGGAAGCCTCGGGATCGACGCCTCCACGATGAGCGACTGCGACCAGCAAGTCCAGATCCCGCATTGTTTCACTGAACAGGCGAACGGGAATTTCCGTTAGTTCAAGGAGTTTGGCATCGGAGCGGCGTGTGAATATCACGCTTTCAATGGTCAGGCCGTCTACCTCGGCGGGCGTCATAAATGTTTTCTGAAAGCTCAGCCACGCTACGAGACCGACATCGTAATATACCTTGAATATTCCGGTGTCCGGTTTAACAATCCATCCGCGGGCACCCAGTACTGCCAGCGCCTGCCGGGCATTGAGTTGATGTCCGGCATAACGCCGCGATTGATTGATCGCCTCCTGTTCGGTCTGCGTGAGTGGGTAGAACTCCCGGAAAATCTGCTTGAATGGCTGAGTCTGTTGCCGTGTAAAACAATCATGCTGCCAGTTTGACCACTGCTTAGATAAAAACAGGTCAGATGGGTGAGCGATGCGAATGGGCTGAATTTTACTTAGCGGTTCGACGTCCCCATCGGATTTCCGCAGACACATGCCATCGGCGGTGAGGTATCCCAGCACGTCCCCATTGATTAATAGCAGGCTTTCCAGCAGGGGTTTGACCTGAGGATTGGCCAGCAGATCCATCAATTCATGTCGAGAAAATTCGTCGCCCCGGCACATGGCGGATTCCAGCCCCAGTGTCATGCGGCGGCGAGATTTTTCCAACTCATCTTTTCGTTGCACCAGTGCGGCTATGGCGGGATTTTTTTTAATGGCGCTCGGAATTGATTTCAGTTGTTTGCCAGATTTTGCGATGGCTAGTTTCGGAAAACCCTGGCTATCAAGTGTCAGCGCCACGCTGTATGTATTCTCCGATATGCATACCGGGCCGGATCGTAAATCCGCACTGGCGCGGGCTTCCATTGCCCAGCCTAAGCGCATTGGATCACGATAACCGGCGGAACGCGCTAAATTTGACAATCCGATTTCTGCGGCACGGCGTTCGCTGGCCTGTCTTTGGCGGCCAAATTTCTTTCCGCTGCGCAGAAAATCCTGTATTACCCGATACCGCCGTTCCACAATGCCTGCCCGCTGCTGATTTTCCGGCACCGGAATCAACCCCAGAGACCGCAAGGCGTCCTGATTCCGCTTGGATGTTATTTTGGCGGTTAAGTCCCTTTCTTTAACTTCATTGAGCATGGCCGCGGCAAAAAGTTTTGCTCTGGCGTGGCCCGTGCCGCTGGATGCAAATTTTGCGGCATCGTAAAGCGCTCGCCAGCGTTTGGAGCCGAGAATCTTGTACACGCGGACAAACCACGTGACATCCACCGCGCCATCCATGAGGTCTTCGGCGGGAATTTCTGTCCGGAGACGAATGTTGGCATTCCATTGCTCCTTCAACTCACTGTCCACACGCCAATCCTGGCCTTTGGTATGAGCATGAATCCAATAAACCCCATCCTCGAGGCCCGGCCACTTAAGTACCGCCTCTACGTGGCCCCCCCATTGTGGTGCGTAAAAGGCCAGGGGCAGAAGTTGATCTTCATTAATTCCTTTTTGCTTTACCACTTGTGCGAATAACTCGGGTGTATCGGATTGTTCCGGCGAGGTTCGCTGCGCCAGCCGGCTAAGAACTTCCACTCGGCCTTGCGGATTGAACCCGTTGTTACGCGAAAGAGACGCTGTATCCAGCACCTGCATGATACCAATTAAGGTTGTCAAATCACCGGTATAGCTGATATGCGTTACAAGAGGTGTTGCCGGTGTGGGTAATTCACCGCGGTTAAGCTCAATGCCAATTGCGTGATGTCGAATTTCAGCGACTATTTTCGTCAAGGCGGGGTATGCCTGCACCAGAGGATTCAGTTTTCGGCTGGAAATCCGGCCAAACTCATAAAACTGTCCGGATTTTGTGCGCTGATGCCAGTTGCCTCCGAGCAACGCGTCAATGACATCAGCCCGGGTGGCCACGCCCATGGCAAATGCTTTGAGAACCACTTTCAGATCTGGCACTTTGCGGTCAATATCCACGCCAGGCTCATCAATCCATCGCAACAGTCGAAAATAGCGACCCATAAGTTCCGGCGTCCATTTTTCCGGTAGAAAATTAAAATGAAATTCCAGAATAAACCGGCTGCGGTTAATAAAACCGCGGTAGTCCCGCCACAGGGGTTCTTGTTGAAGGTACCGTGCAAGGAAACCTCTTGAGGCATCAGGTTGTTTCGTTAGATATTCCCGTGGCATCTGGGCGCATAGCGTTTCAAAACAATCCAGCAGAAACCCCAGCGAATCCGGTTGCACGGTCATGGTGATCCATCGGATAATGCTCTCTACTAAATCGGGATATTTCAGTTTCGGGTGGCAGCCTAGGTCCGGTTTTGCCAGAACCTCCGGTTTTAGATTATCCAACCCCGCCTGGTAGTTCATCAGTCGGCCCAGATCGTGGCCATCGCTTTGTAGCCCACCGGATGGCCTCTGATCAAACCACCTCATCCAGATCTCACGCAGTAAAAATTGGTCCTGTTGTTGCGTGATGGGGCGGGCAATTGTGTATGTAAATCCGCGCAAATTGCCCAAGAGCGTTTCTTCGCCGGGTTTGCCATCATAACGCCATGGTATTACCGGCGTTTGGGCGTGTTGGTCAATCAAGGCGTCCAGGGCTTGGATGTCAAGTACGGTGGAGTCATGCACAAATTGTACATTCCGCAATTGGGGTACAGCAGGCCAGGTGCGATCCGCAGGTAATGCCAATCCCAGTGAATCGGCCAGTGTCAGTTCAGCAACCTCCGGCTGATCAAATATTGCCAGGAGCCGGCGTTCGACGGACGAAACATCCGTCCGTGATTCCGTAAGGTTTCTGGCCATTTCACGGCACTGTTCTTTTCTGCGATTAGCTTTATACAGCAGCGTGGTCAGTTCGATTCCCGCACTGCGCTGCCGATCATCTCCGGTGGTGATCAGACGCTGGGCACTATCCGTTGCCGCATCGTCCGGCAATGTTGCCAAAAGTGTAAGGCAGCCGCACCGCAAATCATCGGCCTTTCGGCTCAGCAATGTTTCAACCGCCTGACTTTCCGATGGCTCCAATTTCGATTTTTCCAAAGCCTTTAGGCAAATACTTCGCACATCCGATGCGCCATCCTGCAGTCCGTGCACGAGCACTTCGCGTACTGCCGCATTTGGCGGGTTAATTTCGGATATCGCATCCATGCTCCGCGTACGCCCGGAAATGCTCATCTTGGGCATGTACGCCACAAGTTCCAGCGGTGAGCGGGATTCCAAAGCGCCCACGAGTGCATCGGCGGCCAGTTCCCGCGATACACTAACGGCTGGTACCGGCAATGGGCTAAGCGAAATGACTTTTGCGGTCACGGGCAGGACTTCAATTTGTCTTATAAGTCGATCAAACACGCCCTTTTTCCCTTCGGTACTACGCCGGGCGCATTGCATTAACCCCAGCGCGGCAACCCGCGGGTCGCTATCTTCCACCATATTTCCTAGAACCTCGCTGGCAGCCGGCACTTGGCAATGTGCCAGAAACGACGCACCAGCCAGGCGGCGATCGCCGGTGGTATCGGTGATTATTTTTCGAGCCGCCGGCAGGGCCGCCATTAAATTTTCAAAAGCACCGCACCAGAGTGCCAGGTAGGTTTCCAGCGTATCCGCAGATTGCAATGCCAATGCTCGGGCGGCCGGATCGGTCAAATATTTCAACACCACTTCCAGAATATGCTCCAGCATTTTTCCCTGCATGGCATCCACAATAAAGCCAAACCAGACGCACACCGCGCGTGCTACAGAAGCAAACCGGACCAGGCCATGCTCCAGAATAATCCGCAGCATTCGGATATAGGCATCCGGATGAGCTTCATCCACCACTTCGAGAATAGATTGTCGTAATCCCTCATCGCGTTGGGCTGAGATCAGGAGCTTTTCAACAAATTCCCATCCGCGCGGTTGCTCCGCCATCAGCAGTGCCACAATGGTATGGCGGCCAAACGGACTGCTGCCATCCGGTAGTGCGGTTCCGGTAGTCAGGGCGGTAAAAATGCTCTCCGCGGTCTGGTCCTGCATCTCCATCGCCGCCGCGAGCAGAATGGAAATTCTGTTATCGTAGCATCGCAAATATGGTGCCCAGCGTGTCACCCACTGAATATCATAAGGATAAGGTCGAAGTGTCACGGCGATTTCCGCCAACCATCGGAACCGCAGCGGGTCTGTAACTTGTGGCTGACCTGGAATACGAAAGGCCTGTCGATAGCCACCGGTGGGGTAGGGAAATCGCGGAAATATTTCCAGTGCATGCAGCACCGTTGCGTGGAAGTGCGGGAAAACCGTCATGATCAGTTGCACTCGCTGCGTTGGGTTAAACCCAACAAACCGTTGCAGGCTTTGAATGGTGAGTTTATTAATGACATCACGATTTTGCAGCAGTTCGCCACGTTCGTTGGCTCCCAGGAGAAATCGCGCCACGGCCCGAACGACGGGGTCGGCCTGCGATTCTGTGGCCGCCAACTGGCCCTTCCAGAATTCATCATTCACCTGGGTTTTAATATCCGGTTTGGCCCCTTCTGGCGTATTCATGCTGCACCCCCTGTAAAGTCCGATGTTAAAGTTGGTTTTGATCGTCCAATGCGGCGCGATCGTCTAAGCCCCGGCCAGAAATACCAGCCGGATAAATGTGACCCGGCTGTGCTCATTTACCGCGATAACCGCATCAAGATTGCGATGTTCCACGCCGTCGAGCATCACCAAATACAGGCCATCCTCAAACGCCTGCAACGCATTGGCGACGGCAGATTCCGGATCAACTTTTTGATGTATATTGCGGCCTCCCATGGCAACTTTGCCCTGTGCTGCGGAAGCCTGAATTTGCTGCGAGGAAAGTACTTTTTCCAGCCGATTTTCGGCTTGCCTGCGGGTAAAGGCTTCAACTTCCCGGTTGACAATGGTGATAATTAATTTTCGCAGCGTCCAAGGGCCACCGTCACCGGAATCCGGCGGCAGCGGTATCGAGTAATCATCAAATAGGCGTTTGCGCTTTCCCAATTGCTGGCCGGAAATTGTGAGCACGTTGACCTCATTGGTTATCAGCTAATCTGGCGGCAGTATACCGGGTGGAAAATGTGCCGTCGAGATAAAAAATTACAAACTATTTTTCAAGTCCTGGAAACAAGCTTCCGATAATCTAAGTGTGTTATCTGCCTATTTTGAAGAAACGAGATATTTGATGCACAGCTTATAAGTTCGGGCGTATCGGTTGAGGAACTGGTATAGATAGTTGGGTGCTTCTCGCATTCCGACAGTCCCGCAGCACTATCGCTGCATCAAATGATAAAAAAAGCGTACCGCGCAAGGCGGATTGTGTATTGGTTTGGCAAGATGTTAAGGAGTAAGCCTATGCTGCGGAATGATTTAAGGAGTCGAAGCGGAAGGATGAATGTTGGGCGCAACGCGATCGCCTTGGCGGTTGCAGCGCTAGTCGCTGGCTCAATTTCCAGCCTCCGGGCGGATACCGCCGCAACATGGACTGCGGGTAGTACTTTGGGACCACCGTATATGTGGACTGACGCTACCAACTGGAGTAGTAATCCCAATTATCCCAACAACGGCGGCGGAACTACCTACGACGTAACAATGACCAATACGACGCAGGCTATCTTAGATGGTGCATCCGCGACCATCGGCCAATTGAACATGGCGTCCGGCACCAGCATTCAAATCTATAACTCCAGCAGTGCTGCAGACGTGCTGACAATCGATCCCTCTAGCATGGCAACGCCCGCCGGCTCTACTATCAGCGGCAATATCGCCGGTGACAATCAAATTAACGGCAGTGTTGCACTGAACATCGGTAACGGTAACACATCCTCCGCTGCCACCACGATTGCCGGCTCGCTGACCGGCAACCTGGCGCTGGTTGTGAACCAACCAACCGGCACGGTCACGCTAAGTAATAGCGCCAATTCCTACACGGGCGGCACGACGATTGACGCTGGCACCGTAAGTATTTCCGCGGATGGTAACTTGGGCGCGAGCACGGGCATCGTCACACTGTCCGGCGGTACGCTTG
>JAJZVR010000112.1 GCA_021847065.1 Planctomycetota bacterium | reverse complement strand
ATGTTGTACGTTGCGCCCCCAAAGGCCCGGATGGCCACCTTATTGATATGGTCGGCCTGGATTGCTCAATAATTATGAATCGGCGCGTGTGGGAAGCCTCCGGCCATGCCACGGGGTTTAACGACCCGATGGTGGATGATAAAGAAACCAAGCAGCGGTTCCGGGCGGATCACCTGTGCGGATTGTTTGTAGGCCCCGTTGCGGATAGCCCGGAAATTTCCCGACAGCAGTTGGGGAATTCCGTTGCCGCAGGCCAAATACCCGTTCTAACCATGATCGCGGCAACGGCGGGTGAAGCTGCTGAGATATTCGATAAGCAGGGAAAAAAGATGCTCAAAGACGCCGGCTCCGGCCTGCGCATCCGCGAAAGCGGCACCGATATAGTTACTTTAGAGCAGCGTGGCGAGACCCTCCTCGGCATTATCGCCCCGTTGAACCCGGCATTACTGCGGCAATCTCCGGCAACAATTCCTTCACCGTTTTCACAAAAAGTCGGTTCACTTACTGAACCGCGGCAATTTAATTTAATGTTCCAAACGCATACCGGAGCGGTGCATGATGATGCCTCCATGACCTATCTGCGTCCGGAAACCGCGCAGGGTATTTTTGCCAACTTCCGTAATGTTACCGATACATCCCGCGTTAAAATCCCATTCGGCATCGCCCAGATCGGCAAGGCCTTTCGCAACGAAGTTACACCGCGGAATTTCACTTTCCGATCGCGTGAATTTGAGCAGATGGAAATCGAATTTTTTGTTCATCCATCCAGCGCCCGCGAATGGTACACCTGGTGGCGAGATTGGCGCTTCCAATGGTGGCAGAGCATCGGCTTGACCAGTGAAAATTTGCAGCTGCGCGAGCATGACCGTGATGAATTGGCGCATTACGCCAAGGACGGGGCGGGCACCAGCGACATTGAATATCGCTTTCCATTTACCGATCCCGGCTTTGGCGAACTTGAAGGCGTGGCCCACCGCACCGACTTTGACCTGCGGCAACACGCGGAATTTTCGGGACTCGGTGATAAGCTCAAATACTTTGATCAGGAGCGAAACGAGCGGTATTTCCCGCATGTTATTGAACCATCAGCGGGCGCGGATCGTGGCACCTTGGCCCTGCTGTGCGAGGCGTATCATGATGATCCGGGCCGGCCCAGCGGCGTGGTGATGAAGTTTCATCCACGCATGGCCCCCATCAAGGCCGCGATTTTCCCGTTAGTTGATAAAGAAGGTATGCCGGAGATCGCCGAGAAGCTTTACATGGATTTACGCCAGACGTGGAATATTCAGTTTGACGTAAAACAGAACATTGGCAAACGATATGCCCGGATGGATGAAGCGGGCACACCATTTTGCTTCACAATCGATACGCAAACGCTCTCAGATCAAACTGTAACCGTTCGCTACCGCGATACCTTGCAGCAGGAGCGATTGCTGGCGGATCGGGTAAAAGAATTTCTGGCGGACAAAATCGGCGGATAATCGGCCAAAAACGCGTTTTTCAAAATGTTTGTCATTTTTTATGGGTCTTTCCAAAAAGCCCATCTTAAAAAAAAATAAAAAAAATAAAAAAAAGAGTTGAAGTTTTCTAATACGATGCTACGATATATACAGTGTTAAGTGAATATTGATCAGCGAAACGCTGATGTGATACCAATCTTGCTCTCTCTCTCCCTCCCCAGGCTGGCGTTCCTTCGGGCCGCCAGCCTGGTTTTTTTATTATTATGAAGAATGGACACGCCTTCTGTCAGAAACTTTCATTATGCAATGAGACTTGCTTTGTATTCAGTATTATCTGAATACGTTAAATTCTAACTGCCTTGCGAAATTAAATTCCGTCGGTTCGCCATAAAGCGTACTCCAAAAGCAAGCCGATTCGCGCCTTTTTCTTCGGTACAAGCAGCCTCATTTCCCACTTCACCGTTCCGGGGCTGCGTGCATTGTAGCGGTACGGGAAAAACCGTTCTGCCGGTGCGCAAACGATAAATATTTTTGCGCTAATGGTTGGCCTGCAATCGTATCACCCCATACCGCGCACGTCGGCATCGGCACGTTGCCGCAGAGGCAATATTCGATTAAATTCGGGAGATGATGAAAGCACCTGATCAAAATACTCCGGTTCCTTCCAGCGAACCGGCACCGCGGAATTTAACCGGCAACGCGCCCCCGCATGAGGCACCGCTGTTGCCGTCACTGGCCGTGGTCAAAACGCCCTATTGCCATCTGCTCGGTTACAGTGTCGCCGGGGAAGAGTCGGTAATTCAGGCTCCGGAACTCAATGTCGTCTTTGACATCGGCAAGTGCCCACGACCTGTGTTGACCAGTGATTTCTGCCTCCTGACCCATGGCCACATGGATCATAGCGCAGGATTGGCCTATTACCTGTCTCAACGCTTTTTCCAAGGCATGACACCCGGCACGGTAATCTGCCCCGCAGCCATTGCGGATGCCGTCTCCGGCGTTATTAAATCATGGACCGCCTTGGAAGGTAAAGCCATTGCACACCGCGTGATCGGCTTAAACATCGGCGATGAATTTGAACTGCGCAAAGGATTAATTGTCAGGACATTTGCCACGCGGCATACCGTGCCCTCCGCCGGCTTTTTGCTTCTGGATCGGAGGGAAAAACTTAAACCGGAACTGGCCGAGCAAAATTTGCCTGGCCACATGCTGCGGGACATGAAAGCTCGCGGCGAAAAAATCACCTACACCTTGGACGTTCCGCTGATCGCGTATACCGGCGATACGAGTATGGGTGAAACGCTGTTGCAGGATGGCGTGCGCGATGCCCGCATACTGATTACCGAGTGCACTTTTTTTGAACATGGCCATCGCAAGCGGGCGGCGGTGGGCCAGCATCTGCACGTTAATGAATTTATTGAAGTGTTGCCCAAGCTGGAAAATGAACTGGTGCTGATTTCCCATTTATCCCGCCGAACCTATTTGCGCTGGGCGCAGAAACAATTGGAGAAAGCCATGGCGGGCCTGATCATAAAACCCAAAGTCGAATTTTTCATGGATCACGCCCAGAAACTACAAGTCCGTCCCGGCAAAGCCGCCGCATTTACTCCTGTGGAACCCGCCACCAAAGAGGATTCCGAAGACGCTTAAAACAGGTTTCAGAATTGTCAGTAATGGTCCATATTGGCTAGGAGTCTGTCCAAGTAATGGCCGGGATTGCGATTACTTGGACAGGCTCCCGGCAGGCGCAGGCACTTCCATCAATACACACTTATAGCTGTTTTCCGGCGGTACTTCACGTTTGCCGCTGCTTAAAATATTTCCCTCAAAAATGCAATGCTCTTTTGCGCTGCCTGCACCGGCTGATCCGGATAGGTATACAGTTCTACTGTGAGAAATCGGTCGTAATCAATGGCAGTCAAAGCTTTTTTTAAAGCCCGCCAATTCATGCTGCCTTCGCCGGGAATCAAGTGATAATGCTTGCGACCGGGAATATCTTCAACGTGACAATTCCAGATTCTACCGCGGAGCAGTTTTAATATTGCGGGAATGTTCTCGCCAAGCACCACCGAATGGCCAATATCCAAATTGGCTCCCAGCATGGGGCTTTGAACTTGGTCGATTAACTGCCTCAATTCCGTCGCCCATTCAATAAACAGCATTGGCTCACACTCCATACCCACGCGGATATTGAGTTTTTCAGCAACTTCCAATATTGGCTTGAGGCCTTCGATTAATTGCGCCATGGCTCTTTCCGGAGGCATCGTGGGAAGTGCCTTCCCGCTGGTAATGCTGATATTTTCCGCCCCCACCGCATCGGCAAATTTAAGCGTATTGAGAATCATCTTTTTCCGGGCGACGCGCAAAGCGGGTAACGGGGAAATCAATGAGGGCTCAAAAAATGGTTCCGGCGGAGCATGTTTCCAGAAGCCGAAGGTGCAATTGGCATTGATATTACTCACGCGGATGCCGTGTTTCTCCAATCGCCTCCTGATCACAAGCGCTTCCGCGGCCACAAACGTGTCGGGATACCAGTGGGGTTTGTCGGCGAGAATCTCCACCCCGGAATATCCGGCGGCAGCAATTTCATGAATGGCCCGTGCGAGAGACATGCGTGTGAAAGCATTGGTTGAAAAGGCCAGTTTCATGGTAGCTCCAGGGATTTTTTCAGCAACCAACGGTTCGTGTGTTACTGATCCAGCAAATCCAATGCTTCACGCATCTGCCCGGCCAGATGCGAATCACCGGATTTTTCCGCAACGGGAATGCCGGCCTCAAATTTTTCCCGGGCCTCGGCAACCTTGCCCTGCTGCACCAATGCTCTGCCACATGCGAAATAGGCGGCGGAATAATTGGGATCAACGCGGAATATGGCGTTAAATTGCTCTATCGCCGCATCCAATTGATCGCCTTTCATGTATTCCAGCGCCAGGCCATAACGCAGAAAGCAATCATTTCCATCCGTTTCCAGGAGTTTGAGCAATTGTTCAACACGCTGTGCGTTCAAGTGAACCATCCTTTGTTTTTCGGCTTCTGCCGTCGGCGAAACATTTATTGCGCCAGCACCAGATTATCACGGTGAATGACTTCTTCATACCAGGTGTCCCGCGCCAATAACGCCTTGAAACCGCTGGTTTTCTGCCCTTTTATTTTCTCCACTTCTTCCCGCGAATAATTGCTTAGACCCCGGGCAATGACATGACCGTCTCCATCCACCACCGCCACCGCATCGCCCTGCGCGAACTCTCCCGCCGCTGCGGTAATCCCGCGGGCCAAAAGTGATTTATTGTTTTTTAAAGCCTTTATTGCCCCGTCATCAACCGTCAGGGTGCCCAGCGTTTTGGCGGTCAGGCCAATCCACCGGCTGCGCGCGGATAATCGCCGAGCACCGGGCAGAATCAGCGTACCTAATGTTTCTCCGGCCAAGAGCCGCGAAACTATTCCCGGAGTTTTTCCATTGGCTATAATCACCGGTTCGCCGGCCGTGCGAACGGTTCCGGCGGCCACGAGTTTACCGCCCATGCCGCCGCTGCCGCGCGTGGATTTTTCCGGTCGTACCATGGCCGTAACGGATTCGTCCATGCCCGTTACCGTAGATTGCACCCGCCCCTGATCATCCAATAAGCCGTCCACCACGGAAAGCAGAATCAATACATTGGCCCGCAGCAGATTGGTGATATGCGCCGCGATAAGATCATTATCACCGAAGCGGATTTCTTCCACGGCCACCGCATCATTTTCATTAATAATCGGCACAGAATCAGTGCGTTGCAGCGCGTGAATACAGTTGCGCAGATTCAAATAGCGCAAACGGTGCTCAAAATCCTGCCGGGTAACAAGAATTTGTCCGGCGTGCAGACCATGTGGCTTAAGAGCCTGGGCAAAATGATTCATCAACAAACTTTGCCCGACCGCCGCCGCCGCCTGCAGCATCGGCAAATCTTTGGGGCGGCTACTTAATCCCATTTCGGTCATACCGGCCCCGATAGCACCGCTGGACACCAAAGTGATATTGATACGGCGCTCTTTCCTCAGTCGCGCCAAATCATCCGCCAGAGCGGTGATAATGGCATGATCCAGCGCCCCATTTTTACCGGTAAGCGCATTGGTGCCTATTTTCACCACAATGCTTGTAACACCCGAAACTATTTCCGCCCGATTCATACCGGATCACCCTTTCGCCACGCGGCCAATACGGTATTTGAGCATATTGCAGGCAAACCGGCAATGCGCAAGATGGCCCAGCAAGATGGCCCGGCTTGTTTAGTCCAGCCACATTAGCTAGACTATAACGCATGGCCTCGACCTGTTCAGCTTTTGATGCAAAAAATCGCCTGGGCCGGCTGCTGGATCGCGTGCAGGCGGGCGAAGAGGTCGTTATCACCCGCCATGGGCAACCGGTGGCCAAGCTGGTGCCCGCCACGCCCTCTGATGTGGAATCCTTAACCACCGCGCTCTCTGAATTCAAACAGATTCGAAACTTGATCTCCCGGCGCGGTATCAAGATTACACGCAACGAGGTTCACCGGTGGAAAAAGCAGGGACGGAAGTAGATGGCCGCCGTTATCGACGCCTCGTTTGCGGCGACACTATTTCTTCCCGATGAATCATCCGCGCGTTCATCCGAACACTTCGCCTCGGCTGCATCAACTGGAATTATTGCGCCGGCACTTTGGCAAGTGGAGGTCACCAATATTGTGGTTACCCCCGTTATTTATTCCCCGCGCCTTTGTGCCTTTGTGTCTTGGTGGTAAGCAAAAAGCAAAATACCGTCCGGCTTGCCGGATTCAGGATTCCGGATTCCAGGTTCTTCGTCGTGTCGTTCGTTGTTCGTTGTTCGTTGTTCGTTGACTCCGGCTTCCGGATTCAGGATTCAGGATTCTTCGTCGCGTTGCCCGTTGTTCGTTGCTCGTGGGCACTCCACTTCCTCCCCTACCTCTTTGTAAAAATCAGTAGGTTCAGTAATATCAGGACAGAGCACAATCTTTGTGTCGTTGTGACTTTGTGGTGAAAAAAGTCCGTCCAACCTTTGCATGGATAAATTCACAAGGAGGAAGCAGAGGCAACGGAGGAACGGGTTTACCAGAAGAGACACAACGACGATTAGCCACAGAGATAAAAAATCAACCACGAGCTGACGGCTGTTAGCGGAACCCCCAAGGTGACGGATGATAGAGGAAAGGTTAAAGTGTATGCTACGGGTTGCGAGATTTTGGAGTAGGTACCTCAACGGGTGACAACAGTTGCTTTCTACCGAATTCGGTAGTATTATTTCTTTTATGAAGAGACTTTGTGCCACACGAACGGTTTGAATGGGATAGCCGGAAAGCTCAGGAGAATATTGCCAAGCATGGAATTACGTTTGAAGAGGCAGCGGCGGTATTGGCCGATCCCCTCGCCCAACGAAACCACATCACCCTGTTCGACGGGCCGCACTCGAAACAGGAGTACCGGTGGAAAACATTTGGCACCTATCCCTACGACCCCGCGAAGATATTTCTGGTCGTATGGACCCTTCCTGCCGACGAGGACGGACTAAGCGTTACGCGCATCATCAGCGCCCGTCCGGCAACGAGTTTCGAACGAAAGGCCTACCAACATGAAACAGCAGGAATCTAAAAACATTCGTTTCGACGCGTCGCAGATCAGGCCACCTTCCGCTGCGGATATGCAACGCATTGGACGGGCCAGTTCCCGGCCCATTGACACCAGCGATCCAGCCGAGGTACGCCATGTTAAACGTCATGGCCCGATATGGAATGCCGTGGCCGAGGGAATGCGTCGGCAATCATTGTCCGGCCATCGACTGTGGAAGCTTGCCCGTCCATTTTGCCCGCAGATGCCCGAGTCCGCGGTATACGAGTTTCTCGCGGACAAACGGTCGGTACGCGTTGAATATGCGGATGCCATGCTCCAGGCGTTGGGAGTGCGCTCGATAGCATTGCGGCCAGTAGCGGGTGGTAAGAGGCGTGCCGGGTAAGCGCGAAAGATTTTCACCACGACGATACAACGACACGGCGTAGGATGGATGGAGGATGATGGGAGGTTACGGGACATTTCAGACCCATCGCAATCCCGGCCATTACCTTGGACAGGCTAGAGACCGGATCGCTTTACTATTGAGTTTTTACGCCCGCGCTTCGAGATACTGCCCCAGCGGCCCGGCACCTTTGATCTCTCCCAGCCTCGGTGGGCCGTCGCTTCCGGCGCACCGTTTTCCACCAACGGCCAAGACTACCCTCCGTCGCCAGTGACTCAAAATAGGCTGCCTGATCACGCGCGTTCAGCGGTGCAATATCTTTGTAAATATGAGATTGCGCCTTGCGTTTGAATTCCACGCAGTCAAACGTTTTATTCTTCTTTTTGTTCATGCGTCACCATCGTTGGAGTTACAATCACCAAATCTGGGTATCCCAAGCCCCTGTTGACCATATTATACCCTTTTATTCGATCCAGTTGAACAATATGCTTGAAATTCCAAGAGACAATTGCATCCGCCCGCGCAACCGATGCCGCCGCGACATGGCCCGCGTCGTCCAGCCATTTTGCTGTCACGACGCCGGCGGCGATATATGCATCCCGGAGCGCGAAAACTTCCTCAGTTATCGGAACCTCCTCAACTGCCGAACCTGGCAACCGCGTAATCTCCTTCCGAACCAACTCCGGCGCAAAAGCCAACTCACCAATCACAATCGTACTCAGCAGCAGCGTAACCCGGCCTCGCAATGCCAACGCTATCAGCGCCCGTGAGTCGACGGAGAATTCCGCGTCATGGCAGCCCCCGATAACCGAGGTGTCAACATAAATTCTTTTTTTGTGTAGTAACATCGCAAAGAACAGCATAAACAAATTAACGCCAACCCGCCATCATGCACCTGAGTACCGTCAAGCCAAAGTTAAAATGTCCTCCTTGGCGGTACGTGGCGCGGCGGGTTTTGGAAAGTGGTTCGCTGCCCATGATTCTAGATTCCAGGTTCTAAGTTCTAGGTTCCAGATTCTGGCTTCTTCGCCGAGTGTCGTTGTTCGTTGTTCGTTGTTCGTTGACTCCGGCTTCCGGCTCCTAGGTTCTAGATTCTCGGTCCTAGATTCTGAATCCCCCGTTGTTCGTTGAAGCTGCCATCGTCCGCATCGTTAGTCCTCCGCCCACCTCTGCTACCTCCTTGTGAATTGGTCTTAAAGTAGTGTCCTTAACCGTCCGCGCCGGGTACTCTCTAATTTATTCCCCGCGCCTTTGTGTCTTTGTGTCTTGGTGGTAAGCAAAAAGCAAAATACCGTCCGGCTTGCCGGATTCCGGATTCTAGGTTCTTCGTCGTGTCGTTCGTTGTTCGTTGATCGTTGATCGTTGACTCCGGCTTCCGGATTCCGGATTCAGGATTCTTCGTCGCGTTGCTCGTTGTTCGTTGCTCGTGGGCACTCCGCTCCCTCCCCTACCTCTTTGTAAAAATCAGTAGGTTCAGTAATATCAGGACAGAACACAATCTTTGTGTCGTTGTGACAGAGTTTATCCCGATGACCTCGACTTAAATAATTGTGATCGGGATGGTGAATCGCCCGTCGCCCCATAATTCTAGATTCTAGATTCTAGATTCTGAATTCTGAATTCTTCGTCGTGTTGTTCGTTGATCGTTGTTCGTTGTTCGTTGATAACCTGTAACCTGTAACCTGTAACCCAATTTGATCCATGATCCGTGATCAGTGGAAATTGATCGTGGCGCCTTACGTAAACCGCGCCAGCCGCCGCCGAACCGCCCCCGGACAATTGGCCGGTAACCGTCTCAATGAAGGTGGTATCGCATTTTTTCTAAACGGGAGGTAAGATACCTCAATTCCTTTGCGTATCGTGCATGTGGATGGCCGAAAGGCCACGCACTTGCGGCGGCGGTGGAGGAAACGAACAGGATATTTCGGGCCGGCGGCCATAATATCTGGCGGCCTCTTAGAACCAAGCGGAGTGCTGGAATGAACAAATTATCGGCGTTAGCCGCGAGGTGCCTACGCGTTGCAGGACGGCGGCTCCGTTTTCCGGACATTGTCACCGAGCGAGCAAGGGTAAATGCACGCGGGCAACAAGAGGCGTTTGTCCAACACTTGATGCAGTCCCAACGACACGCCAACCCACGAGATCTGGCCCATTTCGAGCACCAGGTATACTCGCAGAACGGTGAGGACGGCATTATTGCCGAGATATTCCGCCGGATCGGGTCCCAAAAAAAGAATTTTATTGAGATCGGCGTGGGCGACGGGCTGGAGAATAACACCGCGTTCCTTCTCTCGCAGGGATGGACAGGCTTATGGATGGACGGTTCGCCAAGGAACGGGAAAATAATCCGTCAAAAATTCGCCAAGCTCACATCCGACGGAAAACTGAAATTCATCGAGTCATTTATAACCGCTGAAAACGTGAACAGCTTAATTGTATCCGCCGGGATGCCGGACGAGGTCGACCTCCTGTCGATCGACATAGATCGGAACACGTATTTTATTTGGGAAGCGTTGTCGCAAGTTAAGGCTCGGCTGGTCGTAGTGGAATATAACGCCACCATGCCGCCTTGGCTGGATTGGAAAGTGCAATATCGCGCAGATGAGTGGTACGACGGGACCTTTTACTATGGCGCGAGCCTGAAGGCATTCGAGTCGTTGGGGCTAAAACTCGGTTACTCCTTGGTTGGCTGCGACCTGCACGGCGTCAACGCCTTTTTCGTCCGAAGCGACCTGGTCGAGGGCAACTTTGACCCCCCATTCACGTCGGAGGCGCGTTACGAGCCACCGCGTTATTGGCTGTCCCGTACCGCTGGGCACCAGCGCGGATACGGCGATTTCAACCGCTAGGTGGCTGAAATGCAGCGCGATTAATCCGCCCGACAAGAATCGAAATACCGCCATTTTCCATCGGGCGCACAAGTCAACTTGATGCGGCGGCCTCACCGATTGCGCGCCGCCAGGCGCGTCCCTACAATCTCGACGTGCTGCTTCGCCCGGGCGACTTTCCGAGCGACCGCCGGGATTGCCCCATTCTCCGCGCTAACGGATGTTCAGAATTTCTTCGTACGCCGCAATAAGCTGCTGCGCCGACTTTTCCCACGTCAGCGTTTCCAATACGTGCCGCCGCAACTCTCCGGTACGCGGTGCCTTCCACGCCTCCACAACCGCCCTGCGGATCGTGTCCACGTCGTACGGATCAACATAGCGACCCCATCGACCAAAATAATCCGGCGGCCCACCGTTGCGGGTTATGACAACTTCCGCGCCGTATGCCGCCGCATCAAGCGCCACAAGCCCCGTGCCCTCGTGGAGGCTTGGCAGGCAAAAAACCTTGCAGACGCTGTAAAGCGCCGCGAGATCCGAAGATTCCATGAACCCCAAAAGCCGGATGTTGGAATACCTCTGCGCCAACCCCTTCAGCCTTTCGAGTATTACCCCGGGCGCAGCAGTTCCCGCAATTACCAGCGGAATTCCGGTTGGGCCGATGGCCTCCGCCAGTCTCACGACATTCTTGCGGGGCTGAGTGTAAGAACTGACATGCAGCGCAAATTCAGCCGGAAGATTGAGCCGCGCTAGCACCGGCGCGGCATCGACGGACCCCGGCGGATTTACCCCGTTGAGCACGACCCGCACCTTGCCGGGATCAATTCCCAACCCGTGTATGACGCGCCCTTTTTCATGTTCGGACCTACAGACTACCAGGCCAGCGCCCATTGCCTGGCGGCGCAGCTCTCCGGGGATCGTGAACAGTTTCGGCAATACAGTGCCCAGTCCAGCGGCCAGCCGATAGCGATAATTGGGTTCGTTTGAATCAATGATCGGAGAAAAAAGAAGTTTTGGTGAACCCTGTGCGCCCCGCCTGCGCTCAATTCCAAACATCGGCATGCCGCCGCTATAAAAATGGACGAGATCAACGGACTGTTGATCCCACGTTACCCAAGGGTTAAGCAACGCCACGCTTACGCCGCATTGTTCCAGTGCCGCCGCCTGCGCAAGGGCCTGGGCGCGAACACCGTTACCGGCTCCATCCAACGATAGCTTGGCAGGCAGGAGGAAACCTATTTTCATAACACCTTCAGGCAGTTCCCCGCCGATTCCGCACACCATCCCAAACTTCAACCCGCCGCACCAACCGCCCGGAAATCCTTCCGGCCATCTCACCCCGCCGGTGGGACGGCAGTTCAACACACCGCACGATGCTACATCCGCATGAGGATTGCGGCAAGCGGGACCCACGGCGGGACCCACGGAAACTTGGACCCCGTTGGCTTCCTCGCGCCGTTGGGGCGCGGCAGCGCGTGCCAATCCAACCCATCCCCGGTATCATAGCCCGCAGTAAAAAAGGCAGCGAGACCCCATCCAATGAATGAATCCCAGCCCACCGAATCCCTTACCGGAAAAGCATCACGCGGGTTCGTCTG